>JADGOG010000018.1 GCA_017883065.1 Acidimicrobiales bacterium | reverse complement strand
GCGGCCAGCTCCTCGCGCACCTCCTCGGCGATGTACTCGAAGAAGGTCTCGACGAACTCGGGAGTTCCCGAGAACCGGGCCCGCAGGGTCGGGTTCTGCGTGGCGATCCCCACCGGACAGGTGTCGAGGTGACAGACCCGCATCATGATGCAGCCGGACACCACCAGGGGTGCGGTAGCGAACCCGAACTCCTCGGCCCCGAGCAGGGCGCCGATGATCACGTCCCGGCCGGTCTTCATCTGGCCGTCGACCTGCACCACGATCCGGTCGCGCAGGTCGTTGGCCAGCAGGGTCTGCTGGGTCTCGGCCAGGCCCAGCTCCCAGGGGATGCCGGCGTGCTTCTGGGAGGTGAGCGGCGTGGCCCCGGTGCCCCCGTCGTGCCCGGAGATCAGCACCACGTCGGAGTGGGCCTTGGCCACGCCGGCAGCCACCGTACCCACGCCGACCTCCGCCACCAGCTTGACGTGGATGCGCGCCTCGGGATTGGCCGACTTCAGGTCGTGGATGAGCTGGGCGATGTCCTCGATCGAGTAGATGTCGTGGTGCGGCGGGGGCGAGATGAGGCCGACCCCCGGGGTGGAGAACCGGGTCTTGGCGATCCACGGGTAGACCTTGTGCCCGGGCAGCTGGCCGCCCTCGCCGGGCTTGGCCCCCTGGGCGATCTTGATCTGGATGTCGTCGGCGTTGACCAGGTACTCCGAGGTGACCCCGAACCGTCCCGACGCCACCTGCTTGATGGCACTGCGCCGCAGGTCGCCGTTGGCGTCGGGGGTGAACCGGTCGGCGTCCTCGCCGCCTTCACCGGTGTTGGACCGGCCGCCGAGGCGGTTCATGGCGATGGCCAGGGTCTCGTGGGCCTCGGCCGAGATCGACCCGTACGACATGGCTCCGGTCGAGAATCGGGCCAGGATGGCCGAGGCCGGCTCCACCTCCTCGATGGGGACCGGGGGAAGCGAGCCGGTACGCAGATGCATCAGGCCGCGCAGGGTGGCCAGGTCCGAGGACTGGTCGTTGACCGCCTTGGTGTACTCCTTGAACACCTCGTACCGCTTGGTCCGGGTGGCGTGCTGCAGCTTGAACACCGTCTTCGGGTTGAACAGGTGCACCTCCCCCTCGCGGCGCCACTGGTACTCGCCGCCCACCTCGCGCTCACGGTGGGCCAGCTCGGAGGGGCGGTCCAGATGGGACATCCGGTGACGGGTGGCCACCTCGTCGGCCAGCACGTCGAGGCCGACCCCGCCGATACGGGACACCGTGCCGGCGAAGTACTCCTCGATCACCTCGGGAGCCAGGCCGACCGCCTCGAACACCTGGGCGCCGGTGTACGAGGCCACTGTCGAGATGCCCATCTTGGACATCACCTTGATGATGCCCTTGGAGGCAGCCTTGATGTAGTTCTTCTGCGCCTGGCGGGGGGTCACCCCGGTCAGCGTCCCCGACGCGATCATGTCGTCGATGGTCTCGAAGGCCAGGTACGGGTTGATGGCGGCGGCACCGAACCCCTTGAGCAGGGCCATGTGGTGGACCTCGCGGGCGTCCCCCGACTCCACCACCAGGCCCACCCTGGTCCGGGTCTTCTCCCGCACCAGATGGTGGTGGACGGCCGACACCAGCAGCAGGGACGGGATGGGGGCCAGCTGGGCGGTCGAGTTACGGTCGGAGAGCACGATCACGTCTGCGCCGCCGGCGATGGCCGCGCTCACCTGGCGGCGCACCTCGTCGATGGCGCTGCGCAGGGCTGCGCCGCCGCCGGCCACCTCGAAGAGGCCGTCGATGGCGAAGGCACTGAATCCCGGGGTGCTCCCGTCCTCGTTGACGTAGAGCAGCTTGGCCAGGTCGTCATTGTCGATGACCGGCATGGGCAGGACGATCTGGCGGCACGATTGCGCGGTGGGCTCGAGCAGGTTCGACTCGGGGCCCAGGGTCGACAGGAGCGAGGTGACCAGCTCCTCGCGGATGGCATCCAGCGGAGGGTTGGTGACCTGGGCGAAGAGCTGGGTGAAGTAGTCGTAGAGAAGCCGGGGTCGGTCGGACAGGACGGCGATGGCGGTGTCGGTCCCCATCGAGCCGATCGGCTCGATCCCCGCCTTGGCCATCGGCTGGAGGATGAGGCGGAGCTCCTCGTTGGTGTACCCGAAGAGGCGCTGACGCCCGACCACCGAGGCGTGCTGCGGGGTGAGCATGACGCGTGGAGGCAGGTCGTCCAGATCGATCTGGCCCTCCTCCAACCACTGCAGGTAGGGCTGCTCGGCGGCCAGGTCCGCCTTGATCTCGTCGTCGTCGACGATGCGCCCCTGGACGGTGTCCACCAGGAACATCCGACCCGGCTGCAGGCGACCCTTGCGCACCACCTTGCTCGGGGGCACGTCGATGACGCCGACCTCGCTGGCCAGGACCACGAGTCCGTCGTCGGTGACCCAGTAGCGGGCCGGGCGGAGCCCGTTGCGGTCGAGGACCGCTCCGATCACCGTCCCGTCGGTGAAGGCCACCGCCGCCGGTCCGTCCCACGGCTCCATCAGCGACGCGTGGTAGCGGTAGAAGGCCCGCCGGGCCGTATCCATGGTCGGGTGGTTCTCCCAGGCCTCGGGGATCATCATCAGCACGGCGTGATGGAGGGGCCGGCCACCCAGGTGGAGCAGTTCGAGCACCTCGTCGAAAGAGGCCGAGTCGCTGAATCCGGGGGTGATGATCGGGAATGCCCGCTCCAGACCGGGGATGAGGTCCGACGCACACAGCGCCTCGCGGGCGCGCATCCAGTTGCGGTTGCCGGCCAGGGTGTTGATCTCCCCGTTGTGGGCCAGGTAGCGGTAGGGGTGGGCCAGGGGCCATGACGGGAAGGTGTTGGTGGAGAACCGCGAGTGGACGAGGGCCAGTCCGCTGGTGACCCGCTCGTCGGAGAGATCGGGGAAGAACTCCGCCAACTGGTGCGAGGTCAACATCCCCTTGTAGGTGATGGTCCGGGACGACAACGAGACGACGTAGCAGTCATCGATCTCGTGCTCCGCCCGCTTGCGCAGGACGAAGGCCAGTCGATCGACGGCCAGCGACGGATCGTGGCCCAACGCGGTGCCCGGTGTCGGGGCGACGAAGACCTGGTGGATGGAGGGCATGGCCGCTTCGGCGATGGACCCGAGGGTGGTGTCGTG
Organism: Acidimicrobiales bacterium; assembly: GCA_017883065.1. Taxonomy (GTDB): domain Bacteria; phylum Actinomycetota; class Acidimicrobiia; order Acidimicrobiales; family RAAP-2; genus Bog-756. Next base: position 29,836 of record JADGOG010000018.1, on the reverse strand, counting down.
GATGGGCACGTCCCGCCAGCCGATGACCACCAGACCCTCATCACCGGCCAGCTTCTCGATGGAGGAGCGGGCATCCTGGGCCCGCTCGGCGTCGCGGGAGAGGAAGGCGATCCCCGTGGCATAGTGGCCCCGGTCGGGCAGGTCGAAGTCCACCTCGGCGGCGTAGAACTCGTGGGGGACCTGGATCAGGATTCCGGCGCCGTCGCCGCTGTCCTCCTCGCTGCCGGTGGCCCCGCGGTGGGCGAGGTGCTCGAGGGCGGAGATGGCCTGGCGCACCAGGGTGTGGGACGGGCGTCCGTGCAGATCGGCCACCAGGGCGACCCCGCAGGCGTCGTGCTCGAACCGGGGGTCGTAGAGCCCTCCGGTCGGCGGGGCAGGGATCCGCCGATCCGCCCGGGGCGTCGTCCGGTCGCGACGGCGAGGGGGGGCGAGGCGCATCGTGCCTGCGGCAACCGGGGCGTCAGGATGTTCTCCCGCAATGTTCGTCATCAAGTCGCTCCAACGAGGTAAGTGGATCTACTCGCCCGGGACGACGTTGGCCCATGCGCGGTCGGAAGATTGTACACGCAGAGCGGAGAGCCCCACTCTGCGGGCGATCACCCGGCGGCGGACACCAGCGGGGCGGCACCGAGCCCCCGCTGGGGGGCGACGATCCCGTCGATCAACCCGTACTCCACCGCTTCCTCGGGCGTCATGAAGTAGTCGCGGTCGATGTCGGTGGCCACCTGGTCGACCGACCTCCCGCTGTGGTGGGCGATGATCTCGGCCATCCGGTGGGTGATGGCCAGGACCTCCCGGAGCTGGATCTCCATGTCACTGGGGGCACCCCGGGTCCCGGCACTGCCCTGGTGGATCATGATGCGGGCGTTGGGCAGTGCCAGCCGCTTGCCGGGTGCACCTCCGGCGAGCACCATGGCCGCCGCCGACATCCCCATGCCCACGCAGATGGTCGACACGTCGGGCCGAACGTGCTGGATCACGTCGTAGATGGCCATTCCGGCATAGGCCATGCCGCCAGGCGAATTGATGTAGAGGGCGATGTCCTTCTCGGGGTCCTGGGCTTCGAGGTAGAGCATCTGCGAGATGATCAGGTTGGCGATCTGGTCGTCCACTTCCTGCCCCAGGAAGACGATTCGCTCGCGAAGCAGGAGTGAGAAGATGTCGAAGGCCCGCTCCCCCCTGCTCGACTCCTCCAGGACCGTCGGAATGAGAGACTGCTGCAGGGCCATCGGGCACCTCCCCGGTACGGCCGGTGCGGATGGTCCGCTCCGGCTCTCCGGTGAGAATATCTCATTCTTGAGATACCATTGAAGTGATGGAACCGGACGGGCCACCGAGGCCGGGCGAGAGCACCACATGACCGACGAGCGACGGCACCAACCGGTGTTCCCCGGCTTCCGCGAGATGTCCGACCGCCGGCGGGCACTCAGCGACGAGCTGGTGGAACGGAGACGGTCCCTCGGGCTGTCCCAGACCCAGGTGGCGGCCCGCATGGGCACGTCGCAGTCGGCCGTGGCCCGCATGGAGACCGGTTCCACCGACGTGCTCCTGTCCACCGTCGATCGGTACGCGGCGGCCATCGGCTGGAAGCTGGACTGGACGTTCACCGAGGAGGAGCCGTGAGCGGTCCCGACTGGCTCCCCGGCGATGCCGACGACGGCACGGCACCCAGCCTCGACCAGTGGATGCGGCGACAGCTCTTGGACCGCCGGGTGGTCCTGGTGACCGGGGAGCTCGACGACCGGGCCGCCAACGAGGTGGGTGCCTCCCTCATGACGTTGGATGCCACCGGCGACCAGCCGGTGACCATGCGCATCGACTCCAACGGCGGATCCATCGGTGCCGCCCTGGCTCTCATCGACGTCATCGACCTGCTCGGCGTACCGGTCGACGCCTGGTGCAGTGGGCAGGCCGTCGGGCCACCGGTGGGCGTCTTCGCCGCCTGCCGCCAGCGGACCATGGCCCCCCACGCCCGTCTGGGGCTCTTCGAGCCGACCATGGAGGCCCACGGCGATGCCAGCCGCATCCAGCTGCTTGCCGCCGCCCACCACGATCAGTGGAAGGCCTTCTGCGGACGGCTGGCCCAACTGTCCGGCCACTCCGTCCAACGCATCCTCGACGACGCCGGCCGGGGTCTCTTCCTGACCGGCACCGAAGCGGTGGCCTACGGCCTGGCCGACGAGGTGGCCGACGCCAGCACCCGGTTGGCCCCCCTCCCCCACCGGCAGGTCGGCTTCGGGAACTGAGCGGCGGCCGTCGAGCCCCGGCTGTCAGCCCCTCGGCCGGATGGGCCGGAGGTGTGCTCGGCCGGAGACCGGTCCCGGACTCATCCCCACCTGCCCACCTCTACCATGGGCCCATGTCCCCAGGCACTCCGACCGACGTGCTGGTCGTGGGCGGCGGGGTCATCGGCCTGTCCATCGCCTGGAAGGCCGCCGTCGCCGGGCACGCCGTCACCGTGGTCGACACCCGACCCGGACACGGGGCCAGCTGGGCCGCGGCGGGGATGCTGGCGCCGGTCGGCGAGGCCCACTTCGGAGAGGACGCCCTCACCGCGTTGAACATCGAGGCGGTCCGGGCATGGCCGGCCTTCGCCCGGGTGCTCGAGCACGAGTCCGGCATGGCGGTCGACCTGGTGGCCGAGGGGACGCTGCTGGTGGCGGTGGACCCCTCCGACCTGGCGGCGACCGACGACCTCCTCGACTACCGCCGTACCCTCGGGCTCTCCGCCCATCGACGCTCGGCACGGGAGTGTCGGGCCGCCGAGCCGCTGCTGGCACCGGGTATCCGGGGAGGCGCCGAGCTGGTCGACGATCACCAGGTGGACAACCGCCGGGTCGTGGAGGCCCTGATCCTCGCCTGCCGCTCCCGCGGTGTCACCTTCGTGGAGGACGAGGTGGTCGAGGTGACCACCGGCACCGACGGGGTCACCGGGGTCGTCCTGGGCACCGCCGAGGCCCTGGCCGGCACTGTGGTGGTGGTGGCCGCCGGGTGCCGGTCGGGACAGCTGGGCGGCCTCCCCGAGCACGTGCTTCCCCCGGTCCGGCCGGTCAAGGGACTGACCCTGCGACTCCGCGCCGGCGACGGCGTGGCCGGGCTGCGGCGAACGGTGCGCGGCCTCGTCCACGGGCGGTCCTGCTATCTGGTGCCCCGGCCCGACCGCTCGGTGGTGGTCGGGGCCACGGTCGAGGAGAAGGGGTTCGACACGACCGTGCAGGTGGGTGCGGTGGGTGACCTCCTGGACGATGCCCGGCGACTGATCCCGTCGCTGGAGGAGTACGAGCTGGTCGACATCACCACCGGGCTGCGTCCCGGCTCACCGGACAACGCCCCCATCGTGGGTCGCACCGGGATCGCCGGTCTGTTGATGGCCACCGGCCACTTCCGCAACGGCATCCTGCTGGCCCCGCTCACCGCCCAGGCGGTGGCGGCGATGCTCGACAGCCGGCACGGGGAGCATGACGGGCAGGGACCCTTCGCCCGGTTCGGCCCGGCTCGCTTCGCATCACCGGTCCGGTCGGGGACCGGACCCGTGGATGGGCCGTCCACCGGTGGGGCCGCACCCTCCGACGTCGGCCGATGAGCGCCATCGTGGTCAACGGCAGCCCCTGGGACAGCCCCGACCAGGCCACCATCGCCGACCTGGTCGACCAGTGGTGCCCGTCCCCTCGCGGGATCGCCGTGGCCCGGAACGGCGATGTCGTCCCGAGGAGCACCTGGGCGCAGACCCGGGTGGGCCCCGGCGACCGGATCGAGATCGTCACCGCCGCCGCCGGCGGCTGACCGACGACAAGCCGGTCCCGGCGGCGGCGGTACCGTGGGAGCCGATGGAACCATCCGAGACCACCGGGTCGGCGCCAGGTGCGGCCACCACTGGGCTGACCGTCGCCGGGACCACCCTCGGGTCGCGTCTGATCATGGGCACCGGGGGCATGGCCAGCACCGACTCCCTGCGACAGGCGCTGATCGAGTCCGGGACGGCCATGGCCACTGTCGCCGTCCGCCGGGTCGACCCTTCCACCCGCCACTCGCTGGTCGACCTGATGGAGGAGCTCGGCATCCGGGTCCTACCCAACACCGCCGGATGCTTCACCGCCTCGGATGCCATCCTCACCGCCAAGCTGGCCCGCGAGGCCTTCGGGACCGACTGGATCAAACTCGAGGTCATCGGGGACGACCGGACGCTGCTCCCCGACACGGTGGAGCTGGTGGCGGCGGCTGAGGAGCTGGTCGATGACGGGTTCGTCGTCCTCCCCTACTGCAGCGACGACCCGATCGCCGCCCGGCGACTGGAACAGGCCGGCTGTGCCGCGGTGATGCCGCTCGGCTCACCCATCGGCAGCGGCATGGGCATCCGCAACCCGTACAACATCGCCCTGATCGTCGAGCAGGCCGGGGTGCCGGTGGTGCTCGACGCCGGCATCGGCACCGCCTCGGACGCCTGTCTGGCCATGGAGCTCGGGTGCGACGCCGTACTGGTGGCCTCGGCGGTGACCCGTGCCCGGCGGCCGGACCTGATGGCCCGGGCCATGCGGGAGGCGGTCAGTGCCGGGCGGGCCGCCCGGGAGGCGGGACGGATCACCCGGCGCTCCCACGCCGAGGCGTCCAGCTCCTTCGACGGCATGATCGACCCGTGACCGCCAGCGGCGATCCGCCGGTGGCACTGTCCATCGCCGGGTCGGACTCGGGTGCGGGAGCGGGCATCCAGGCGGACATCAAGACCATGGGCGCCCTCGGCGTACTGGCCACCACCGCCATCACCGCGGTGACCGCGCAGAGCACGGTCGAGGTGCGCGAGGTGCTCCATGTTCCCCCGTCGATGGTCGATGCCCAGATCGGTGCGGTGGTCGACGACATGGTCGTGGTGGCCGTGAAGACCGGCATGCTGGGCACGCCGGACGTGGTGGAGACGGTGACCCGGCGGGCGGTGGCCGGCGATCTCCCCCGGCTGGTGGTCGATCCGGTGATGGTGGCGTCGACCGGCCGGGCCCTGCTGGTCACCGAAGGCATCGAGGCGTACCGTCGGATGCTTCTCCCCCAGGCCCTCATCGTGACGCCCAATCTGTGGGAGGCCGCCCTGTTGGCGGGCATCGATCCCGGCCCCGGCGAGACGTTGGCCGACGTGGCGGCCATGGTCGAGGCAGCCCGTCGGATCCACGACCTCGGCCCCGCCTGGGTGCTGGTCAAGGGCGGCCACCTGCCCGGTGTCGGCGTTCCCGGCCACCCGGACGCTCCCGACGTCGTATCCGACGTGCTCTTCGACGGATCGGAGGTCACCATCGTGTCGCAACCCCTGGTGGACACGGCCAACACCCATGGGACCGGCTGCTCCCTGTCCGCGGCCATCACCGCCGAGCTCGCCCTCGGTGCCACCATCCCCGACGCCGTCGACGCGGCCAGGGCGTTCGTGCACCGCGCTCTGGTGGGTGGTGCCTCCTGGAGGCTGGGCCAGGGTCACGGCCCACTCGATCATCTCGGCTGGTCGTCGCCATCCCCCGAGACCACCGAATGACGTCGGCGGACGGAGCCCGGACACGAAAGTGGCCGGGATCTCACGACCCGGCCACTCCGTCCCCACTGCACAGGATCCTGCAACCGGTGCGAGACCGGGCACCCCTCCACATGACGGGCAACAGTCGCTCGCCAACGCACCTCGCATTGTGCAGGATCGGAAGTCAAAAGTAAACATCAGATGAACGAAATGCCCACACTGCGTAGCAGTCCGAGCTCGCTAGGTGGTACATCAGCGAATTCGGCCTCAGATCGGGTGGTCGGGGTACCGCCGACCGGGACGGGCGGTAGGTTTCCGGGCATGGATCGCGCCCTCTCCCGGAAGCTGGCCCGGCAGGTGGCCTGGGGCCGCGTGGGGATCGGGGCGGCCGCCGTCGCCGCACCCACCCTGATGGCCCGTCCGTGGATCGGCGCCGCCGCTGACGTCCCGGCCAGCAGGCTCCTGGCCCGGACCATGGGCGGGCGCGACCTCGCCCTCGGATTCGGCGCACTGCGCGGTCTCGCCCTCTCCGACCAGGAAGCCAGGCCGTGGGTGGCCCTCGGGGGCATGGCCGACACGGTGGACGCGCTGGCCACCATGCTGGCCTTCGCGAGCCTTCCGCGACGCAGCCGCTGGGGAATCCTCGCCGTCACCGTCGGCGCCGCCCTGGTCTCCACCCGGCTGGCCGTCTCCCTCGACCAGCCCGCCCTGCAGCGGACCATCGGCCCCGAGGACACGTCCGCTCCGTTCTGAGCAGGCCACGCCCACCCGATCCGGACCAGGTCCACTGACCCCGGGGGCCAGGACTGGCCGACCAGGGCACGGGCCCGGGGGCCATTACCATGGTCGGGTCATGGTGAGCACCTCGTCCGAGCGCGCAACTCCTCCCCACGACGATCGTCCACCGAACTCCGAGCAGGTGGATCCGGACGCTCCGACCGCAGCCGACCACACCGCTCCGCCGTTCCAGCCGGTGTCGGTGCGGGGCCCGGCCCTGGTGGTCCTCGGGATCGCCGGGTTCATCGTGGTGGCCGGCGTGGTGGGCTCAGCCCTCGCCTCCGGCGGCGCGCCGTCGCTGTCGGTGCACCGCGTGACCATCCCCGGCGGGACCGTGGTGCAGCTCACCCCGGCCGCCCAGGCGATGAGGTCCATCGTCAGCGCCGGTGAGCCTCCGGCCGACATCATCGGGTCTCTGGCCGTGCCCACGGGCAGCGCGGTGACCGGGCACGTCAACTCCGACCAGAGCGTCAGCCAGTTCGACCGGACGGTGAAGCTCCGGACCGGGCTCTCCAGCGACCAGGTGGCCGACGTCTACCGGACCGTCCTGCCCAAGCTCGGGTGGAAGGTGATCTACGTCGGCTCGGGAGCATCCCGACTGGCCCAGGGGACCGAAGTCCTGGCCAAGAAGGGCAGCGGCGACTCCTTCTACTGGGAGGTCGGCGTGGTGGTCTCCCCCACCACCTCGGCGGGATCGACACCGTTCTCCGTCGAGGTGTTCGAGCTCCCCGACGACAACTGACCGTCGGTCGCGCCGCGGCACTCCGATACCGCTCCGCCGCGCTCGCCGCCCGATGGCCCGTGGGCAAGGGCGGGATCGTCCGAGCGGCGGAGCATCCAGGCCCAGACGAACAGGTTGATCGGGTACAGCAGGTAGCCGACCCGGGTGGCCGGCGCCAACAGGATGGCGACCAGCATCACCCATCCGGTGAAGGTGGCCACCGCGGCTGCGTCACCCGGGGGCTTCTTGACCAGGAACCGGGCCACCAGGGCGATCCCCGCGACACCCAGGACCACCACGTAGGCCCGGTGGGACCCGGGAAAGGCCGACACCAGGATGTGCCCGGGCAGCGCGCTGGCCGCCGGCGACGAGACCCCGGCCAGTCCGAGGGGGAACCGGATCACGTTGTCGATGAAGGCAGAGGGATTCCGGAGGGCCACCGGGAGCACGACCGGGCCGACCACCGCGATCACCCCGATCGCATACCGGCCGGCGGCCCGGTGCAGCTTCAGGTCCCGCGCCGCCCACAGGGCGAAGAGGACCAGTGGCCAGGCGGTGAATTTGAGCGATGATGCCGCACCCAGGGCGAGGCCGGCCAGCACCGGTCTTCGTCGCTGCAACGCCACCAGCCCGAGCAGCATCAGGGCTACCACCGGCATGTCGTCCCCGCCGGTGGACAGGGGCAGTGCCGCGGTGGGCAGCACGGTCATCACCTGGAGGGCGCGGCCTCGGGCATCGGTCGGCGGTCGCAACCGGCTCAGGGCCACCAGCGTGACCAGGACGGTGAACACCAGGAACTGGATCCGGGCGTCGGTCAGCCGGGCCTCGACCTTGCTCCCGCTGGAGAACCCGAAGATGACCATGCCCGGCAGGTAGGGGTAGTAGAGCTCGTAGACCGGCTCGTCCTTGGCGTGGATGAGGATGTGACCGGCGCGATCGACCACCTGGTAGGGGTCCTTGCCGTGGGCCGCCCGCAGCCCGGCGTGCTCGACCACCACCACCTCGGGCTGCACGTGGAGGGCGGCGTTTCCCTCCGACCGCCAGACCACCTCGAGGGCCAGCGGGACCACCGTCGCCCCGAACAGCACGATGGCAAACGCGATGATCCGGGCCCAGTTCCAACGGTGCCGGCGGATCCGCTGCCCGTCGTCCGGTCCGGCGGCGGTGGATCGGCGGCCGAGACGCCAGGCCACCACGGCCATCATCGCCGTCGCCGCAGCGTACGGTCCGACCGCCAGCTGGCCCCACTGGCGGTAGAGGGGGATGCCCATGGCCACTGCGGCCACGCCGGCGAAGACGGCCGAGCATCCGTAGAGGAGTGCGTCCCTCCACTCAGCGGAGAGTCCCTGCAGCGCCACCAGTGCGGAACGGAGCGGAGCCGGGTAGCGGGCCCAGGCCGCAGGTCCGGCCGACGGCGGGCCGTCGCGGTACGCCCGCATCCGATCGGTCGGCACGGTCGAGGGTACCACCGGGACCCAAAGGTCCCTGGGCTCCTCGGACCGGTTCAGGTGGGTTTCCGCCGGGCCGCCACCCGGTGTCCGCCGGTACGGATCAGGCCAGGATCCAGCCGCTTCGGCCCGGCACCGCAACCACGTCGGCCGGAGGCGTCGCGTTCATCGGGAGCCGGGCTCGACGCCCGGACCGGCCATCCCCTCCGGCCCGGCGAAGATCGTGCGGTAGAACCCGAGCTCCGCCTCGAGGCACGCCTCGATGGTCTCGGCTCGGCGGAAGCCGTGGGACTCGCCGGCGAAGACGGTGAGCGCACAGGGCACGCCCGCCTCTTCCAGCATGGTGGCGAACCGCTCGGACTGGTCCGGTGGCACCACTGGATCGTCGGCTCCCTGCAGGAGAAGGACCGAACCGGAGACCTGATCGGCGTGCTGGATCGGCGACCGGTCCCGGCAGGTGTCGGCGGCCTCGGGCCAGGGTCCGATCAGCCAGTCCACATACCGTGACTCGAAGTCGTGGGTGTCGGCGGCCAGCGCGGCCAGGTCGGTCACCCCGTACCAGGAGACGGCCCCGGCAAACCGGTCCGACCGGATCAGTGCTCCGAGGGCGGTCAACCCACCGGCGCTCGTTCCCCGGATGGCCAGGCACGCCGGATCGACCAGCCCGGCATCCCCCATGGCGACCGCATAGGCGATGCAGTCGTCGATGTCGGCCTCACCCCACAGGCCGGCCAGCCGGCGCCGGTACTCCCTCCCGTATCCACTGCTGCCCCGGTAGTCGACCACCGCCACCGCCAGTCCCCTGCTGGTGAAGAACTGGACGACCGGGTCGAAGCCCGGCTGGGCCGATGCCGTGGGTCCGCCATGGCAGAACACCACCAGGGGAGGCAATGCGCCGGGTGGGCCGCACCTGCCGGCACTGGTCGGGGCGAAGTACTGGCCGGGGATCGGACCGGCGTCCGACGGGGCGGTGAAGGGACGGGCCACCGAAGTGTCACCCTCCCCCGGTTCCGGACCTGCTCGGGTCGAGAGGCGTACCGATCGCCCGGACGATCCGGTCCCCGTCACCTCGGCTGCAACAACCCCGGCTCTGCCAACCTCGGCTGTGCCAACCTCGAACACGGCATGGGCCTCCGTCGGCGTGGATCCGAGCACGATCACGCGCCCGGGACCGCCCTCGGAGGTGACCGGACCCACGACCACCCCGGAGATGCTCACGCACGGTTGCCGGATCGGCACCTGGCTCCAGGGGCGGCCGGTCGGCCCCTCCTGCGGAGGGACCAGCCGGACCAGGGAGTCCCGCCCCGCGGCGCGCTCCCGGCAGATCAGCGATCCGTCGCCCAGCTCGGCCAGGGTGGACTGGCCGAGCACCCAGTCCGGATCGTGGAACTCGGCCTCCACGCGCACCAGCGGCTCCGTCGAGACGACGTCGCCGTCCAACTCGCCGGGAGACAGGCGGTAGGGCAGCCACCAGCCGGTCCGATCATCGACGAACAGCAGGGCACCGTCCCGGCACCAGCGCGGTTGGCCCACCGAGATCTCGTCGCCTCCCGAGATGCACCGGGTCGGCCCGAGGGCGATCGTGCCCGCCGACTCCACCAGGGGAGCGATCATCAGCGATGAGCGGTCCCAGGGCATCGCCGGATGGTCCCACGCCACCCAGGCCAGCCAGCGGCCGTCCGGGGACGGCCGCGGAGCAGACACGAAGTTGGTGCCGTCGCACAGGCACACCACCTCCTGCGACCCGGCGGCGGACGCCGCCACCGCCACCAGCCTGTGGACGGTGCCGGTCGGACCCACCTGTTCCTCGACACTGATCAGCCACCGGCCCGACACGGTGAGTCGCCCGTCGGCGTACCGGGTGCTCGGCGATCCGTCCAGAACCTCGGGGGTCAGGGCCACCGGGACACGGTGGGCCCCAGCGTGGCCATCCGGCTCCCCACCGCCGTCCTGACCTCTGCCGCCGGCCTCGCCATTGCCGCCGGCCTCGCCATTGCCGCCGGCCTCGCCACTGCCGCCGGCCTCGCCACTGCCGCCGAGCGACACCCGGTACCACCGCTGGTCGATCTGGTCCACGTAGAACAGCACCCCGTCGGCCACGGTGGCCTGGCCTCCGCCGTACTCGTGCACCCTGGACCGGACGCTGACGCCGGCAGGCGAGACCTCGACGGGATCGGCACCCCGCCGGCATCGCACCACCACCTGGCGGCCGCCCTGTTCCGGTCGGCTCTCCGTCCAGTAGACCGCGTCGGCATCGGACTCCAGCCCACTGCGACTTACCTTGCCGGCCGCCACGCTCGACGCCGACAAGGGGGACGGCCACCACCCGAAGGCGGCCTCGGTGCGGCCGGGAGCCCGCCACCCGTGCCGATCGGCGGCCGGGTCACCGGGTCCCGTGGCGCGCTCGCTGCTCATCGACTCGGTACGGTACCCCCAATGAGCGCCCCTCCACCGCCCCCGCCCTCCGGGACCGAGCCGGACCCCGCTGGTGACGACCCTGCCACCGACGCCGTGGTGCCCGACTCGTTCTCCGCCTACGTCGTGACCCAGGACGGGGACCGGATCGACGCCGGTGTCCGCGTCCTGGACCCCGATCAGTTGGGTGCGGACCAGGTCACCATCCGGGTCGACTGGTCGGCGGTCAACTACAAGGACGCCATGGTCACCCGCCCGGGCAACCGGGTGGCCCGCATCTCCCCCCTCATCCCCGGAGTCGACCTGACCGGAACCGTGCTGGCCTCCTCCGACCCGTCGATTGCGGTCGGGACCCAGGTCATCGTCCACGGCTACGCCCTCGGCGTCGGCCATCACGGAGGGTTTTCCCAGCTGGCCCGGGTCCCGGCCGGGTGGGTGGTCCCGCTGCCGACCGGCATGACCGACCGCCAGGCGGCCACCATCGGGACTGCCGGGTTCACCGCCGCACTCTCCCTGGCCCGCCTCGAGATGCTGGGCCTGTCCGCCGGCGATGGTCCGGTGCTGGTCACCGGCGCATCGGGGGGCGTGGGGAGCATGGCGGTTGCCCTGTTGGCCGCACGGGGGTACGAGGTGGTGGCCAGCACGGGCAAGTCCTCGGAGCACGCCTACCTTCTCGGCCTGGGTGCGTCCGAGGTGATCGGCAGGGATGCCCTGGTCACAATGCCGGAGCGGACCCTGGGTGCGGAGCGGTGGGCCGGTGCGGTGGACTGCGTGGGCGGGTCCACCCTGACCGCCATCCTACGGACACTGCGGTACGGCGCCGCGGTGGCCGCCAGCGGCCTCACCGGCGGGAACACCTTCGAGTCGTCGGTCTACCCGTTCATCGTCCGGAGCGCATCACTGATCGGCATCGACACGGTGTCCACCCCGATCGACGAACGGCGCCGGGTTTGGGACCGCATCGCCACCGCCTTCCCTCCGGGGCCGCTCGACGACATGGTCGACGGCGAGGTGGGTCTCGACGGGCTGACGCCGGCGCTCGAGCGGATCTTGGCCGGGAAGGGTCGGGGGCGGACGCTGGTCGTCCCGGACCGGTGATCCCCTGCTCAGGGGCTGGGCGGAGCCGTGGTCTGGCTGTTGGCACCCGTGGACAGGAAGACCGGGGAGACCACCAGGGTACCGGCGCTGCACGGGGCCAACGCCGCGGTGACCACCAGGTGGTCGGTGGCGTTGGGCGGCGTCACCTCGAGGGAGGCGGAGGTGGGACACGACGTCTCCGATCCCGTGGGAACGTCTGAGAGGCCGATGTTGAAGTACGCCGACTGGCCCGAGGTGAGCGTGACCGTGGTCGGAGCCATCGCCGTGAAGCCGTAGCTGCCCTTTCGGACCACCTTGGTCGGAAGGCTCCCCCCGCTGGCGTTGAGCATTTGGAGACCGGGGTACCCGCTGAGGACGCAGGGGACCGACGCCGTGCTCTTGAGCGCGACCGTCGTCTCGATGGTGCCGGCGGCACCGCTGCTCCCGACCACCGAGCCGGACAGCGCCGCGGAGGCACACCGGGCGGCACCCGCCGTGGTGGACGTCGATCCCGACGGCGTGGTCGAAGTCGTGGTCGACGATGAGGCGCCCGAGGTGGTGGTCGCTCCGGTGGTCGACGTGGTCGACGAGTTGGAGGAGCAGGCGCCGAGGACGGCACCTCCGAGCACCACTGCGGCGGCCAGACCGATCAGTCGGGAGTGCCGACCACCTCGGGTCCGATCGGTGCTGAGGCTCCGGGCGTCCGGCAGGTCCTTGGTCACGAAGAGAAGTCCTCTGGTCGGATGGAGTCGAGGAACGTCCGGAACTCGCCGACCAACTCGTCCGGATTCGCATCGTCGTCGCCGTCCTCCTCGTCCTCCTCCTCTTCCTCGACCGCCAACATGATGCCTTCACTGTCCATCAGGTCATCGGCGACGAAGAGGGGGGCGCCGGTACGGACGGCAACGGCAACCGCATCGGACGGACGAGAGGATACCGGCAACTCGATCTCGCCATGACGAAGGATGATCTCCGCGTAGTAGGTGGCGGTCTTCAGCTCGGTGATCACCACGCGCAGGACGTCCGCTCCCAGCGCATCGAGCAGGTCGCGGATCAGATCATGGGTCATCGGGCGGGGGGTGTCCATGCCCTGCAGCGCGAAGGCGATGGCGGTCGCCTCGGGGGCACCGATGAAGATGGGGAGGGTTCGGCCCAGCCCTTCAGACTCCTGCAGGAGCAGAACGGGAGTGTTCGACTGGAGATCCACTCGGACTGCCCGAAGTCTGACTTCGACCATGGCTGCAAACTTACTCGCCGGAGGCCGGATGTGCGATCAGGCGATGTCGGGCCTCCAGCCCGCCACGAGACGGATCGAGCGATGCGACGCGGCCGGTTCAGCCGTTGAGGAGGTCGCCGAGGGCACTCCGCAAGAGCGACGCGCGCAGCTGCTGGCCCAGGCGGGCGAGCTCGTCGGCCGTCTCGTTGGCCCGCACCCGGGCTTCGGGATTCCTCTGCCGGACCAGGGGGAGCACGATCTGCTCCACGAATCCGGCCTCGCGGTCGGCGGCGTTCTTGTACAGCCGCAGATGGCGGGGCTCGACTCCGAACTGTGCGAACCCTGCCGCCAGCGTGGCCACGGCCAGGGCCTCCTCGTCGAAGCACGGGAGGCCGGCGACCCTTGTCTCGACCATCAGCCCGTACTCCACCAGATCCTCGAGGACGGAGATGTCGAGACCCGACGCCGAGGCCAGCTCCTCGATGGACAGACTGGCACCGGACACGTGGGAGCCGGCCGGTGCCCGAGACGGGGCCGGGGGCGTCCGTCGACCAGAGGCGCCGGCGCGGGTGGGTGGGTGGGTGGGTGCTGACGACGACTCCGGCGCAGGCGTCGCCCCCGTCGGCTCGGCCGCCCCCGTCTCCGGTCGGACTTCACTCGCACCGTTGGCGGTGGTCGGCGTGCCCGGCGACCCGGCCGGCCGGCCGGCGACCGGCGTCCGTGCCCGGCGACCCGCCCCGGCAGACGGGCTCCCGGAGGAAGCCGGCATGACATCAGCCGAACTCGTTCCGCCTGTCGGTGCCCCGGCCACCGCATGGCGCCCCGGCGGCGGCACCGCTGCAGGGGAGGTGGGGGTTGCCGCCACCCGGCTGGCTGTCGATGCGGCCGCCTTCGCCGTGGACGAGGACGTGGCACTCCGTGTCGCCGATGGTGGGACCGGCGTCGAGGTCCGGTGGGCGTCGGCAGGCGCAGGTTCGATGCCCGGCAAGGTCGGTCCGTCCGACTGTCCCCCAGACGACGCACCGACGTTGGACGCGCCGGCGGCGTGTGCGCCACCCGAGGCGGCCGCAGTGAGGGATCCACCGGGCGTGGCCGAGGTGTGCTGATCCGACGAGGACCGCTGCCCGACGAGGACCGGCTCGGCCTCCGCTGGAACATCCTCGGGCGGCACCGCACTGTTCCCGACGACGTCGGCGCTCCCCGGGGAGTGCTCGTCGTCGAGACGGTCCTTGATCACCTTGAGCGGTAAGAAGTTCTCGCGCTGTTGGCGGAGCACCCAGCGGAGCCGCTCCACGTCGTGCTCGTAGAACTTGCGGTACCCCGAGGGGGTCCGTTCGGGATTGACCAGGCCCTGGCTCTCGAGGAAGCGGATCTTGGAAATGGTCACGTCAGGGAACTCCTGGCGGAGCAAGGTGAGGACGTCTCCGATCGACAGGTAGGAACGGGCGCTCAACGCCTCACCTCTGCCATGCCGCTGTCGCTCGCCGCCACCGTCACTCGCCCGCCGCCACCAGATACAAGAGCTTGAACTTCCCGATCTGCACCTCGTCGCCACTGGACAGGCGGGCCTCGTCGATCCGCTTCCCGTTGACATAGGTGCCGTTGAGCGAACCCACGTCGCGGACGACGGTGATCTTGTCCCTGGTCACGAATTCGGCATGCCGGCGGGACACGGTGATGTCATCGAGGAAGATGTCGCTCTCGGGATGCCGACCCGCCTGGACGATGTCCGCTTCGAGGGGGAACCGGGCGCCCACGTCCGAGCCGTGGGCCACCACCAGCATCCGTACCCCGCGGGGGAGCTCGAGCAGTCCGACCGCGGCCTCGTCGCCCAGGACGTCAACGAGGCCCTCGACCGGGTGCATCGACACCGAGGTGTCCGGGGCGGTCGACACCAACGCCGTGCCGCACGACGAGCAGAAGTTGACCCCGGTGGGATTGCGATGGCCGCAACTGGGACAGAACACGACCTCCACGGTAGCCGCTCGACGTCGATGACTCTCGTGGGCCGACGGCCCGTCGATGACGATCAACCGTCAGTGAGCTGCCGGTAGCCGCTCGAATCGAGCAAGGCGTCCACCGAGGCACCATCGGACGGGACGATCTCGCAGATCCATCCGTCCCCGTAGGGATCGGCGTTGAGCGCCTCGGGGGCGTCGGCCAAGGCGGCGTTGACCGCCACGACCTGTCCGGCCACCGGTGCGTAGATCTCAGACACCGACTTGGTCGACTCGACCTCACCGAGGAGCCCACCTGCCTCCACCTCGACCCCCTCGGTGGGCAGGTCGACGAAGACGACGTCGCCGAGGGCATCCTGTGCGTAGTCGGTGATCCCCACCCGGATCCGGTCACCTTCGGATCGGGCCCACTCATGGTCGGTGGAGTAGCGAAGTTCTTCCGGCACGTTCATACGTGCGGACCATACCCGACCGCCGACACCGGTGCCGACGGCCCCGATGCGGTGGACTCAGCGCAGAAGCTGCTCGAGGCGGACCGCGTACTCGTTGGCCCTGGCCTCGGACTGAGCGTCGCTCGGTGCCTCGGCCCACACATGGGTGAGGGGCTCCTCGGGGTCGGGAAGCACCAGTGCCCATCCGTCATCCTCGATCACCTTGACCCCGTCGACGAGGACCAGGTCGCGGCCTTGCGAGCGTTCCACCAGGGTGCGCATGACCATGCCCTTCTGGTCCCACGGCGTGTGCACCTCCTGATGGGCGATGTGCACCTTGGGCAGCTCGGCCACCAGATCGGAGAGCTTGCGGCCCGTGGCCGTCAGGAGGGCCAGCAGATTGACCAGTGTGGCGGCGGCGTCGAACGCGGGGAGGAAGGCGGGGAAGATGAAGCCGCCCGACTGACTTGCGGCCAAGATGACCCGCTCGGTACGCGCCACCTCCATCAGGTGCGATGCCGAGAGCTTGGTCCAGACGATCTCCGCCCCGGCCTTCCGGCAGATCTCCTCGGCCACCACGCTGGCCGCCACCGGTAGGGCCACCCTGGCGAGGGGATGGGCCTCGGTGACCAGGGTCAAGAGCACCAGTAGGGCCTCGTCGTCGGTGAGCGGGTGCCCGAGGTCGTCCACGATGGCCACGTGCTCCCCACCGGGGTCGAGGACCGCGCCGAGATGGGCTCCGGAGGCCCGCACCAGGTCGGAGACCCGGGCGGCGCTGGCCTGGCGGTCGAACGTGAGGACGGCGGCGGTGTTGGCGTAGGGGTTGACCACCAGCACGTCGGCCTCCAGCTTGGCCAGCAGGTTGGGCATCACGAAGCTGGCGGTACCGAAGGAGTAGTCGAGGACGAGTTTGAGGTCGGCGTCGCGGGCGTTGGACAGGTCGACCGAGTCGATCAGCGCTGCGGTGTAGTACTCGAGGGAGCGGGGCGGGAAGTCGATGTCACCGATCTCTCGGGCCAGGACTCGTCGGAAGTCCTCGCGGTGGTAGAGGCGCTCGATCTTGCGCTGCGTGGTCTCGTCGACATCGATGCCCTCCTTGTCGAAGAAGCGGAGCACCACCGACTGGGGGTCGTCCGGCGCCAACCGCACGGTGACCCCGGCCATGGAGTCCGAGGAGGTCACCTGGAACCGGGTGACCGGCACGGTGGCCGCCTCGAGGTCGTCGACGTTGATGCCGGCCGCATTGCACCCGACCATGATGGCCCGCTTGAGCACGCGGGCCGCTCGGCTGGTGTCCCGCGAGGTGGTGACGGTGGCACCCTTCTCGAACGTCGACGCCCAGGCCATGGACAGCCGGACGGCCAACTCGGGGCTGATGTCCACGTTGGCCAGGCCCTGCACGCCCTCACGCCCGAAGAGCGATCGGGCCCCCATCGACTCCCACACGATCGAGGAGTTGACCGTCGCCCCTGCCTCCACCGTCTTGAACGGGTACACCTTCACCCCGGCCTTGATCTCCGCATGGGCGCCCACCAGGCACTGGTCGCCCAGCACCGATCCCTCCTCGCAGCGGACCCCTTGACGCAGGTCGGAGCCGCGGCCGAGGACGCTTCCGTCGATGCGGACACCCGAGCCCAGGTAGCCGTTGTCGTGGACCACCGAGCGTTGGAGCACGGCGTTGTCCCCCACCCGCACGTTGCGACCCAGCGTGCAGTAAGGGCCGAGGTGGGCGTCGGGGCCGACCACGCAGTTGTCGCCGATCACCACCGGTCCCTCGAGGACCACGCTGGGGTCGATCTCCGCACCCTTGCCCAGCCATACCCGAGGTCGAAGCTCGAACCCCTTGATGTCGACCTGGACCTTCTGGTCGAGGATGTCCTGGTGCGACTGGAGGTAGGCCTCGAGGGTGCCCACGTCCTCCCAGTAGCCGTCGGCCACGTAGCCGAAGAGGGTCTTCCCCGCGGCCAGCGCTTCGGGAAAGGACTCGCCGGAGAAGTCGACCGGCTGACCTTCGGGGATGTAGTCGAAGATCTCCGGTTCGAGCACGTAGATCCCCGTGTTGATGGTGTCGCTGAACACCTGGCCCCAGGTGGGTTTCTCGAGAAAGCGCTCGATCGACCCGTCCTCGTTGGTGATGACGATCCCGAACTCGAGAGGGTTGTCCACCGCCTTGAGGGCCAGGGTGGCCAGTCCGCCCTTCTCCTCGTGGAAGGCCACCACCTGGCTGAGGTCGATGTCGGTCAGCACGTCGCCCGAGATGACGAGGAACCGCTCGTCGAGCTCGTCCTGGGCGTTGCGCACCGAGCCTGCCGTCCCGAGTGGCGTGGCCTCGGTGGCGTAGACCATGCGCACGCCGAACTCCGAACCGTCGCCGAAGTAGGTACGGATGGCGTTGGCCATGAACGCCACCGTCACCACGATGTCCTCGAACCCGTGTTGGCGGAGCAGGTTGACCACGTGCTCCATCATCGGGATGTTGGCCATGGGCAGCATCGGCTTGGGTTGGTTGGAGGTGAGCGGACGGAGACGGGTCCCCTCGCCGCCGGCCATGATCACCGCCTTCATGACGCCGACCGCCTGGCGCGCGCCTCACGGCCTTCGCCCAGGGCCCGACGGGCCACCGGCACGTAGGAGAAGGCGGCGATCCAGGCCAGGGTGAGCCCGACGGTGCCGGTCACCCAGGCGATGACCCGGATCGGCTCCTGCCATGCGGACGTACCGTCACCGAGGAGGAATGCGGGGTACGAGAACATGAGTGCGAACGTACCCGCCTTGCCCACCCAGAGGACGTCAATCCGGGCGGCACCCAGTGACGCCAGCAGCAGCACGGCACCGGATACCACCACCTCGCGGGCGATGGTGGCCAGGCCGAACCAGAGCGGAACGGCCCCGTGGATGATGACGGCGACCACCGCGGTGAGGACCAGGGCGCGATCGGCCACCGGGTCGAGCACCTTGCCCACCGTGGAGACCTGGTGGTAGCGGCGGGCGATGTGGCCGTCGATCCAGTCGGTGGCCCCCAACGCCCCCAGCAGGACGGCGGCCGCCGTCTGGCGCTGGGCGCCGAACAGGAGCCACACGAAGACCGGGATGCACACGAGGCGGATCAGGGTGATGGCGTTGGGCACGGTGAGGATCCGGTCCAGACCGGGCTCGTCGGGTGGGCCCGGGGGGGCGTCGGCAGGCGGCGAGGGGCTGATGGTGGTCCCCCTGGTCTGTGCATCCACGCCCTTCACGGCGCTCAGTCTACGAGCAGCGTGCCCGCCGGCCGAACCAACTCCCCGGACCGGTCCCGATGGGCCTCCACCTACGCTGGGGGTGCCGTGGCCGAACCTTCCCTGCCCCCAGCCGCCGCCTCGAGGTAGTGCCCGAATCCGAGCCGGCACACCAGATGGCACCCGGCATGGTGGCGCTCTTCGCCGTGGCCTGCGGGGTTTCGGCGGCCAACCTCTACTACGCCCAGCCGCTCCTGCCCCAGATCGCCAGGGACCTGCACGCGGGCTCAGGGCGCACCGCTCTGGTCATCACCGCCGGCCAGATCGGCTACGGGCTCGGCCTGGCCCTGATCGTGCCGCTGGGTGACATCCTGGTCCGCCGACGGATGGTGCCGGGCATCCTGGCCATCGCCGCCTTGGCCCTCTTCGCCGCCGCCGCCGCCCCCACGGTCACCATGCTGATCGTGGCCGTGTCCGTGGCCGGCATCTGCTCGGTGGCCGCTCAGATCCTCGTCCCGTTCGCCGCCACCCTGGCATCCGACGACCAGCGTGGACAGGTGGTGGGCACGGTGATGAGCGGCCTCTTGCTCGGCATCCTGCTGGCCCGCACCTTCTCGGGCCTCATCGCCCAGGTGGCCGGGTGGCGCACCGTCTACGTGGTGGGTGGAGTCGTGGTCCTGCTCGTGGCCGCCCTCCTCAACCGCCGCCTCCCCGACGAGCACCGGCGCGCGTCGATCAGCTACTCCGCCCTGCTCGGCTCGGTGGTCCACCTCATGGCCACCCAACCCCTGCTCCGCCTCCGTTCGGCCATCGGCGGGCTCGCCTTCGCCACCTTCAACGTGATCTGGACCAGTCTGGCGTTCCTGCTGGCGGCATCGCCCTACCGGTACTCCGAGGCGGTCATCGGACTGTTCGGCCTCCTCGGGGCGGCCGGCGCGCTGGCCGCATCGTTCAGCGGCCGGCTGGCCGACCGCGGGTACGAGCGGTGGGTCTCGGGAGGGTCACTGGCCATCGTCGTGGGATCGGTGGCGCTCCTGGCCATCGGCGCCCACCAGCTCTGGGCGCTGGTGGCGGGCATCGTCATCGCTGACCTGGGGATCCAGGCCGTGCATATCCAGAACCAGCAGCTGATCTTCGGGATCGATCCCGCCACCCGGTCCCGCCTGAACACCGGCTACATGGTCACGTACTTCATCGGCGGCGCCGTCGGATCGGCCACCACCGGCGTGGCCTACGAATCGGGGGGATGGCCGGCGGTGGTGGTGCTCGGTCTCTGCTATTCCGGTGCCGGGCTCGGACTCTGGGTGGTCAGCGAGGTCGCCCGCTCCCGCCGGTCCTCCGCCCGACCGGACTCCCTCGATGCACGGCGCGACCCCGCGACGTCCTGAACAGGCCAAACTGGTATCGATGTCCAAGGTCTCCCGATCCGACAAGATCATCGCCGCCGTGCTGGTCGCCGTGCTGGCCGCCCTGGTGGTGGTTGCCGTCGTGCGCCAGTCGGACCATGCCGCATCGGCGGCCGGCCCGACCACCACGCCGGGGTCGAGGAGCGCATCGACGACGCCGGGCTCGGGTCACGTCGCTCCCTCCACGTCCACATCGACATCGACGTCGACCACTTCCACCACCGTCGCCGTCGGCAGCGGAGCGCCCGGCACGGCACCCGTGGCCGGACCGGTGACCGCCGTGGGCGACTCGATCATGCTGGACATCCAGTCCGACCTCCAGGCGGACATCCCCGGGGCCCAGGTCGACGGGCTGGTCAGCCGGCAGTTCGAGACCGGCATCGGCATCGTCCAGGCCGATCGGGCGGCGGGGACGCTGGGGAACGTGCTGGTGGTCGAGCTGGGGACCAACGGGTCGGTGACCTCCTCGGACTTCGACGCCATGATGCAGGCGGCCGCCGGGGCCAAGCGGGTGGTGTTCGTCAACGTGAATGTCCCCCGGTCGTGGGAGGCCCCCGACAACGCCGTCCTGGCCGCAGGGGTGGCCCGCTACCCGGGGGTGGCGGTGCTGGCCGACTGGAACGCCCTGTCCACACCCCATCCCGAGTGGTTCACGTCCGACCAGGTCCACCTGCAGCCAACGGGTACGCAGGCGCTGGCCAGCCTGATCACCCGGTACGCCTGAGCCACCCGGAGAGCCACCGATCCGGCGGCGTCGGTGTGCTACGCAAGGGCCATGCCTCGATTCGAACCGTTCGAAGGACTCCGGTACGACTCGGCCCGAGTCGATCTCTCCATGGTCGTCGCCCCTCCCTACGACGTGGTCGGACCCGAGGAACGCGCCCGGCTGGCCGGCCGTCACAGTGCCAACGCCGTGCGCGTCGAGCTCCCCGAACCCGACCACCGAGCCGGCCTGGACCGCTACCAGCACGCGGCCCGGCAGCTGGAACGGTGGCAGGAGGAGGGCATCCTCCGGCGGGACCCCCGGCCGTCCCTCTACGCCTACCGGATGACCACGTCGGACGGCCAGACCACCAACGGGGTGATCGGCGCACTGGGCATCGACGACCGGAGTGCGGCGGACATCCTCCCCCACGAGCAGACCCTGCCCAAGCCGAAGAGCGATCGACTCGACCTGCTGCGTGCCACCCGGTCCAACCTCTCGCCGATCTGGGGCCTCTCCCTGGGCAGCGGGCTGACCGCCACCTTCGAACAGGCCGGACCCCCGGACGCCTCCGCCAAGGACGGGGACCAGGTCACCCATGAGCTGTGGGTGATCGACGACCCTTCGGTGATCGCCGGGGTGACCGGGGCGGTGGGCGCCGCTCCGGTGGTGCTGGCCGACGGACACCACCGCTACGAGACCGCCCGGACGTACCATCGGGATCTCGGCGGCTCGGGGGCGGACGGCTCCGATCTGGTGATGGCCCTGATCGTCGAGCTGGCAGCCGATCAGCTCCGCGTGGGTCCGATCCACCGGGCGCTGTCCGAGCTGCCGGACGGACTCGATCTGGTCGACGCCTTCTCGTCCTGGTTCGACGTCACCCGGGCCGGCGACTTCGACGAGCGCACGACCGGAGCCCTGGGCGAGTCCGAGTGCCTGGCCCTGATCATGGCCTCGGGCGCCTGGCTGCTCTCGCCCAAGGACGGGACACCCGAGGCCGCCGGCGCTCCCTTGGACTCGTCGATGGTCG
This sequence comes from Acidimicrobiales bacterium, assembly GCA_017883065.1. Lineage (GTDB taxonomy): Bacteria > Actinomycetota > Acidimicrobiia > Acidimicrobiales > RAAP-2 > Bog-756. The sequence continues at coordinate 7,948 of JADGOG010000018.1, read as the reverse complement.
CCCTGGTCATCGCCGAGCTACCCGACCACGAGCTCGAGTTCGTCAACAGCTGGTCCGAGGCGGTCGGGGCCATCGCCTCCGATGCGGCCCAAGCGGTGGTCCTCCTCCGTCCGGTGACCGTCGACCAGATCGCCGACTGGGCCCGCGCCGGTCGGCGGATGCCGCCGAAGAGCACCTACTTCCACCCCAAGCCGCGGACCGGCATGGTCTTCCGATCCCTCGACCCTTCGGGTCAGCAGCCGGCGGACTGAGCATCCGGTGCCGCCCTTTCGGTGCCCACCATCGAGGCGGTAGCCTTGGTGGTCCACCGAGGCGGTCGGGCGGTATCGGCCGGCACAAGGGAGGCGGGTGGCACAGCGTCGCATCGTGGGGTCGGCCGTGGTGGCCACCGTGGCGCTGGTCGCCCTGGCGTCCTGCGGTCGCTCCACCGACTCGTCGTCCACGTCGACCAGCCTCGACCGGGCGTCACGAGCCACGTCGACCACCCAGGCGTCGACCACCACCACCCAGGCCACCGGCGCCGGGCCGGCCACCCCGATCCCGGCCCTCCCCGCCCCGGCCCCGGGGTGGAGCCAGGCGCTCACCACTCTGCCACCGGGGGGCGGGTTCACCGGGCTCTCGTGCATCTCGGACACCTTCTGCATCGCCGTAGGTGGGGGCTCCAGCGGGTACGGAGCCGCCCTGACCGATGGGTCGGGGGTGACTACGTCCTGGGACGGGGCGGCCTGGTCCGGTCCGTCGGTCTACCTGGCGGCTCCGAAGGCAGGACCGATCAGCGCCCCGATCCTCCCGGCGGTGAGTTGCACCTCGGGGCCGACCTGCGTCATCGTCGACGGGTCCGACCATGCCAGTATCGGCGACGGCACCAACTGGTCGACGCCCTCCGCCCTCGCCACCGCTCCCCGACCCGCCCCCAACCCGCTCGATCCGGGGAGCGGGCATCCCGGTTCGCGCTCCGCTGCGGTGTCGTGCCCCACACCGAAGCTGTGCGCAGCGATCGACAACACCGGACAGGCGTTCACCCTGAGGAACGGCACCTGGACGGCACCAGGGGCGTTCAGCTCCCCCACACCGACCGGCGGCACCGTCTCGCTGTATCAGGGCGGCCGAGTCGGCATCTCGTGCGCCTCGGCATCGTCGTGCACGGCGGTGGTGGGGACCTCCGTGCTCGACTGGAACGGCACCACGTGGTCGCTCGAGAGTGCGCCGTGGGCGCCGTCACTGCCCTCGAGCGGGACCGGGACGACCGACGCCACGGCCATCGACTGCCCCACCACCTCCCTGTGCGCCATCGTCAGCGGAACCGGGCTCTCCTACCGCAACGGCACCAGGTCCTGGTCACCGGTGGAGACCATTGACCCCCATGGCGACCTAGACGGGATCTCGTGCCCCACCACGTCATTCTGCATGGCCGTCGACTCCGCTGGATCGGTGGTGACCTGGAACGGCACCTCGTGGTCCGCACCGGTGCCGGTCATCCCTCCGGCCCGGATCTACACCGGCATCGGCACCTCGGTCGCCTGCTCCAGCGCCCGGTTCTGCCTGGTCATGAACGCAGACGGTGACTACGCCACCTACGCGGGGACCTGACCCGACCGGCTGACGGCCAGCTCGCCGGTGGTCGGACCGGCGGCGACCGGACTCCCGGCGCGCCGCTACGTCCCGACCCCGGCCATATCGGCCAGGGTGGTCACCGTTCGCCAGTTTCGGGTGGTGGCGACCACGCCGAGGCGCCGCTCGAGGAAGGCGTTGTTCAGCTTGGTCTCCCCGTAGCCACCCGGGCAGTGCAGGAAGACTTCACCACCGACCACCTCGAGACGATCGGGATCGAAGCGCACGGCGTCGGTCTCCAGCGACCGGACCGTCCCGGGCTCGGGGGTCTCCCCGAGGAACGTCACATGGAGGGTCCTGGGGTCGACATCGAGGGTCCGGAACGGAGAGGTTCGGAGCACCTCGGCGAACTGCTTGTCCGTCCTCACCAGGACGGGGACGGTCAGGCCCAGATGCTCGGTGATCGCCTCTTCGATGGCCTTCCCGGCGGCGGCAGCCGGGCCGGCTCCGGTGAAGACCACGTTCCCGCTCTGCAGGTAGGTGGCCACGTTCCCGAATCCGAGCGACCCGACCAGCGAGCGCAGCTCGGCCATGGGCACCTTGTTGCGCCCACCCACGTTGATGCTGCGCAGGAGGGCGAGGAACGTGGTCATCGGGTACGCTCCTCACCCCTGGATGGGCGCGGCCTCACCGATCCGGAACGGTCTTCAGGCCCGCCGACGACGACAGGCCTACTCCACCGTCCATGATGAGCCCGACCGCAGGAGGGCGTTCAGGTCACCCTGGCCGCGGCGGGCGGTGGCCTCGTCGATCTGGCGGGCCATCTCCTCCCCGTACTCAGGTCGGTCGACGTCGCGGAAGATGCCGATGGGCGTGGGCTCGTAGGGTCCCCTCGACAGTCGGCTCAACTGGAAGGCCAGTCCGGGATTGTCGCGGTGCTCGTCGTGGACCAACAGGGCGGACTCACCCACGGCGGCCACTTCGACCACCTCGACCGAACCGTCGTTGTGGAGCACCACCCCGTGCTGCCCTTCGGCGCCGAAGCGGATCGGCTCACCGTGCACCAGCGGGATGAGCATGTCGCTCCGGTGCTCCTTTCCGGTGATCTTCTCGAACGCCCCGTCGTTGAAGACGTTGCAGTTCTGGTAGATCTCGACGAACGAGGCTCCCTTGTGGGCGTGCGCCCTCCGGAACGTCTCCATCATGTGCTTGCGGTCCATGTCGTGGGTCCGGGCCACGAACCCCGCCTCGGCACCCAGGGCCAGGCTCAGCGGGTTGAAGGGCTGCTCGAGCGAGCCGAAGGGCGTCGACTTGGTGACCTTGGCCACCTCGGAGGTCGGCGAGTACTGGCCCTTGGTCAATCCGTAGATCTGGTTGTTGAACAGCAGGATGGTGATGTTCACGTTCCGGCGGAGCGCATGGATGAGGTGGTTCCCACCGATGGAGAGCGAGTCCCCGTCGCCGGTGACCACCCACACGTCGAGGTCGGGGCGGGTGGTGGCCAGCCCGGTGGCGATGGCCGGGGCGCGCCCGTGGATCGAGTGCATCCCGTAGGTGTTCATGTAGTACGGGAAGCGGGCGGCACATCCGATCCCCGACAGGAACACGGTGCTCTCGCGTCGGACACCCAGGTCCGGCATGAGCATCTGCACGGCCGCCAGGATGGAGTAGTCGCCACACCCCGGGCACCACCGCACCTCCTGGTCCGAGGACCAGTCTTTGCGGGTGGTGATGGGGACAGGGACTGGATCGTCGGCGGGATGCGGGTCGCTCGGGGCGTGGGCCAGGTCGGTCATCGGAGGGACCCCTTCTCGATGGTGTCGGTGGAACCGGTCGCTTCGGCCGCGAAGCGCTCGGCGGTCCCGTCGATCTGTTGGAGGATGGCCGACTCCATGGCCGCGGCCCGGAACGGGACGCCCTGGACCTGGGTGAAGGAGATGGCGTCCACCAGGTACTCGGCCCGGAGCAGTCGGCTGAGCTGGCCGAGGTTGACCTCGGGCACCAGCACCTTCTTGTAGCTGCTGAGGACCTCGCCGAGGTCGGCGGGGAAGGGATTCAGGTGCATGAGGTGGGCCTGGGCCACCTTGTGTCCCCGGGCACGGACCCGTTGGACACCGGCGGCGATGGCTCCGTAGGTGGAGCCCCACCCGATCACCAGGACCTCGGCACCGTCCTCGTCGTCGACGTCGGTCGGCGGGATGTCGTGGGCGATGCCGGCGATCTTGGCGGCCCGCAGCCGGGTCATCTTCTCGTGGTTGGCACCGTCGTAGGCCACATTGCCCGATCCGTCGGCCTTCTCGAGGCCGCCGATCCGGTGCTCGAGACCGGCCAGGCCCGGAGGGGCCCACGGGCGGGCGAGGGTCTCCGGATCGCGCAGGTAGGGCCAGAACACGGCATTCCCGTCGTCGTCCACGTGGTTGGGGTCGGTGGCGAAGCCGGGATCGATGTCGGGGAGCTGATCGAGATCGGGGAGCTTCCACGGCTCGGTCCCGTTGGCCAGATAGCCGTCCGAGAGGAGGATGACCGGCGTGCGGTACTTGACCGCCAGCCGCACCGCCTCGACGGTCGCCTCGAAGCAGTGGGACGGGGTCTTGGCGGCCACGATGGGCAACGGGGCCTCGCCGTGACGTCCGTACATGGCGTGGAGCAGGTCGGCCTGCTCGGTCTTGGTGGGGAGCCCGGTGGAGGGCCCGCCGCGCTGGATGTCGATGATCAGCAGCGGGAGCTCGAGGCTGATGGCCAGCCCGATCATCTCGGACTTGAGGTCGACGCCCGGTCCCGAGGTGGTGGTCACCCCGAGGGCCCCGCCGAATGCGGCACCGAGGGCGGCGCCGATACCGGAGATCTCGTCCTCGGCCTGGAAGGTGCGCACCCCGAACTGCTTGTGCTTGGACAGCTCGTGGAGGATGTCCGAGGCCGGGGTGATCGGGTAGGTGCCGAGGAACAACGGGAGATCGCTGCGGGTGGCGGCCACGATCAACCCCCAGGCGGTGGCCGTGTTGCCGGTGACGTTGACGTACTCGCCCGGAGCGAGGGTGGCCGGCTTGACCTCGTAGGAGGACTCGAACAGCTCGGTGGTCTCCCCGAAGTGGAACCCCGCCTTGAACGCCCGGAGATTGGCCTCCATGACCAGTGGCTTCCCGGCGTACTTCTCCTCGATCCAGCCCATGGTTCCTTCGATGGGGCGGGTGTAGAGCCAGCTGATCAGCCCGAGGGCGAAGAAGTTCTTGGACCGCTCGGCGTCGCGGGGCTTGACCCCCGCCTCCTTGGACACCTCGGTGGTGATCGAGGTCATCGGCACCTCGTAGACCGTGTAGGCCGACAGCGAGCCGTCGCCCAGCGGGTCGCTCTCGTAGCCGGCCTTGACCAGGTTGCGCTCCTCGAAGGCATCCACGTTGACGATCACCGTGGCCCCCTTGGGGAGCGAGTCGATGTTCGCCCTGAGGGCGGCCGGGTTCATCGCCACCAGGACATTGGGCGAGTCGCCGGCGGTCGAGATGTCGTGGTCGGAGATGTGGACCTGGAACGCCGACACGCCGGCGAGCGTCCCGGCCGGGGCCCGGATCTCGGCCGGAAAGTCCGGGAAGGTGGCCAGGTCGTTGCCGAACAGGGCTGACGAGGTGGTGAACCGGTCGCCGGCGAGTTGCATCCCATCGCCGGAGTCACCGGCGAACCGGATGACCACGCGGTCGAGTAGGTGCGGTGGCTTGGGTTGGGTGGTGTTGGACACCGTGCTCCTCTTCGTGCTGCTGTACCGCGCTCAGTCGCCGGTCACGTACTCGGCGCTGTTACCTTTCGTGGGTGTTCGCCCGGATGAACACCGTGGACTCCGAAATGGCTGTCACGATGACCCAGTCTACGGCGCCCGCCAGCACCGTAGCCAACACCAAGGAGGCAATCCGCGGATCCCGGTCGTTTCACACCCAGCGGAAACCCCTCTTCCGCAGTGGGCTGGGGCTTCCGGTCGCCCTCGGCACCGGTCGCACCAGTGACGGCGATGGCCCCTCAGGCGATGGTGACGGCGGCGTCGAGGTAGACGTCCTGGATGGCGTGGATGAGGGCGGCCCCCTCGTCGGTCGGTCGCTGGAAGGCCTTCCTCCCCACGATGAGGCCGGACCCCCCGGCCCGCTTGTTGATGACCGCGGTCCGGACCGCCTGGGCCAGGTCGTCGGCGCCCTTGGACTCGCCGCCCGAGTTGATCAGCGGGATGCGGCCCGCATAGCAGTTGACCACCTGCCACCGGGTGAGGTCGATCGGGTGGTCGGTGGTCAGCTGGCTGTAGACCAGCGGGTCGGTCTTGCCGAACTTGAGGGCGTTGTAGCCGCCGTTGTTCTCGGGCTGCTTCTGCTTGATGATGTCGGCCTCGATGGTCACCCCGAGGTGGTTGGCCTGGCCGGTCAGGTCCGCCGACACGTGGTAGTCGGTGTCGGCTTGCTTGAAGGCCGGGTTGCGGAGGTAGCACCAGAGCACGGTGAACATGCCCAGCCGGTGCGCCTCCTCGAAGGCACGGGACACCTCGACGATCTGGCGGTCCGCGTGCTCCGATCCGAAGTAGATGGTGGCACCCACACCGACGGCACCCAGGTCGGAGGCTTGGCCCACCCCCGCGAACATCACCTGGTCGTAGGTGTTCGGGTAGTTGAGGAAGTCGTTGTGGTTGAGCTTCACGATGAAGGGGATCTTGTGGGCGTACCGCCGCGACACGATGCCCAGGCCACCCAGGGTGGTGGCGATGGCGTTGCAGTCGCCGGCGATGGCCAGGTCGCAGAGCTTGGCCGGGTCGAAGTAGGCCGGGAACTTGGCGAAGCTGGCCGCAGCCGAGTGCTCGATCCCCTGGTCGACGGGGAGGATCGAGAGGTAGCCGGTGCCGGCCAGGCGCCCGGTGTTGTGGAGGGTCCCGAGGTTGCGCAGCACGGTCGTCGAACGGTCGGAGTCGACGAAGACGTTGTCCAGATGGTCGGGGCCGGGGAGCGTCAGGTGCTCCGCGCCGAAGGCCTTGGCCTCATGGTTGAGCAGCGAGTCCGCCTCGTCGCCGAGTAGCTGTTCGAGATTCATGGTCAGAGCCTAACGGGCGCCGCGTGCCCGGTTCGGCGTCCGCCTCGTCGACGTCGGTGGGCCGAGCGACTCGAGCCGCTCGGTGACGTCGTAGGCGTCAGGATCGGCGGCCCTGATCCGCAAGAAGAGCTCCCGGGCCTTGGGGAGGTCCCCGGAGCGCTCCATCAGGTCCCCGAGGACGTACCACTGCCGGAGATGGCGCTCCGCCGGGTTGCGGACCAACCGGCCGGCTCCGGCCTCGACCAACAGGGTCACCGCTCCGGCCAGGTCGCCTCCGTCGGCCCGGGTGCCGGCGAGGACCAGGCGTCCCTCGGAGAGCACCTCGGGATCGGGTGATCCCTTGCGCAGCTCGTCGAAGAGCGCCTCCACCCGCTTCGGCCGGCCGAGCGCCCGGTGGCAGTCCATGCGTACCGGATGCTGGTCCACCGAACCGGTCAGCGCCGCGAATGCCTCGAGGTTGGGCAGTGCCGCCTTCCAGTAGCTCTGGTGGTACTGGCTGAGGGCCAGGAGCTCCCGGGCGGAGGGCGCATTGGGGATGGAGTCCACAACCGTCTTCAGGATCCGGGATGCGTCGCGGTACCGCTCGCGCTCGTAGGCGCCGATTCCGGCCGCCATCCGCTCGGTGATCCGCTCCCGCAGCTGGTTCCAGTCGGGCCCGGCCGCCGACGCCAGCTCGTTGGCGATGTCGGCCGGCAGTTCGGCCGGTGCCTGGACGGCCCGGTGGGCCGGCGGGCGAAGGCTGTCGGGACTGCCCGACCCCTTGGATCGCCGGTTGTCGGTGCGCTCGAACCGTTCGGGGACGAACTCGTCGGTGCGGGTACGGGCCCGTCGCCGGCCTTCGGGGGTGTCCTCGTCCGGCCCATGGGCCTCGGACCCGTCCCGCACCTGGCTGGCTCCGCGCCGGGCCACGCTCCCCCACCCCTTGCGGACCACCGGGGGCCGGGACGACCGCTCCTCCCAGTCCGAGCCGGACGGACGGGGTCCGCCCGACCGCTGCCCACCTGACGGACGTTGACCCGGGCCGCTCCCCCTGGTCGTCCGGTTTGCGCCGGGCGTACGGCCCCGCTCCCCCTGGTAGCCGGTGGATCCGCCGCTTCCCCGTCCCGTGCGCGGTCGGTCGCCCTCCGCCCGGGACGGGCGGTCGTCACGGTCCCGGCGCCCTTCGCTGTCCCGCCGGCCGCTTCCGGTTCCCCGGGACTGACCGGTCTGGGTCCGCCTGCCCCCCGGTGGCCGCTGATCGCCCCGGCCCCGGTCCGTACCCTCTGCCGGCCCGCGCCGGCCGCCTCGGGAGGACGTGTCGCCACCCGACGCCCCCGATGCCCCCGGGGTCCCCGGAGAGCGG
>JADGOG010000091.1 GCA_017883065.1 Acidimicrobiales bacterium | reverse complement strand
GAGGCTCCAGATCCGGTCGAACCGTCCCGACCATCTGGCTACGGACCTGGCACCGAATCGGTTGCAGCACCGGCTGGGGAATGCCCTCTGCGTTCCAATCGCCGGGATGGTCTGGCGGGGCGGCCCTTCGGCCATCAACGCCCCCTGACCTGGTGCGCCCCCCGGGATTTGAACCCGGAACCTGCGGATTAAGAGTCCGTTGCTCTGCCGTTGAGCTAGAGGCGCCTGTACTGCAACCTAGCCCGAGGAGATCCACGGGCCGTGCTTGCATCCCCGGGGGCGTGAGGGTGACCGACGGGGCTCGAACCCGCGACCTCCGGGGCCACATCCCGGCGCTCTGCCAACTGAGCTACGGCCACCAAGGAGCCTCTAGTGTGGCACAGACCGGCGGAGGTCCGGACAGTCGAAGTGACCTCCACGGGCTGGCCCCTGTAGCTCAACTGGATAGAGCAGGTGGTTTCTACCCATCAGGTTGCGCGTTCAAATCGTGCCGGGGGCGCCGACGGCCGTGCTCCTGGGCCCTGTGGGCTCGGACCGGGCAGCCGTGCAGGTCAGCCGTGTACGAAGCCCACGCATGGCTCTTCGGACGGGGGGTATGGCTTTCCGGCGTGCCCGCCGCGTAACCTGCACGGATCACCCTTCTCGAACTGAACTCTTCCGACGCGAGCGCAGCGCCGGTGGCGGATCGCTCCAGGGGCGGCTCTCGTCGTCTGTCCCTGCGAGTGATCGGGGCGGCCGCCGTGCTGGCCGCCGCCGCACCGGTCGCCGTCCTCCCGTCGCCGTCGGCCTCGGCCGCACCGCTCAAGTCGACCTCGTCGGTGGCCGCGGCGGCGAAGGATGTGCAGCCTGCCGGGTGGGCTCGCATGTTCCACGTCACAAACCCGCCGAACTGGACCGAGACGTGGTCGACCGGACCGATCACCACCAGCCTGGGCGGACCCATCGCCATGTCGTCCCCGATCGTGGCCACGCTGGACGGACAGCCGTCCGCCGTGGTGGGTGACCGCAACGGCAATCTCTACGCCTACCACCTGGGGAACCCCTCGCCTGGCACCCCGGGCGTCCCCACATCGGTCCCCGGGTGGCCGACCACGAACGAAAGCGGGCCGATCGATTCGACACCGTCGGTGGCAACGGTGGGCGGAGCGACCGAGGTGCTGGTCGGCTCCGGTGACGACGGCAATCCGACCACGGGCGGGTACCAGGCCTTCGCCCCGACGGGGATCCAACGCTGGTTCACGCGGGTGGTCAATCCGTCCACCGACGCCGCCCCGGACGTAGGGGTCCAGGCCGGCATCACCGTCTCCAACCTGTTGCCCGGGCGTACCGACCTGTTCGCCGGTTCGCTCGGACAGGTCGCCTACGCCCTCGACGCCGGAAACGGCGCCCCCCTCACCGGGTGGCCGTTCTTCAACTCGGACAGCACTCACGCCACAGCATCGGCGGCCGATCTCTACGGGACGGGGCACAACGAGATCATCGTCGGTGGCGACCAGTCGACCGGCCAGGGCCGCGGCCAGAGCTACACCGCCGGCGGTCACGTCCGCATCCTCACCGCCCAGGGCAATCAGATCTGTCGGGCCGACACCACCCAGGTGGTGGACTCCTCGACGGCGGTCGGCGGGTTTCTGGCCGGCGGGGCCACCGGCATCGTCGTCGGCACCGGCTCGTTCTTTCCCGGGGCATCGGACTCGAACACGGTGAAGGCCTACGACACCCGCTGCCAGCTGCAGTGGTCGGCCCGTGTGGACGGAAACACCTACTCGTCACCCGCCCTCTCGGACGTCCTGGGCAACGGTGGACTCCAGGTCGTGGAGGGGACGGACCAGGGGCCGGGAAACTCGGGTTCTGTCTACGTCCTCAATCCGGTCAACGGCCAGGTCATCTGGAAGGCGGCCGATGTGGGACGAATCATCGGATCGGTGGTGACTGCAGACCTGAGCGGAGCGGGATACGACGACGTGCTCGTGCCCACCATCGGCGGGACACTGGTCCTGGACGGAAGGTCGGGGGGTGTCATCGCCCAGCTGAGCCCGTCCCTCGGCCACCAGAACTCCCCGCTGGTCACCCGTGACCCCAACGGCACCATCGGCATCACGCTGGCCGGCTACACCGGATCCCCGGGCTCCACCGCCGGTGTCGGCGAGGTCGACCATTACGAGATCGGCGGTTCCAACGGGGCTCTCGCCGTAGGACCGGGATCGTGGCCCATGTTCCATCACGACCCCCAGCTGAGCGGCAACGCCGGCGGCACCACCCGACCCGGATCTGTCCCGCCCTGCTCGGTGCCGGACGCGGTCTACACCGGCTACGCCCTGTCCGCCTCCGACGGGGGCATCTTCACCTTCGGCAGCCGACCCTTCTGTGGCTCCACCGGGGGGATCCGGCTCAACTCGCCGGTGGTGGGCGTGGCCATGGCCCCGGCCACGGGGGGCTACTGGGAGGTCGCCTCCGACGGCGGGGTCTTCGCGTTCGGCGGCTCCCGCTTCTACGGTTCGGAGGGAGGACGGCCGCTCAACAAGCCCATTGTGGGCATGGCGGCCACCCCCGACGGAAAGGGCTACTGGCTGGTCGCCTCCGACGGGGGCATCTTCACCTTCGGCGACGCTCGGTTCTTCGGCTCAGAGGGAGGACGGTCGCTCAACAAGCCCATCGTGGGCATGTCGGCTACCGCCGACGGCGGCGGGTATCGCATGGTCGCCTCCGACGGGGGCATCTTCTCCTTCGGCGATGCGCCGTTCGCCGGCTCGGTCGGAGGGAGGCACCTCAACCAGCCGATCGTCGGCGTGGCCACCGACCCCAACACCGGGGGCTACTGGGAGGTGGCCTCCGACGGGGGCATCTTCTCCTTCGGTGGCGCCCTCTTCTACGGCTCGACCGGGGCGCTCCGACTGAACGCCCCGATCGTGGGCATGTCCGGTACATCCAACGGCAGTGGCTACCGGTTCGTGGCCGCCGACGGGGGCGTGTTCAGCTTCCATGCGCCGTTCTTCGGGTCCGAGGGAGGACGGCCGCTCAATCGGCCGATCGTGGGTATGAGCGGCTTCTGAGGCCCGCCCCGGTCGCAATGGGCCGCCTGGGCCCGCCCCGGTGGACCGGCGTAGACTCCGCAAGTGACCGACGTACTGGCTGTGGCGAATCAGAAGGGCGGTGTGGCCAAGACCACCACCGTCCATTCGCTCGGCGTGGCCTCGGCGGAGTTCGGGAGGAGGACGCTGGTGGTCGATCTCGATCCCCAGGCGTGCCTGACCTTCTCGCTCGGGTTCGATCCCGACGCCCTGGACCGGTCCCTCCACGACGTCTTCGTCCGCCGGGACCATGTGGCTGACGTATGCCTGCCGGTGCCCGGTGTCGCCGGCCTCGACGTCCTGCCGGCCACCATCGACCTGGCCGGATCCGAGGTGCACCTCCTGACCCGGACCGGGCGGGAGCATGTGCTCGAGCGGGCGCTCGAGCCGGTGCTCGACCGATACGACCTCATCCTCATCGACTGCCCTCCGTCTCTGGGTGTGCTGACCATCAACGGCCTCACCGCGGCGAACTCGGTGCTCATCCCCCTGCAGTGCGAGGCACTGTCCCACCGTGGCGTGGGCCAGCTGCTCGAGACCATCGAGGACGTGCGGGCCTTCGCCAACGCCGACCTCACCGTGCGGGGCATCATCGCCACCATGTACGACGACCGCACCAAGCATTCCCGCCACATCATCGAGGAGGTGGAGTCGCGCTACGGGATCCCCGTCCTCCAGCCACCGGTGCGCAAGTCGATCCGCTTCGCGGAGGCACCGGCACGGGGGAAGTCGATCCTTCAGCACGCGCCGAATTCGCCGGGGGCCAACGCCTACCGCGAGCTGGCTCGCACCCTGCTCGACATGAGCCTGGTCGCCGGCTCCCCGGGGTAGTGGCCGACGGTCCCGACCCGTTGGGCAAACGGGCTCTGTACTGGGTTCCGGTAGATGAGTTGGCCGTGGTCGGAGACGGTGCCTCGCCGCCGTCGACGACGGAGTCCCACGGCACCGAGCCGGGCCAGTTCGACCCTCGCTCCCGCCACGCCCGCCCGGCAGGGAAGCACGCGCTCTTCTCGGCGGCCACCCCGGCCGGCGACGAGGAGGCGGCCGACTCGCTGAGCACGGACCCGCTGCCCCAGCGGGGGATCTTCGTGGTCACCTGTTCGTCGTGCGGTTCGGTCAGCCAGACCGGCCTCGTCGACTTCCTCCTCCTGCAGTTTCCCTTCGGAGCATGGTTGCCTCGGCGCACCTTCGACCGGTGGATGACCTGTCCGGCCTGTCGCCGGCGCACCTGGACCAGTGTGACCCTGTCGCGGTGACGGGCCGGTGACAGGTCGAGGACCAGGGGGGCTCGTCCTCCACGCCCTGCTGGCGACTACGTCGAGCTCGACCGATCCGGGGGGCATCACCGGCTGGCTGCTCCACTTCAACGGCCCGACCGCCTACGCGGTGATCGGGTTCCTCGCCTTCGCCGAAGCGGCCCTGTTGGTGGGCTTCTTCATCCCCGGCGAGACCGCGGTGGTGATCGGTGGAGTGCTGGCCGGGCTGGGATCGGTCAACCTCGAGGTCATGATGGTGGTGGTGGTCGGCTGCGCCATCGTCGGCGACTCCTGTGGGTATGAGCTGGGCAAGCACGCCGGCCCCTGGCTGCTGGAGCGGCGTCCGCTCAAGGGCAATGCCGCGGTCCGACGCACCATGGACATGCTCGAGCACTATGGGGGCCCGGCGGTCTTCTTGGGTCGGTTCGTGGCCTTCGCCCGTGCTCTCATCCCGGGCCTGGCCGGGATGAGCGGGCTCCGGTACCGGACCTTTCTGTTCTACAACGCCCTCGGGGGTCTGGTGTGGGGGGTGGGGTTCACCTTGCTCGGCTACGTGGTCGGCCTCTCCTTCGAGCACATCCTGTCCGTGGTCGGGCTCTGGTCCATCCTGGTGGTGGCCGTCGTTCTGGCGGCGGTCATCGTGATCCACCTGATCAGGAAGCGACGGGAGCGCCGGCGGCTGGCTGCGGAGTTTGCCGACGAAGAAGGCGACCGCCCGGATGTGGCAGTCGATCCGGTCTCCGGGGAATCCGTCGCCACATCACGTGGCGCTGTCGAAGAGGAGGCCGGACCGGGCTGACCCACCTCGTCCCGATGGCCACGTCATCGTGCGCCGGATGCGGCATACTCCCGGTGCCGGCAGGTCCAACCGCTCCTGTCCGACCGCCCAGGTGGGTCCGGTTGCCAGTTCTCAGCCGGTCTCGGGGTGGGTGGGAGTGGTCCCGTTGGCCAGGAGGTTGTCGAAACCGTCCGGGATCGACAACATGCCAGGAACGGTGCCCGAGACGTCGGTGATCCCGTACTGCCAGACGATGGAATCGGTGGCCGGGTCGATGACCACCACCCGGTTGCGGTAGTCGTCGTTGACCATGATCAAGCCGTTGGGCAGGCGCTCGGCCAGTGAGGGCTTCTTGAGCATGGCGTCGCCGGACGTGACGTCGTAGATCCAGGGGATCTGGCCCTGCCGGGTGAACTCGAGGACCCGGCCCTCGGCCGGCGGGTCGTAGTCGGTCATCAGGTACAGGTTGGAGGCCAGCTGCTGGGGATCGGAGGGATAGTTGACCGAGGTCATGTGCACCGTCCACACCAGCTTGCCGGCCTGGGTGTACTCGTCGACCCACGACCCGTCGATCTCCGAGACCAGCAGGTTCCCGTTGGCCAGCGGCGTATCGCCGTTGGGATAGGCGATGGAGGTGGGGGGCACGTGGGCATCGACCCCGTTGCCGATCTGGCCGGTCACCTGGCCCTGGGGGGAGATGAACAGGATGCGGTTGTTCGAGGCGTCGGCCACCGTGATGATCCCCGACTTGAGCAGGTAGGCGTCGTCAGGCTGGTTGAGGTAGCCCTGCGCCGCTCCCGATCGACCGGGGTGACCGTACTGCCAGAGGATCTTGCCCGACGGGTAGCCGATCTCCACGATGGTGTGATTGTCCTCCTGGTTGGAGATGATCCCGGTGCCACCCCGGATGAAGAAGGAGTCGTCGGGGAAGTAGAACCCGCCCGGGGGAGGGGGCATGGTGGCCGACGGGTACTGCCAGGTGGTGTTGCGGGCGGTGTCGAGGGCGATCAGACGGTTGTTGCCACGGTCGGCGATGAGCAGCGTGCCGGCATAGGGAGCGCCGGCGCCAGCGCTCCCGGAGGGACCCCCGTACGGACTCGGCCGTAGGGAGATGACCGAGCGCAGGCTGCCCGAGGCCACTCCGGCCTGGTCGTTGCCGGACTGCGAGGTGACCTCGCCGCCCACCAGGTACCCGACCGCCTTGGCGCCGGTGCCGATGGTGGCGTACCCGGCGAATGCGTCGGCCTGGGGCAGCCACCCGGCGGGCAACACCTTGCCCGACGACGGTGCAAAGGCGTAGATCTGGGTGAGGGTGATGCCGTTGGGCACCTGCCCCCCGGCCACGTAGATGGTGCCGCCGATCACGAACGCCGCCGCTCCGTAGAGCGCCTGGGGGAGATGGCCGACCACCGCGGTCTGGTGGGTGACCGGGTCGACGCGCTGGATGTCGGTGGTCGCCGCCGCGGCGACGCCGGGCGATGCGATCTGGCCACCGAAGGCGTAGACCTTGCCCCCGAGGGCGGCGACCGCCGGATAGCGCACCGCCACCTTGAGGCTGGCCACCGATGTGTACTGGGTGCCGTTGGTGGTGGCGAGGACCTGGGGGAGGTAGGTGGTGCCGTCGTACCCCCCGACTACATAGGCGGTGGGGGGATGGCCGGAACCGGTGGAGGGCACGGTGGCGACGGCCAGGTCGGAACGAGGCTGAGGCAGCTGGCCGGACACGGTGCCGGTGATGGCGGCGCCCGGTGGCACCGTCGGGGTGGCGATGGACTGCACGGCAGCCACCGTGTCCGGTGAGCCGCCTCCGAGCACGTAGGTCCTCTTGCCCAGGGCCACGGCGGCCGCATCGTGGACCGGCGTGGCCAGCGGGGAGGCCGGGGCGATCGACCCGTTGGCCGGGGCGACGGTCGACACCGTCGACACGGAGGTTCCCGCCGGGGTGATGCCGCCCAGCACGGTGAGGCCCGTCCCGTTGGCCACCACCGATTCACGGGACAGCGGGGCGGCGAGCTGCCACGGCTCGATGCCGGCTTCGATGGAGGGTGGTCCGGACCGACGGGAGGTGGCGGCCCGGTTCTTGCCGGTCGAATTCGCCGGGCCGGAGTTCGGCTGCGCAGCGGTGGACGAGGTCGATGTGGCCGAGGTGTTGGACGAGCCTCCCGAACATGACGCGATGGCCACACCGGTGACCACCAGCACGACCAGGACGGCGATGGTGGTGGCTCTCCTCCGCTGGCGCTGGGCCCGTCGCTGCTCTCGGGTCGGGCGCGCTCGGTCCACTCTGTCTCCTGTTGGCGTCACTGTCCGGCCATGAAGAATCGTGCCGGCTCGTTCCCCTCACGCCGGATCCGGTCGTGCAGCTCGAGAAGGACGCAGTGGGCCAGGGTCTCGCCGTTGGCCTGACGTTGCATGAAGGGTTCGATCTCGTCCCACGGGCGTGACCAGTGGAGTCTCAAGGTGATGTCCCAGGCGGTTGACCCCGGATGCTCATCGAGCACCTGCTCGATCTCCTCGAGCCGGTCGGCGTGATGGGTGATGATCTCCTCCAGACGGGATTGCAGGTCCGAGAACCGGTACTCGTGGGCTGGCAGGACCTCCTCGGTACCGAGGTTCTGCACCTTGAGGAGCGATTCCAGGAAGTCACCCAGCGGGTTGGGGAACTGCTGGGTGTGCACGGAGATATTAGGTGTGATCCTCGGGAGTACATGGTCACCGGACAGCAGCAGCTTGCGGTCCTCACTGTAGAAGCAGACGTGGCCGGGCGAGTGGCCAGGGGTCCAGATCGTGCGCAACGACCACCCGGGGAGCTCGATCTCCTTGCCGTCTTCGAACAGGATGTCAGGCTCGGCCATGGTGACCATCGACTTCATGACCATCGAGGCGAAGGCCAGATCCGGCAGCTTGTCCTCGGGCACTCCCGAATCGGCCAGGAAGTGGAACATGTTGGCGAGGAGTTCGTCGCTGTTCCCGTAGCGGGACTCGAGCATCACCGCGTCGGCCGGGTGCAGCCCGATCCACGCCCCGGAGGCCTCGCGTACCCGTCCGGCAAGCCCGTAGTGGTCGGGGTGGATGTGGGTGACCATCACCGCCCGGACGTCGCTGATGCTCCCGCCGGCAGCGCTGAGGCCGTCGGAGAGGGCTGTCCACGCCTCGTCGGTGTCCCAGCCGGCGTCGACCAGAGCCACGCCCCCGCCGCTCAGTTCGAGGGCGTACACTAGGACGTAACGGAGCGGATTGTCCGGAATGGGCACCGGAATCGACCACAGTCCCGGCCGGACCTGCTCGACGGGGGGAAGGACCTTCCGGTCCCAGGCGTCCTTTTGGGCTGTGCCGGTGATGACGACCACGCCAGGCACGGTACACGGCGTGGATGGACCGGAGGCTCATCCAATCCGTGCCTGGATTCCAAATCCTTGCTCTGACCGGGGTGGTTGCCTACCATGCCCCTCAAACACTCAAGGGCCTTGGTGTTCTGCCGTGGGTCACCAATACAGATGGGGACGGAGCGTCATGGCTCAGCATTTCCGGTGGAGGCAGTGTGGAGCGACCTGACCCGGGCTCGGTCCGAGCCATCCGACCGCACGAAGTGACCGGCGTCGCCTGGCCGGTGGAGAATCTGAGACGGTGCCGGTGATCACGTACTCCAATTGGCGGTACCGCTGCAACGGATTCGTGGGGAATTGGCCGGAGCCCTATCTCGAGGTCGACGGCGACGGCGTGGTCATCGAGTGGAACCCTCGGGCCGAGGAGGTCTTCGGCTGGCAGAGGGACGAGCTGGTGGGCAGACCGGTCACCGAGCACCTGGTGGCCCCCGTGCTGCAGCCGGTGGGCGCAACAATCGGCGCGCCGGCAGGCTCCGACCCGGCACGGCTGTTCGACCCGGGGGTGGTGAGCGCATCCGCCGCCGACCATCAGTTCCAGCTGCAGGACCGCGCCGGTCGATCGGTGACCGTCGCTGGACGCCTGTTCGTCACCGGCCACGGAGCAGTGGGGAGCGTCGGGGGATTCATCCACCCGACATCGGGCACGGTGCGCATCCAGACGGCGGACGCCGATCCCGCGGCGACCCCCGAGCAGATCGACCCGCTCACCGGTCTGGACAACCGTGCCCGGTTCGAGAAGCGACTGTCCGCCGCCGTGGCCCAGTCCTTCGGGCTGTCGGGCTCGGTCGGGGTGGTGCTGCTCGATCTGGACCGGTTCAAGGCGATCAACTCGAGTCTCGGGCACGACCGAGGCGACCTGGTCCTGTCCATGGTCGCCCAGCGACTCGAGGGTGTGGCCGGCGACGCCTCGGCCATCGCCCGATCCGGGGGCGATGAATTCCTCGCCCTCTTCCAGAGCCCCGACGGCAGGGCCCACGACCGGGCCTCGGCCTTCGTGGAGCGCGCCCGCCAGGCGTTGTCCGAGCCATTCGGGGTGAACGACACCGAGGTCTTCCTCGATGCTTCGGTGGGCGTCGCCCTCAACACCTTCGGGGTCAACGAGGCCGGCGTGTTGCTTGCCAATGCCGAATCTG
Source organism: Acidimicrobiales bacterium (assembly GCA_017883065.1). Taxonomy (GTDB): domain Bacteria; phylum Actinomycetota; class Acidimicrobiia; order Acidimicrobiales; family RAAP-2; genus Bog-756. Next base: position 2,492 of record JADGOG010000091.1, on the reverse strand, counting down.
CCATGTACCAGGCCAAGGATCGCGGCGGCTCCAGCGTCGAGACCTACGGCGAGTCGATGCGGATCGAGCTTCTCGACCGGATGAGCACCGAGCACTCCTTGCACCGCGCCCTCGAGCGCAGCGAGTTGGAGCTCCACTACCAGCCGGTCGTGGAGCTCGACGGTGTGACCACCGTGGGGATGGAAGCGCTGATCCGATGGCAGCATCCCGACCAAGGACTGGTCGCCCCGTACCGGTTCATCCCCGTGGCCGAGGAGAGCGGTCTGATCATCCCGATCGGGGCATGGGTTCTCGAGGAGGCGTGCCACCAGCTTCGCGACTGGCACCATCGCGAGAGCAGCGGGGCGCGGGGTTCGGTGGAGGTGAACCTCTCGGCGCGCCAAATCGACGATCCGAGGATCATCTCGACGGTGGAGGGGATCCTGGCCCGCACCGGTCTGCCGCCGGAGCAGCTCACGCTCGAGATCACCGAGAGCGCCCTGATGAAGGACGCCGCCTCCGCCCTGGTCGTACTGCGGGCCCTCAAGGAGATCGGCGTGCTCCTGGCCATCGACGACTTCGGCACCGGGTACTCCTCCCTCAGCTACCTCCAGCACTTCCCGCTCGACATGTTGAAGGTGGACCGCTCCTTCGTCCAGGCGCTGGGTGTCAGCAGTGAAGGCGAGGAGATCGTCGCCGCTGTGATCAAGCTGGCCCACGCACTGGGACTCAAGGTGGTCGCCGAGGGCGTGGAGACCACCGAGCAACTCGACGTACTCCGGTCCTTCGAGTGCGATCTGGCCCAGGGGTACCTCTTCTCAAAGCCCCTGCCGGCCTCCGAGATCGTCGCTTCGTTCGGGCTGCCCCTCAGCGCCTGACCGGCCCTGACTGACCGACCCTGCAGCCCGCTCCCGACGACACAGGCGACCTGAGCGACCAGATGCCATCCGACGGCGGTGTCCAGACGGCCTACATGGCCCTCAGGGCCACGCCAGGGCTTGTGCCGGACCCATTCATCAGAACCCAACATCGGTCCAGACGGCGCCACCCTCACACGCACCAGGGCAGCGTCCATCCCCGACTTGGGGCTGGAGGGCACCTGCGACACGACGACGATGATGAGGACGATCGGCACGATGGCCCCGATCACCCACGTGCCACGGTCGACCACCTAGCCACGTCGTTGGGCATGGTTCCTGCCTGGCCGGAAAGGTCGGTGCCACCTCAAGCGGTTCGGGAGCCTGACCATCACGACCATCGTCGTCCTCGGCCTCAGGAGCCTTGCCGTCGGAGGGACTAGCCGGGACCCAGACAGGACACTCAGGACGCCTTCTGGCCCATGACCAGGTGCAACGACCTGCCGTCCGACGGCCTGGGCGTGGTCGCCCATCCTTTCGTAGGGTGGAGGCGACCGGAGAAGGTGACGATGGTGAGCAAGCAACGCAGTGATCAAGCAGAGGACAAGTTCTGGCGGAACATGGTCATCCCCGGCTCGATCATCATTGCTGCTGCCATCGTCATCATGGTCATGGGGAACCACACGGGGAGCAAGCTCCTGCACACGGTTGGCGTGATCCCATCGAGCAATACCCCGCAGACCATGACACCACTCATCCCGCCCCCAGCGGCGCCCTCACCGACCACCACGGTTCCGGGTGTACTCCCGTTCCTGGAGCCGACAACCAAGACGACGGTGAAAGGCTCGACGGCGCTGGTTGTCTCGGGGCTCCCCTCATTCCTGGCGCCCCTCCCCGTCTTCACCCCTCCACCCCCGGCCAAGCCGGTGGGCAAGCCGGTGGGCAAGCCGCCCACCACGACGACTACGCCACCGCCCATCCTGTTCCCCATCTTCCCACCGCCGACGACGACAACCCTTCCCCCGGTGACCACCACGACGGTGCCCCCGACGACCACGACTACCACCACCGTGGCCCCCACCACCACGACGACGACGGTGCCGCCAACCACCACGACCACAACGGTGCCACCCACGACAACGACGACAGCCCCTCCGCCGACAACGACCACAACGTCGACCCTGCCGGTGACGACGACCACGTGACGGAGCGGTAGATCAAGTACATCCCGAGTGATGTCCCGGTTGCTCGGGATGCCGACATCGAAACGTCGCACGAGGCGGCGATGAGGGAAGGAGTCAGAGCCGATGTCGAGCGGCTCGGGCTTCACGTCCAACTAGAGCATGCGCGGATACCAGGCCGCTTCAGTCGGGAGTCTCACCCGGGGATCCCAGCGATCCGGCATTGTGGGGCATTCCGACGTTCGCAGCCCTAGCGGGCGCCGCTTCTGCGACGACCGTGGCAGGCGTCGTGGCAGATGCAATCCCTGGTCCTCCTAACCGGGACGCACCGGCTGGCGTCGTCGGTTCGGGTCGTCAGGGACGGGTGGCCACACTTACGCTTGTCGTCCCGGCAGGTGGCCGCCAGACCAGGGCGGTGATGCCGTCGGCATCGACCAAGGTGTGGGCGTGGAGGCGATCGCGCACGAAGGCGATC
>JADGOG010000090.1 GCA_017883065.1 Acidimicrobiales bacterium | reverse complement strand
CGGATGGTTACGTTCTCTTCTTGTCCCGTGCGGTGCTGGGCAGTTTCGGTGAGGCGCCACCATCCGAGGGCGACTGATCATCGAAGGTCGGACTGGCCCCACAGCCGGCCGGCAAGGGCGCGCCACCATCGCCGGCGCTGCCCGTGGCGCCGGCGATTCCATGCATCGGTCAGGCCCCTGCGACCACGGCCTTGGGCTCCTTGGGAAGGCCGAGGACCCGCTCACCCACGATGTTGCGCTGGATCTCCGCGGTGCCACCCCAGATCGACTCGGACCGTGAGAAGAAGAACGAGGCCTGCAGGTCGCTGACCGGGTAGTCGTCCCGCCCCCGCTTCACCCGGACGTCGACTGCATCGGTGGGATCGCCGGTGAGGATCTGCCCGTCCATGCCCAGGATGTCGATGGCCAGCTCCATCGTCTCTTTGTGGTGCTCGGACCAGAACATCTTGTTGCAGGCGCCGAGGGCGGCCATGTGGTGGGTCCCGTTGAGGGCGTCGGTCAGCGACCGGTAGCCGTTGATCTCCATGATCTTCACGTTGGTCCATGCCTTGGCCAGACCCTGGCGGATCAGCGGGTCGGAGGCCTTTCCGTTCTTGTTGGCATCGGCGATGACCTGGTCCAGCTCCCGCTGGAAGCGTCGGTGCCCGGTGGTGGCCGACGATCCCCGCTCGAAGCCGAGCGTGGTCATGGCCACCTTCCATCCGTTGTTGACGCCGCCCACCACGTTCTCCTTTGGGCAGCGGGCGTTGGTGATGAAGATCTCGTTGAAGTCGGCGCTCCCGTCCACCTGGGCGATGGGACGCACCTCGATACCCTCCTGGTTCATCGGCACCAGCAGGTAGGAGATGCCGGCGTGCTTGGGGGCATCGGGATCGGTTCGGGCCAACAGGAAGATGTAGTCGGCGAACTGGGCCTGGGTGGTCCAGACCTTCTGTCCGTTGATCACCCATTCATCGCCGTCGAGCTCGGCCTTGGTCTTGAGAGACGCCAGGTCGCTTCCGGCGTCGGGCTCGGAGAAGCCCTGGCACCAGGAGATGGTCCCGTTGAGGATGCCGGGGATGAACTGCTGCTTCTGCTCCTCGGTGGCCCACTGCAGGATGGTCGGCCCCACCAGGGTGTCCCCGAAGAAGTCGGCCCGCAAGGGGGCTTCGGCCCGGGCGAACTCCTCGTTGAGCACCACCGACTCCATCAGCGAGAGTCCCTTGCCGCCGTACTCCTTGGGCCACGAGGCGCAGATCCATCCGCCGTCGAAGAGCTTCTTGGTCCACTCCTGATTGAAGGCCTTCTTCTCGTCCTTGGACATCGAGAAGCCGGGGCTGGCCCAGCCATCAGGCAGGTTGTCCACCAGCCACTGGCGGATCTCGGCACGGAAGGGCTCGGTCTCGACGGGGTAGCTGAGGTCCATGGTTCGAGATTACCCCCTGCACCGTGCCCCGGCCCCTGGCGCCACCGGCCCGTACGGGCTGCTGTCCGGTGGTTCCGTGCACCGGCTCCGCCCTGATCGCCGGTGCGTTCCGACAGCGGGCCGGGATGCCCTCGACATGGGGGGGAAGTCTGGTTAGGGTGCCAAGCGGGGCACTCAAGACCTGAGATCGGGGTCGAGCCACGGCGGCGACCCCGGTACGGAGAGGTGAAGTTCATGAGACGGATGCCCGGAATCCTGTTGTCCGCGATGCTGGCCACGGCCGCACTGTCGGCGGCCACGCTGACGACCGGGGTGGCCTCGGCGGCCACCGGTGCCCACCGGTCGGCGTCGACGGCCACCCTGACTGCGGGGGTCGTCCCCACGGCCTGGTCCATCGTCCCCTCGCCCACGTTCACCTCGGGCGAGCAGCTGGCCGGCGTATCCTGTCCGACGTCGTCCTTCTGCGTGGCCGTGGGCAGCACGGACGCCTCGCCGCACCAGACGCTGATCCAGCAGTGGAACGGGACCGCCTGGGTGACGATTGCGAGCCCGAACACGTCGTCGTCCGAGATCAACGAGTTGGCCGGCATCTCCTGTGTGACGTCGTCGTTCTGCGTGGCGGTGGGCCATGCGATGGCCGCAGGTCACTCCAACAACCTCGTCGAGCAGTGGAACGGGGTGGCCTGGACGATCACGCCCAGCCCCAATGCGGCATCCACACTGGGGAACCAGCTGACCGCCGTGAGCTGTCCCTCCACCACGTTCTGCACCGCCGTCGGTCACACCGTTGACAATCCGGCGGTGGCCACCGCCATCGTGTGGAACGGCCTCAACTGGGCGCTTGGTGCCCCGGCCAATCCCACCGCCACCTCGGGCAACACGCTGGCCGGCGTGGCCTGCCGCAGCACCTCGTGGTGCGTGGCGGTGGGGGCCACCAACCCGGTGGCTGGCCTGCAGGCGCTGGTCGAGCAGTGGAACGGCACGGCGTGGACGGTGGTGGCGAGCCCGCCGCCCACCAGCAGCCAGACCAGCTCACTCTCCGGCGTGGCATGCCCCAGTACTTCGCAGTGCGCTGCCGTCGGATTCACGTCCGACGGGTCGACCTCCCTCTCCCTGGTGGAGCAGTGGAACGGCACCGCCTGGTCGGCCGCCACCCTGCCCACCGTCGCCGGCACGGTGAGCAGCAGCCTGTCGTCGGTGTCGTGCACCGGCCCGTCGTCGTGCACGGCCGTGGGCACCTATGAGTTGCCGGCGTTGAACCACCTCACCGCCTCGCTGACGTGGAACGGCTCCACCTGGGCCTTCCTGGCCCCGAAGAACCCGGCGGTGAACGGCGGGGTGAACAATGATGCCGACTTGGCCGGGGTGTCCTGCGTGGGAGGCCAGGCCTGCATCGGCGTCGGCTTTGCCAGTCCCGGGGCGGGCACCACCCGGCACGGACTGGTCGAGTCCGCCCCGGTCACCCGACCGGGGTACCGGATGGTCGCCTCCGACGGCGGAATCTTCACCTTCGGCGGCGCCAGCTTCAACGGGTCGGCCGGCAGCCTGACCCTCAACAAGCCGGTGGTGGGCATGGCGGCCACGCCGGACGGGGCCGGCTACTGGCTGGTGGCCTCCGACGGGGGCATCTTCACCTACGGGGACGCCGCCTTCCACGGGTCGACCGGTGGGATCCACCTCAACATGCCCATCGTGGGCATGGCACCCACACCGGACGGGGCCGGCTACTGGCTGGTGGCCTCCGACGGCGGCATCTTCTCCTTCGGTGACGCCACCTTCCACGGCTCCACCGGGGCGATGGTCCTCAACAAGCCCATCGTGGGCATGGCCGCCACCCCCGACGGCCACGGCTACTGGCTGGTGGCCTCCGACGGGGGCATCTTCTCCTTCGGTGACGCCACCTTCCACGGCTCCACCGGGGCCATTCGGCTCAACAAGCCGGTGGTGGGCATGGCCGCCACTCCCAGCGGCCGCGGTTACTGGCTGGATGCCTCCGACGGCGGCATCTTCTCCTTCGGGGACGCCACCTTCCACGGCTCCACCGGGGCGATCGTCCTCAACAAGCCGATGGTCGGCATGACCGCCTGACCGGTCTGCGGGGTCGGTGCCGAGGGCGGGCGGCCCGCCGGCAACGGCAGCTCCACCGGCGGGCGTGGCCGCCCACACGCCGGTAGGTTCGGGGCCCCGCCCGACGAGGAGGAGCCGTGTCCGCAACCGAATCAGCCGCCGGCGCCAGCCGGCCGGTGGTGGTCGACGACCCGGCACCGGGCGTCCGCCGCATCACCCTCAACCGGCCGTCGACGCTCAACGCCATGAACGTCGACCTGGTGGAAGGGCTCTACGAGGCACTGGACGAGGTCGAGGCCGACCGGTCGTGCCGGGTGGTCCTCCTCACCGGGTCGGGCAGGGGCTTCTGCTCGGGCCTCGACCTCGGTGGCTACGGCAGCCCGCGGGGGCACGAGGGTCGCGGGCCGGTCCAGGCCGGATTCGCCATCCAGCAGCAGATCGCCGGGCTGATCCCCCGGATGCGTCGCCTCCACCAGCCGATCATCGCCGCCGTCAACGGCCCGGCCACCGGGGGAGGGCTGGCGCTCGTCCTCGGCTCCGACATCCGCATCGCCTCGGCATCGGCGCGCTTCTCGGCCGCGTTCATCCGGATCGGCCTGTCCGCCTGTGACATCGGGACGTCCTGGTCCCTGCCGCGGATCGTCGGGGCGGGTCGGGCCCACGAGTTGATGCTCACCGGCAGGATCATCGGTGCCACCGAGGCCGAGCGGATCGGGTTGGTCCTCGAGGTGGTCGCCGACGACGCCCTCGTCGATCGTGTCCTCCAGGAGGCCGACCTGATCATGCTGAACACCCCGATGGGTGTCCACATGACCAAGGAGGTGATGTGGTCGGCCCTCGAGATCCCCGGCCAGCAGGCTGCCATCGACATGGAGAACCGGACCCAGCTCCTCGTGGCCCAGACCGCCGACCAGACCGAGGGGGCGACCGCCTTCCTCCAGCGCCGGCCACCCCGGTACGAGGACCGCTGACCGGCACAGTCCGTCCGGGCGCCACTCGCGGGGCCCTCCGAGTCCGACCCGGTTCTCCACACTGTGCCCCCGGAGAGGGGTCCGGAGCCGGTCTCAGCGGGTACAATGGCCTGGCTCGCCCAGTTGGCTTCCCGGATCCGACAGTTCCCGTGGGGAACGGCCGCAATCGAGTCCGATCGGGCCTCATCGGGCGCCAGGGCGACGAGCAGTGTGAGCACGACGAGGAGGTGTGGCCGATGAAACGGGGAGAACCCCCCAGTAGGACGGGAACATCGTCCCACCCTTCCGTCCTCACCGCCTGAACCACCCGGTGCGCCGAGCGCGTATCCATGGTGACGCCGAAGCCGAGCTTCGGCCGTGCGCAGTGACGATCGGGGTGTCACCCGCCCTTCACGATCCGAACCGCCCGCCCCGTCGCGACCAGGCCTGATCCCGTCCTCACCGGTCGGCACCAGGTACCATGCGGCCGTCGGGGGCAGGCCATCACCAGACCCGAGGTGCCCCATGGCCCGACTCTTCAACCGGTGGCCCACGTTGCCCACCCGCGCCCATCCCGGCCCGCCCGACGAGGGCGCCGCAGCCTCGCCCGGCCCTGTTCCGACGTCGACCCAATCACGTCTGGGGAGCCACCCCCACCTGTCGCGCCCCCGACGTCGGCAGCGCAGCCAGCGCCTGCTGGCCAACCGTGCCGTCCGCGACGCGATCGTGTCCCTGGCCGGCGTCATCGGGCGCCCGGTCCGCAACCAGGGTGGTGCCGAGATCGGCCGCCTGGTCGACGTGGTGTGCCGATGGACCGGGGACGAGACCTACCCGCCGGTCACCGGCCTGGTGGTCCGGGTCGGCCGTCGCCTGGCGTTCGTCGACGCCTCGGCCATCGCCACCATCGAGCACACCCAGGTCCTGTTGAAGACGGCCCGCCTCGACCTCAACGACTTCGAGCCGCGTCCGGGCGAGGTGACCCTCAACGACCAGGTCCTCGACCACCAGCTGGTCGACGTGGACGGCGTACAGGTGATCCGGGCCGCCGACCTCTACCTGGCCCCGGTCTCCGGCCGGTTCAGCCTGGTGGGAGTGGACATCTCCGCCCAGAGCCTGATCCGTCGGCTGGGACCGGCGCGGTGGCGGCCGACTCCGACCCCCGAGCGGGTCATCGACTGGGGCGCCATCCAGCCCTTCGGCGAGACCGAACAGGGCGCCGCTCCCGAGGTCCGCCTGCGCACCACCAACGAGGGCCTCGAGAGACTCCGGCCGGGAGAGCTGGCCGACCTGCTCGAGGACCTGATGCGTCCCGAGCGCCAGAAGCTGCTCGACTCCCTGACCGCCGAGGAGGCGGCCGACGCCCTCGAGGAGATGGACCCCGAGGAGCTCGCCTCCCTGCTGCGGGAGGCCGAGCCGACCCGGGCCGCCGAGCTGCTCGACGCCATGGAGCCCGACGAGGCCGTCGACGCCCTCCGTGACCTCACCAGCGACGAACGGGCCGAGGTGATGGCGGGCATGCCGGCCGACAAGGCCGCCGATCTGGTCAAGCTGCTCGGCTACCCCGAGGACGAGGCCGGCGGCTTCATGACCACGGCGTTCCTGGTGGCCGCCACGTCGGAGACCGTGGCGTCGCTGTCCGCCCGACTGGCGGTACACGAGGACTGCCCCGAAGAGCTGGACGCGGTGGCCCTGGTCGACCGGGAAGGTCGGTTGGTCTGGGACCTCCCCCTGCTCCAGCTGCTCATCAATCCCGGTGACACGGTACTGGCCGACCTGGTGGGCGAGGCGGAGCCGGTCACCGTGGACAGCCGCTCCCATGTGCGTGCGGTGGCCGAGCGACTGATCGACGCCCGCCGCATGTCGGTGGTCGTCGTGGACGAGGACGAGCGGCCGGTCGGACGGATCCTGGCCGACGACGTCATCGATGCGCTCCTGCCCGAGCGGGGCCGGATCCACTTCCCGAGGCTGCTCCAGTGACCACCGTCGCTGCGTTCACCGCGACTGTGAGCGCGGTCGTCCGATGCGGGCGGTGACCGATCGGTCGGCCCGGTGAACGTGCTCAGCAAGATCCGGTTCCGCGGATTCTTCATCTACCTGGCCGCCGCCGGCCCCGGTCTCATCGCCGCCAACGCCGGCAACGACGCCGGGGGTGTGGCCACCTACGCGTCGGCCGGCGCGCAGTTCGGCTACAAGCCGCTCTTCTTCATGGTCCTGGTCACCGTGGGCTACGTCTGCATCCAAGAGATGGTGGCCCGACTGGCCGCCCACACCGGCAAGGGTCTGGCCGCCCTCATCCGCGAGCAGTTCTCCCTGCGGCTGTCGGCCTTCGCCGTGCTGGCCTTCGCCATCGCCAACGTGGGGCTGGTGGTCACCGAGTTCGCCGGCATCGGCACCGCCTTCGAGCTGTTCGGCGTGTCGCGGTACATCTCGGTGCCCATCGCTGCGGTGGCCATCTGGATGCTGGTCATCGTCGGCTCCTACCGCTATGCGGAGCGGGTCTTCCTCCTGTTGACCTTCGCCTTCATCTCCTATCCCATCGCCATGATCCTCGGGCATCCCGACTGGAAGGCGGTCGCCGCCAACACCTTCATCCCCCACATCATCGGGTCCAAGGCCTTCTTGCTGGTGGCCGTGGCCCTCATCGGCACCACCATCACCCCCTACATCCAGCTCTACACGGCGGGGGCGGTGGTCGACCGGGGCATCGGTCCCGAGGAGTACAAGTACGAACGGGTGGACGCGGTGAGCGGGGCCATCGTCTCGGACATCGTGTCGATGTGCATCATCATCGCCACCGCCGCGGTGATCGGAGGGACGGGTGCGCTGGGCTCGGCGGCCGACGCGGCCAAGGCCCTTGAGCCGCTGGCCGGGCACTGGGCCGAGACGTTGTTCGGGATCGGCCTGCTGGGAGCCTCGGCCCTGGCGGCAGCGGTGGTCCCGCTGTCCACGTCGTACGCGGTGGCAGAGGCGGTGGGCGTGGAGCGGTCGGTGTCCAAGAGCTTCCGCCAGGCCCCGCTGTTCCTCGGTCTGTTCACCGCGCAGATCGTCATCGGGGCCGGTGTGGTCCTGATCCCGGGGAACCTGTTTGCCCTGATCATCAACACGCAGGTGCTCGAAGGCGTGGTCACCCCGATCACCTTGTTGTTCGTCCTGATCCTGGCCAACCGGCGCTCCCTGCTGGGCTCGGCGGCCAACGGAAAGCTGGCCCGGTCGATCGGTCTGGTCACCGTGGTCGTTGTGGGCGGCTTCGCCTCGTTCCTGGTGGGGATCACCGTGCTCGGCTGGTTCGGTCTCTCGCAGTGAGGAGGCAGCCGGGGCCCGCCGTGGCCCCTGACCTGGCCATGGACCAGCCTGCCTCCGATTACCCCGCGGTCAGTTTGCGCCGAAGTGCCTGGTTGCGGGAGTATTTGGCTTCTATGTGCTTGCTCGAACCGGTGGTCCATGCCTAGATTCGGGCTCAAGCGGCACAAAGTCAAGGGTCCGGCCACCCCACCCCCCGTCCCCGAGCGGATCGCTCCGAGGCCCCCTGCTCCCGGTGGCCTGCGCATCGCCTTTCTCGTCTACCGGGGCAATCCCCGCTGCGGCGGCCAGGGCGTCTACACCCGCCATCTGACCCGTGAGCTTGTCGCTCTGGGTCACTCGGTCGAGGTCTTCGCCGGCCAGCCATGGCCCGAGGTCGACGAGGGGGTCGGGTTCACCCCGGTACCCAGCCTCGATCTCTACCGCGACCCGGATCCGTTCCGGATCCCCAAGCTGCGCGAGTTCCTCAACTCCTACAGCACGCCCGTCGCCGCCCTCGAGTTCGGGGTGATGTGCACAGCCGGCTTCCCCGAGCCGTGGTCGTTCAGCCTCCGGGCGCGTCGCTTGCTGTCCGCCCGTCGCCACGAGTTCGATCTGGTCCACGACAACCAGTGCCTGGGAAACGGCATCCTCGGCATGATGGAGGACGGGTGGCCGCTGCTCACCACGCTCCACCACCCGATCACCGTCGACCGGCAACTTGCACTGAGCCACGCCACCAACCCGTGGCAGCAGTTCACCCAGCGCCGCTGGTTCGGATTCCTGCGCATGCAGGTCAAGGTGGCCCGGGCCCTGCCGCGGGTGGTCACCGTGTCCCAGTCGAGCAAGACCGACATCGCCGCCCAGATGGGTGTCGAGATCGACCGGATGACCGTCGTCCCGGTGGGTGTGGACCACACGGTGTTCCGGCCCCGGGACGACGTCGAACCGGTTCCCGGACGGATCATGGTCACGTCGTCTTCGGACGTGCCCATGAAGGGGCTGGTCCCCCTCCTCGAAGCGGTGGCCAAGCTCCGCACCGAGCGCGACGTCGAACTGGTGGTCATCGGCAACCCGCGGCCCGACGGACGGGTGGCCAGGGCCATCGACCGTCTCGGCCTGGCACCCATCGTCCGCTGCGTGACCGGGATCAGTGATGACGAGCTGGCCCGCAATTACGGCCAGGCCCAGGTGGCTGTGGTCCCTTCGCTCTACGAGGGATTCTCGCTGCCCGCCATCGAGGCCATGGCCTGCGGTGTGGCCCTGGTGGCCACCACCGGCGGTGCGCTGCCCGAAGTGGTCGGCACCGACGGGGAGACCGGGCTGCTGGTGCCGCCCGACGACCCGGGTGCACTGGCCGGGGCCATCGGCCGCCTGCTCGACGACGACGCCCTCCGCAGCCGCCTGGGTGCCGCCGGACGCGACCGGGTGCTCGGTCGGTTCACCTGGCAGGTGACCGCATCGGGCACCGCCGACCAGTACCGGGCCCTGATGGACGACGCACCGTCCGGCCCCGCCCGCCCTCGATCCTCGGAGACACCACCATGCTGACCGTCGACTATGCCCGTCTCGGAGTGAACCGCGGTGACCGCCTGCTCGATCTCGGGTGCGGGTTCGGGCGGCACGCCTTCCAGGCGGCCCGCCTGGGCGCCGAGGTGGTCGCCTTCGACGCCGGCGCCGATGAGGTGCGCAAGGTCCAGGACACCTTCGGCGCCATGATGGTGGCCGGTGAGATCGACACCGAGAAGTCCCGCGTGGCGGCGACCCAGGGCGATGCCCTCAAGCTGCCCTTCGCCGACGGCGCCTTCGATCGGGTGATCGCCTCCGAGGTCCTCGAGCACATCCCCGACGACGAGGTGGCCATGGCCGAGTTGGCCCGGGTGCTCCGGCCCGGTGGCACCATGGCGGTGACCGTGCCCCGGTGTGGGCCCGAGTTCGTGAACTGGGCCTTGTCCGACGAGTACCACAACGTTCCCGGCGGGCACGTGCGGATCTACCGGCAGAGTCAACTGGTCGGCCGATTGCAGTCCACCGGACTCCAGGCGGTCGGGAGCCACCATGCCCACGGGCTGCACGCCCCGTACTGGTGGCTTCGTTGCCTGGTCGGCCCGACCAACGACACACACCCCGCGGTGTCCACGTACCACCGTCTCTTGGTGTGGGACATCGAGAAGGCGCCCAAGGTGACCCGCTACGCGGACCGGGTACTGAACCCCCTGGTGGGCAAGAGCCTGGTCGTCTACCTCGAGAAGCCGAATGACGCCGAGGCTGAGCTGTTCGATGCCGCTGAGGCGGATGCAGCCATCACGAACACAGTGCCGACGGACACGGCACTGACGACACAGGGGGCAGTGGCGTGAGGTCGATACCTGAGGTTCCTGGTGTGATGACCGCGGCCGATGTGATGGCCACCGCCCGGTCGATCATCTCGCTGCAACGCCCCGACGGGATGATCGAGTGGTTCCCCGGCGGCCACTGCGATCCCTGGAACCACGTCGAGGCGGCCATGGCCCTCACCGTGGCCGGCATGGACGAGGAGGCCGACCGTGCCTACCAGTGGCTGGTCGACACCCAACTGCCCGACGGCAGCTGGTTCAACTACTACCTGGCCACCGGTATCGAGGATGCACGGCTCGACACCAACGTCTGTGCCTACCTGGCCACCGGAGCCTGGCACCGCTACATCTCGACCGACGACGTCGGAGGCCTCGAGCATCTGTGGCCGGCGTTGGAGGCGGGCATCGACTTCGTGCTGCGTTGGCAGCGGCCCGACGGCTCGATCCGCTGGTCGCTCGATCCCATCGGGTACCTCGAGGAGTACGCCCTGCTCACCGGCTCGTCCTCGATCTATCACAGCCTGCGGTGCGCCATCGCCTGTGCCGAGCGCCTCGGACACGAGCGTCCCGACTGGGAGCTGGCCGCAGGCCGGTTGGCCCACGCCCTGGCCCACCGGCCGGACGCCTTCGCCCCCAAGGTCGAGTTCGCCATGGACTGGTACTACCCGATTCTGTCCGGCGCGCTGAGCGGCGAGGCCGCCCGGCGTCGGATCGATGCGTCGTGGTCGACCTTCGTCATGGAGGGTCGCGGAGTCCGGTGCGTATCCACCGGTGAGTGGGTGACCGCGGCGGAGACCGCCGAGTGCGTCCTCGCCCTCGATGCCCTGGGCATGGACGCCGCCGCTGTCGAGCTGCTGGCCTGGGTCCAGGCGCTCCGCAACGAGGACGGCTCGTACTGGACGGGAATGGTCTACCCCGAGGAGGCCACCTATCCGCCGTTGGAGCGATCGTCCTACACCGCCGGTGCCATGGTGCTGGCCGCCGATGCGCTGAGCCGGACCACCCCGGCGTCGGGCCTGTTCCGAGGGGAGGGCCTCCCCAGCCACCTCGACCTCACCGAGCCGGCACCCAAGGCGCCGGTGGAGCCAGCCCTCCGCACACCGGGATCACCTGGCGCCTCGTGAACCCACCCACGTTCGGCTCGTTCTGAACGCACCGGCCGTGGGCCAGTCGGACTCGGAGATTCAGAGCCGACGCAGAATGCGGAGGGACCCGCACTCGCCATCCTCGACGAACTCACCTGAGGCGATGGCGGCCTGCCAGATGTCGAACGGCGGCCGTCCGCCATCGGCGGGGTCGGGGAAGACGTCGTGGATGGCCAGCCAACCGTCCTCGACGACGCGGGGCGCCCAACCCCGGTAGTCCGCCCAGGCCGGCTCCTCGCCGTGGCCCCCGTCGATGAAGCAGAAGGCCAATGGCGTCGTCCAGCGGGACGAGACGGTGGGGGAGTCCCCGACCAGTCCGATCACCGAGGACTCGAGCTCGGCTTCGCCCACGGTGCGACGCCAGTGGGGCAAGGTGTCGATCCGACCCGACTCCTGGTCGACCAGGGACCCGTCGTGGTGTTCCCATCCGGCCTGATTCTCCTCCGAGCCGTGGTGATGGTCCAGGCTGAAGAGGACCGCGCCAGTCTCTTCTGCCGCAGCTCCGATGTAGACGGTCGACTTCCCACACCATGCACCGATCTCCATGAACGTCGCCTGGTCGAAGCATGCGCCGGCACGGAGTGCGGCCAGGAAGAGCGCTTCCCCCTCGTCATCAGGCATGAATCCGGTGACTTGCCGGGCCAGTGAGAACAGGTGTTCCCTCCGATCGGATCGGACATCACCATTCGGCTCAGCAGTGGTGCCATTGTCGGTCGGTGCCGCGGTCGTGTTCATCCATCCAGCCTGCCACGGTCCCCCAGTGGTCGGCGACCACCGGTCCAGGCACAAGGACGTGGATACTGCACCCTTTTGACGTGTGGGGAGGACAGCGCCGCCGGGACCCGTTAACGTCACCTTCATGAGAAAGCGGTGGATTGTACGAATTGGTGTGTTGACCGTGGCAACCACAACGTTTGGAATGGCCGTGCTGGCGGCGGCGCCGGTCGACGCGTCCGCCAAGC
>JADGOG010000017.1 GCA_017883065.1 Acidimicrobiales bacterium | reverse complement strand
TGGCAGCTGCTGACCGACGGGGTCATCCCGATCGGGGGCTGAGCCACGCGAGGCGGAACAGCCAGCACCGGACGGCAGGCTGGGCATCAGATGTGCGCTGACTCACCAGGAGTCTTGGCCGCCGGGGTGTCAGTTAGGACTTGGCCTTGTTCGGGAAGATGAACGATGCCCGTGGTTTCGAGTCGGAGATGTGATCCAATCTCCGCCAACCATTGGGCTGGATCTGGTTGGGGCACGTCGGGACCACCCGAGCGAAACGAGAGACTGCTGAGTTGGGTGTCTGGCAGAAGTTCCGCTGGATGGCAGGCAACCATCCCGAGCATTGCCTTGAGTCGTGATTGCCATTCACCATGGCGAATTCAACCTTCGGGTTCTATTTCACACCCACTTCCGACCAGGGCAAGCGTCGTAGTTCTGGCAACGAGTGGGCGCTAGAGGACTCGAACCTCCGACCTCAGCCGTGTGAAGGCTGCGCTCTAACCAACTGAGCTAAACGCCCGTACGCAGGTCGCGGCAACCGGTGCCGCCGACAAGCAGATGGACATGGTAGCCCGACCTGGGACAGGCCGAACCTCGACCTCGCCGGGTCAACGTGCCGAGCTTGCCGAACTCGCCGGGTTCGGCGCCAGTGTGTCGAAGCCGATGGCGGCCTCCAGAGCCGCGGCCGATCGGAGCACCACCAGGTCACCGTGCTGGGGCCCCACCAACTGGAGTCCGACCGGGAGTCCCGAGGCGGACAGGCCGGCACAGACCGACGCCGCCGGCGACCGGGTCAGGTTGAACGGGTAGGTGAATTTCACCCAGTTGAAGTCGGGCGTGCCGTTGATCAACCCCGATCCCCCGAGCGACCGCGGCGGCGGAGCGGCAGCCATGGTCGGCGTGATCAGGAGGCGGACGTCGTGAAACAGCTCGACCAGGCGGAGGTTGAGCTCATGGCAGGTGTCCTCGGCCCGGACCAGGTCCAGGGCGCTGGTCTCCGCAGCGCCGTCGATGACCATGGCCAGGACCGGATCGACCTGGTCCCACATCGACGTGCCCCGGATATCGGCGTGGGTGCGCAGGTTGTACACCCCGGACAGGATCAACCACTCGTCGACCGGGTCCTTGTCGAACACCCTGTCGATCTCCACCACCTCGGTACCCAGCGACGCCATCACTTCGACAGCCCGCTCGCAGACCGCCAACACCTCGGCATCGACCTCGGCGTAGCCGAGCGTGGGCGACCAGGCCACCTTGCGCGGCGGTCTCGGATCCTCGATCGCCGCCATCCACGAGGCCTCTGGTCGCGGAAGCGACCGTAGGTCACTGGGGTCCGGTCCCACCGCCACGTCGAGGGCAGCCACCACGTCGGACAACCGCCGGGCCATCGGGCCCTTAGTCGAGAGGTGCTGCCAATCGGGCGCGTGCAGACCACCACTCGGGACTCTGCCGAGCGACGGCTTCATCGCGGAGAGCCCACAGCACGACGAGGGGATCCGAAGGGACCCTCCCCCATCGGAGCCGGTGGCCAACGGCACCATGCCCGCAGCGATGGCCGCCGCGCTCCCGCCCGACGAGCCCCCCGGGGTGTGGGCCAGGTTCCACGGGTTGTTGGTCGGTCCGAACAGCGGGTTGTCGGTGTCGGCCTTCCATCCCAGTTCTGGTGTGTTGGTCTTGCCCATCACCACGCAGCCCGCCGCCACCAGTCTGGCCACCAACGGGGAGTCGTCGGCCGCCGGCGGACTATCGGCGAAGGCGACCGAGCCGTGGGTGGTGACATAGCCGGCCGCGTCCTCCAGGTCCTTCACCGCCAGGGGAATGCCGGCCAACGGACCCGGGTCCACTCCATCAGCCACCTTCCGGTCGACGACATCGGCGGCGGCTCGCGCCCTGCCCGCGTCCACGGCGACGAAGGCGTTGATATCGGCATTGTGCTGCGAGATCTGGTCCAGGGCATGCTCGACCACCTCCCTGGCCGACACCGTGCCGGCCCGCACCTGATCGGCCAGCCCCACCACGGTCACCTCGCGGAAGTCCATGGCACCGACCGTACCGGCGGGTCCCCCGGGCCACAACCGTCGTGATGACACCTTCCCCAGCCGTCGATTTCTACAACCACCGGCGCTCGGGGCAGTCTGTGGTCATGGCCAGCCCCACCGGATCGCCCATCGACGGAGTCGTCCTCGACCACGTGGCCCACGCCGTGCCGCGCTGGCAGGACGTCTGGAACCGCTACGCGGTCGACCTCGGGGCGGTATGGAACTCGGGAGGTCCGGGACCCGGCTTCGCCCCCGCCCAACTCCGGTTCGCCAACAGCGCCCGAGTCGAGGTCCTCATGCCCAACGACGTCGAGGTGAACGACTTTCTGGCCAGGTTCCTCGCCGCCAACGGGCCCGGTCCCCACCACCTCACCTTCAAGGTCCCCGACCTGGCCGGTGCGCTCGATCAGGTGCGTGCGGCCGGGTTCGATCCGGTGGGAATCGATCTCTCCCATCCCGAATGGCTGGAGGCCTTCCTCCACCCCAAGCAGGCCACCGGCGTGGTGGTCCAGTTGGCCGAGGCTCCGGTCCCCTGGTCCAGCCCCCCACCTCCTGACTACCCGGTCGGGTACCGCCGGCGGAGCGACGGCTCGGGGCCGGTCCCGCCGGGGGCACTCCGGTGGGTCAGCCACGCAGTGGCCGATCTGGACAGCGCCGTCTCGCTCTTCGCCGGCCTTCTGGGCGGAGAGGCGGTGGGCGAGGGATCGCTCGACGGCGTGCGTTGGATCGAGCTGTCGTGGAGCGGTCCCCTCGGACTCCGCCTCCTGGCGCCGGTGGACGACCGACCGTCGACTCCGCTCGGCACCTGGCTGGCCGGACGGCCGGGTCGTGTCCATCATCTCGACTTCTCGGCAGCCGAGCCGGAGGGGATCGCCGGTGCGGTTCCGACCGAGGATCACCTGGCCATGGCGGGTAGCGACACCGATCTCGTCGCCTGGGAGGTCCCGCCGGAAGACAACGGCGGGCTGCGCCTGGTGGTGCGCCCCCGAGAGTGACCCCCGGACCGGCCTGGTCCGGACCAGCCCGCCCGCGCTGACCGGAATCGAAACGGACCGCCAGGCCAGGTAGCCTCTGCCCCGATGGCCGACCGAACCCCCGATGAGGACCAGAGCGACGTCGACGACGGCGCCGTCGGACAGGCGTCCGGCGGGCAACCCAAGGCCAAGGTGAGCCGCTTCGAGCGGATGCGGTCCAGCGTCCAGTCGGCCAACAGCACCCCCGAGACCCGCGACATGTCCACCAAGTGGCAGATCGACCGGCTGGACGAACGGGAGAAGCGGTTCTCCTTCGCAGCCGCCGGAGGTGCCCTGCTCTTCGGGGTCCTGATCTACCTGCTGGAGACCCAGAACGCCAGCTTCCGCCTGTCCAAGAGCCAGGTGACTCCGCAGACCACCCTGGTCCTGGGCTTCGTCTGTGCCGGACTGCTGGTGGTGACCACCATCATCGGCCGTCGGGCCCCGGTCGGCTTCGTGGCCCTCTTCACCTTTCTGGCCTATGGCACCTCCACGATCTTCCTCGGTGCCCCGTTCCTCTTCCTCGCCGTCTGGCTCCTCTACCGCTCCTACAAGTTCCAGCGGGAAGCGGCGGCCAACCTCCGGGCCGCCAACGCGGAGGCGGCCAAGGCGAAGCCGTCGGTGACCCGGGCTGCCGTGACCTCGGCCAAAGCCTCCCAGCGCACCACCCGATCCAAGGGACCGGTCGGGCCCGAGGCCAACAAGCGCTTCACCCCCAAGCGCCCCCCGCCACCGGCGCCCAAGCCCTCCCGTCGGGACCGCAAGGCGGCCAAGACCTCAGACTGACCGGACCTCTGGCCGAGCTTCCGGCCGGAGAGGCCGGAGAGCGAGTCTCGCTCAGGCCGGCTCGGTCACCAGGGCCGAGCGCAGGAGCTCCAGGATCTCGTTGCGGCGGCGGACCAGGGAACGGGCGGTGGGCTCCTCGCCGAACGCCCGCAGCACCTCCACCTCGGTGAGCATGCCGATCACTGTCGAGTAGATGGCCAGCAACAACAAGCGGGGCTCGTGCCGACGCATGTGGCCCGCGTCCATCTCCGCTTCGAGGAACTCGGATGCCCGGTGCACCAGCGGTTCGAGGGCGGTCACCAGCCGGGTGGCCGCCGGGGTTCCCAGCCGACCCATCTCCCGCACCAGGCCGACCAGTTCGGGCCGGCGGGCCGCCAGCCGGAACACCGAGCGCACCACCGCCTCGATCCGGGACCACCCACTGCCCGCCGACGTCAGCGAATCCTCCAGGGCCGCCGAGAGCTCGATGGCGCTCCGGTCGATCACCGCTTCGAGGAGGACCTCCTTGGACGGGAACCAGTAGAGGATGGTCTGCTTGCGGATCTCGAGGCCCTGGGCCAGTGCGTCCAGCGACGACGCCTCGTAGCCACGGGTGGCGAAGGAGACCAGAGCGGCGTCGAGGATCCGTTCGGACGTACTCGAGCCCGCATCCCCCCGTCCTCCCGACCCGGGGACCGCACGGGGACGGCTGCGGTCCCGGGCCGGGCCGTTCCGGTCGGACGATCCTTCGTCAATGCTCGACTTGCTCACTTACCATATGGTAGACAGATCCGGTGACGCGCGTTCGTGACGCCCTTGCCGGCCGGCGGTTCTTCATCACCGGCGCCACCGGCTTTTTGGGAACAGCCCTGGTCGAACGCATTCTCCGTAGCGTTCCCGACAGCCAGGTCGTCCTGTTGATCCGTCCGGGCCGGCGGGCCACCCCCCTGCAACGGGCCACCAAGGAGATCATCAAGAACGACTGCTTCGACCGGCTGCGCCAGGAGTTGGGCGACCGGTTCGACTCCGAGATGGCCGCCCGGGTCGAGGCGGTGGCCGGCGATGTGGCCACCGACGGGCTCGGGCTCGACGACGACGGACGGCAGCGACTGTCGGAGTGCGACATCGTCATCCACTCGGCCGCCGCTGTCAGCTTCGACTCTCCCCTCGACTCCGCCGTCGAAGTCAACCTGCTCGGCCCCTCGAGAGTGGCCGCCGAGGTGGAGTCGGCCAGGCGCCTGGCCGCCGAGCAGGGCCGGACCGGACCGGTCCACCTGGTGCCCGTGTCCACCGCGTACGTGGCCGGCACCCACCAGGGCGAGGCCAAAGAGGAGCTGCTCGACGGGAATCGGTTCACCGTCTCCGTCGACTGGCGTGACGAGGTGGACGCGGCACGTCGCCAACGCAGCGACCTCGATGCCGACTCCCGGCGTCCCGAGCGCCTCACCGGGTTCACCAAGCAGGCCCGCAGCGAGCTTGGTGGTGCCGGACTGCACCTGTTGGCCGAGCGGGCCGAAAGGATCCGCGAGGACTGGGTCAAGAAACAGATGGTGGTGGTGGGGCAGGCCAGGGCCCAGTCGCTCGGTTGGCCCGATGCCTACCCGTACACCAAGGCGCTCGGCGAACGGGCTCTGGTGGCCCAGTACGCCGACACCGTCCCCATGACCATCGTCCGGCCCTCGATCATCGAGTCGGCGCTGGCCGAGCCCCGGCCCGGGTGGATCCGCGGCTTCCGGATGGCCGAGCCGATCATCATCTCCTACGCCCGGGGGCTGCTGCGCGAGTTCCCCGGCGTGCCCGAAGGCGTGACCGACGTGATCCCGGTGGATCTGGTGGTGGCGGCCATCATCGTCGTGTCCGGCGAGGCGCTGCTCACCCCGCCCCAGGAGTACCAGGGTCCCTCGGTGTACCACGTGGCCTCCGGGGTACGGAATCCGTTCCGCTACGGGCGCCTGGTCGAGCTGGTCACCGCCTGGTTCACCGAGCACCCGCTGTACGACGCAGATGGCCAGCCCATCGTGGTGCCGGAGTGGTCGTTCCCCGGTCGCGGCCGGGTACAACGTCAGTTGTCCCGTGCCTCCAAGGCCATGGATCTGGCTGAGAAGGTGGTCGGGTCACTGCCGATCCGGGGCAAGCAGGCCGCCTGGATGGCCGCCCTCGAGGAGCAGCACCTGCTGGCCGACCGCGCACTCGGGTACGTCGAGCTGTACGGGGCCTACACCGAGACCGAGGCCCTCTACCGGGTGGATCGGCTCCTCGCCCTGTGGGACCGGATGGACGATGACGACCGCCGGACCTTCTGCCTCGACCCCGCCGCCGTCGACTGGGACACCTACGTCCGGGAGATCCACCTCCCCTCCATCATCGAGCACGCCCGGGTCAAGACCTCAGCGGGCAAGTCGACCAAGCCCAACCGGGCCGACCGGGCTCGCAAGAACATCCTCTCCCCCGATCGCCATCTGGCTGCATTCGACCTGGAGAACACCCTCATCGCCTCCAACGTGGTCGACTCCTACGCCTGGCTGGCCTCCCGTCACCTGCCTCCGGCCGAGCGGGCGGCCTTCGTGGCCGACCTGATGCGTGAGGCCCCCTCCCTGCTCCTCCTCGACCGCCGCGACCGCGGGGACTTCCTCCGCTCCTTCTACCGTCGCTACGAGGGTGCGCCGGTGGATCGCCTGCGAGACGACGGGTGGGAGCTCTTCTACGACCTGTTGCTGGCCAAGTCGTTCCCCGCCGGCATCGCCCGGGTCCGCGAGCACCGGGCCCTCGGCCATCGCACCATCCTGATCACCGGCGCCCTCGACCTGGTGGTCGAACCGCTCCGACCCCTCTTCGACGACATCGTCTGCGCCCGACTGGGCGAACAGGACGGGATGTTCACCGGTCGCCTGGACGTGCTCCCCCCGATCGGGGAAGCCCGCGCCCTGGTGCTCGAGGAGTACGCCGAGGCCGAAGGGCTCGACCTCGGCGAGTCGATGGCCTACGCCGATTCGGCCAGCGACCTCCCCATGCTCGAGGCGGTGGGCTTTCCGGTGGCCGTCAATCCGGAGGCCAAGCTGGCCGCCATCGCCCGGCGGCGCGGCTGGCACGTGGAGCACTGGCACAAGGCCGAAGGAGGCTCCTCTCCGCTGCTTCCCCTGGGGCCGTTCGACCGCCGGGGCTCGCTCGGGCGAGGACGGACCAGCGCTGCGGCCCTGGCCGGTGCGGCCCGACGATCGGCCGGCGAGGGCGCACGATGAAGGCGCTGGTCTTCGAGCGGAACATCGCCCGCTTCGCCGCGTCGCGGGTGGCCTCGGTGTTCGGTTCGGGGCGCGGAGCGGGCATCGGCCCCCTCCAACTCCTCGATGCCACCGCACCCGAGCTGCCCGCCGAGGACTGGTTCCGCTTGCGCCCGCTGCTGTCGGGGATCTGCGGATCCGATCTGGCCACGCTGGACGGACGCAGCTCGCGCTACTTCGAGGACATGGTCAGCTTCCCCTTCGTTCCTGGACACGAGGTGGTCGGCGTGCTCGACGACGGCGGTCTCGATCATGCCGGTCGCCGGCTCGAGCCCGGCACCCGGGCGGTGATCGAACCGGTGCTCGGCTGCGCGCCCCGGCACATCCTCCCGCCCTGTCCCCAGTGCTCTCTAGGCCACACCGGCCTGTGCGGCAACATCGCCTTCGGCACCCTCGAACCCGGGCTGCAGACCGGGTTCTGCACCGATACCGGCGGGGGGTGGTCCACCGCTCCTCTGGTCGCCCACAGCTCCCAGCTCCACGCGGTCCCCGACGCCCTCTCGGACGAGGATGCGGTGATCGTCGAGCCCACCGCGTGCGCCGTCCATGCCGTCCTCTCCGCCGGCATCGCGCCCGACGACCTGGTGGCCGTGCTCGGGGCCGGGACGCTCGGCCTGGCCACGGTGGCCGCCCTCGACCGCATCAGCCGACCGGACTCCGGCTGCACGGTGATGGTCGGGGCCAAGCACCCACATCAACGAGAATTGGCCGCCGCCCTGGGTGCGGACACCGTGGTCTCCCCCGACCAGTTGGCCCGGGCCATCCGGCGACAGGCCGGGTCCCTGGTGCTCGCCGGCCGCCTGACCGGTGGGGCCGACGTGGTCTTCGACTGCGTGGGGAGCTCGGAGTCCCTCACCCAGGCCCTGTCCATGGTGCGGCCCCGGGGCAAGGTGGTGCTGGTGGGCATGCCGGGCAAGGTGGCCGTCGATCTGGCCCCCCTCTGGCACCGGGAGCTCACCCTGGTCGGCGCCTACGCCTACGGCGACGAACGACCGACCTCGGGGACCACGCCGCGTCGCACCTTCGAGCTGGCCCTCGAGGTGGTGGCCGACGCCGGCCTCGGCTCGCTGGTCTCCGCCGCCTACCCGCTCGAGCGCTACGAGGAGGCCATCGCCCACGCCGGCGCCGCCGGTCGCCGGGGCGCGGTCAAGGTGGTCTTCGATCTCCGTAAACCGAAAGGAAGCATCCGATGAGCCCCAGGCCCGGATTCGTGCTCGACGTCGACCGCTCCACGCCACCGACCCTGTTCTGGCACGGCGAGAGGTTCAGCCTCGAGAAGCTGCCCGAGGGCAGCCGGGTCATCTACGCCCCTGAGCCCATCGACCCGCTGAAGGACCCCTCCGCCGCCATCCGTGCCGCGCTCACCCACCCGGTGGGCGACCAGGATCCGCTTCCCGAACAGCTCCGCCCCGGGATGCAACTGACCATCGCCTTCGACGACATCTCCCTGCCTCTGCCCCCGATGGAGCGACCAGACATCCGCCAACTGGTCATCGAGCAGGTGCTGGACATGGCCGCCGAGGCCGGCGTGGACGACGTTGCCCTCATCGTGGCCCTGGCCCTCCACCGGCGGATGACCGAACCGGAGCTGCGCCATGCGCTGGGCGATCGGATCTACGACGCCTTCGCCCCCAACGGACTGTTGACCCAGCACGACGCCGAGGACCCCGACGCCCTGGTCCACCTCGGACAGACCGAAGAGGGGGAGGACGTCGAGATCAACAAGCGGGCCGCCGAGAGCGACCTGCTGGTCTACGTCAACATCAACCTGGTGGCCATGGACGGCGGGCACAAGAGCGTGGCCACCGGCCTCTCCAGCTACAAGAGCCTCCGTCATCACCACAATCCGCAGACCATGCAGCAGAGCCGCTCGTTCATGGACCAGCACCGCTCCGAGCTCCACTCGTCCAACTGGAGGATGGGCCGGCTCATCGCCGAGAGCGGGGTCAAGGTCTTCCAGATCGAGACCACCCTCAACAACGACACGTTCCCCACCGCCTTCAAGTTCCTCCAGAAGCGGGAGTGGGAGTGGAAGGCCAAGGACCGGCTCGGCTACCTGGCCGCGTCCAAGGCCCTCGACCGCACCCCTGCCCGCTACGCCCGCCAGATCTTCCACTCGGTGAAGGCCCCCCACCGGATGACCTCGGTCCAGGCCGGCGAGGTGGAGGCGGTCCACAAGCTGACCACCGACAACGTATGGGCCCAACAGGGCGTGGTGGTCGAGGGTCAGACCGACATCTTGACCATGGGGCTCCCCTATATCAGCCCCTACAACGTGAATTCGGTCCTCAATCCGATCCTGGTGGCCTGCCTCGGGCTCGGCTACCTGTTCAACATGTACCGGGGCAAGCCGCTGGTGCGCGAGGGCGGGGTGCTGATCATGACCCACCCCACGCCCTGGGAGTTCAACCCGGTGCACCACCCGAGCTACATCGACTTCTTCGAACAGGTGCTCAGCCAGACCACCGATCCGATCGAGGTGGCCGACCGGTTCGAGGAGTCCTTCGCCACCGATCCCTGGTACATCCACCTCTACCGGACCGGGCACGCCTACCACGGGGTCCATCCGTTCTACATGTGGTACTGGTGCGCGCACGCCCTCCAGCACCTCGGTGCGGTGATCATCGTCGGGGGTGACCCCGCCGCCGTGCACCGGCTCGGCTTCCGTGCGGCGTCCACCCTGGCCGACGCCCTGGAGATGGCGGCCGACGTGGTGGGGCCCTCGCCGTCGCTCACCCATCTCCACGCACCGCCGATCCTGATGGCCGACGTGCAATGAGCCGGACCTCGGGCTCGTCCAACTCGCTGCGTGGGTGGCGGTCGGTCAGGACCGACGCCGCCCTGGGTCGGTCGGACCGCACCGGAGGTCCACCAGGACCCTCCACCTGGCTGCACCGCCTCACCCCGTCCGCCCTCGGATCCCGGGCCGGTCGGGCACGGTTCCCGCTGGCCGCCCCCAGCTGGCCCGAGTCGGTGCCCCGGCCCGCCCCCACCCCCGAGCTGGGCGTCCACTACGACACCGAGTGGTCCCGTCGGTATCCGGTGCGCCTGGCCCGGGCCCTGGTGCTCGACAACGTGACCAGGCCCCTGGCCCGGGTGATCGCCTCGCCCCAGATCCGCGGCGACGAATCGCTGATCGGGTTGGAGGGCCCGGTCATCTTCGCCTCCAACCATGCCAGTCACGCCGACACGCCGCTCCTGTTGAGCTGCCTTCCCCTCCGGTTCCGCCATCGGACGGTGGTGGCTGCGGCCGCCGACTACTTCTTCGATCGACGGTGGAAAGCCGACGCCTGGTCGTTCCTTCTGGCCGCCATCCCCATCGAGCGGACCAAGGTGAACCGCCGATCGGCCGACCTGGCCGCCTCCTTGCTCGATGACGACTGGAACCTGGTGATCTTCCCCGAGGGTGGGCGCTCCCCGGACGGATGGGCCCAGACCTTCCGGGGAGGTGCCGCCTACCTGGCCTCGAGGACCCGGCGGCCGGTGGTGCCCGTGCACCTCGACGGCACCCGCCACCTCTTGCCCAAGGGCGGCAAGGGAGTCCGGAGGGCCCGGACCACCGTGACCTTCGGCACGCCCTTGTGGCCGGAGGAGGGCGAGGACGCACGCTCGTTCGGCGCCCGCATCGAGACAGCCGTGGCCACCATGGCCGACGAGGCCTCCACCGACTGGTGGACAGCCCGCAAGCAGGCGGCCCGGGGGACCACTCCCCCGCTGCAGGGTCCCGATGTCGCCGCCTGGCGGCGGTCATGGATGCTCTCGCCGGCTCCCGAGCTCCGGGAGACCGACGACGGGAACCGGTGGCCACGGCGCTCCACGTGAGCGGTACCGCCTGACCCGGTCGGGCTCAGGCCCGACGCCCGATCAGCCGGCGCACCAGCCCGGCCCGGCCGGTGCGCGGGACCGAGGTCAGCCGCTCGGTGCGCAGGGCGAGCTCGGCGGCATCGTCCAACGGGTCGAGCGGTCGGTCGGATCCCCCGGGTGCGATCGCCCATCCGAGCAACAGGTCGGCCAGGTCGGGGTTCCGGGCCAGGAGCGGTCCGTGCAGATAGGTCCCCACCACCCGGTCGCTCCACGCCCCCTCGGTGCCGTCACCCCCGCCGTTGCCGACACCGGCCACCACGCGTCCGACCGGGCGGGCCGCCGGCCCGAGCACGGTCACCCCGCCATGGTTCTCGAACCCGGTCAGTGGGGGCAGGATCCGACCACCAGGCAGACGGGGTGCCTCGGGCAGGCTCTCGGCGATCACCTCGCCCACCGCCCGCGGTCCTGTGCCCTTGCGTGTGGTCACATCCAGGAGGCCGAGGCCGTCCTGGGAGCGGTCGGCGCTGTCGGGGAAGCGCTGGCCGAGCAGTTGGTACCCGGCGCAGACGCCCAGCACCACTGCACCCTGGTCGAAGGACCGTCGGATCGTCCCCTCGGCGATGAGCGCGGTGGCCGCCCGCACCTGGGGACCGTCCTCCCCGCCGCCGATGCAGTACAGGTCGGCGGAGGGCAGCGGTCGACCCGAGTCGGCCTGGACCAGGTCGACGTCGATACCTCTCCACGCCGCCCGGCGGGCCAGGACCAAGCCGTTCCCGCCGTCACCGTAGGTGCCGAGCAGGTCGGGGAAGACCACGGCGATGGCCAGTGCCGACCGCGGCGAAGCCGCGGTCACAGCCGGCCCCGCAGTTCGGCGAAGGCGGTGTAGTTGCCCAGGAAGTCGACCGCCGGTGACGATGCCCCGTCGGCCGGGGCGGCGAGGGAGACGGCGCGCTCCACCGCGGCCACCGGGTCGTCGACCACCGTGCAGGCCACCTCGGCGTAGCGGAGCCGGACGTCCAGATCGCGCCGCCGGTCCCCGGTGACCACCACGGTACGAGCGACCAACCGTTCGAAGGGGACGTCCCAGAGCCAGCTGGGGTCGAGGCCGTCCGCGATGCGGGCGTTGATGGACAGGACCAACGGCGTCTCCGGCGGACTGGTCTCGTCCAGGAGGTCGAAGATGGCCGTCCACCCGGCGGGGTTCTTGGCCAACAGGAGGCGGACGGGATGACCGCGGTGCACCGTCGCGGCGAATCGCCCGGCCACCTCGTCGACCGAGGCCACCCGTTCGAGGGCCACGGCCGTCGTCAGGGGAGTACCTTCCCCCGTCGGGTACCCGGCGTGGGTGCCCATGATCGGTGCGGCCATGGCCGCCATCGCCGCATTGGCCCGGTTGAACTGCCCGGGCAGGGCGATGTCGACGGCAAGACGGGTCCCGTCGGCCATGACCAGGGTCGTGCCGTCCAGCCAGGCGTTCCGGTCCGGACGCCGGAACGTGCACCGGTCGCACGCCCACCCGCCCTGATCCGCGAATTCGATCCGCCCGCCGCACGCCGGGCAGCCCACCGCGTCGTTGCGCCAGACCTGGCCGGCGCCCACCCAGACCACCTCGGGAGCCGTCATGGCCGCCCAGGCCACCATCGGATCGTCTGCGTTGGCCACCACCACGGTCGGAGCCCCTGCCGATCCGGTGCCTGCCGGCAAACCCGACAGGGCGGTACGCCACCGATCCACCAGCATGCGCACCTCGGCGATCCGGTCCAATTGGTCCCGCGACAGGTTGAGCAGGACCACCACCCGGGGACGGGCCTCCTCGATCACCCGACCGAGGTAGCCCTCGTCCACCTCCAGCACGCACACCACTGCCGCCGGGGACTCGACCAGGGCCGCCACGTGCCCGGCGGGCATGTTGGCCCCGGTCTGGTTGCTGGCCACGGGTGGGTCGTCGGGTCCGGCGAGCGCCGCCGCCAGCATCCGGGTGGTGGTGGTCTTCCCGTTCGTACCGCTGACCAGGGCGACCTGCAGGCCACCGGCCAGCACGGTCAACAGGCGGGGATCGATAGCCAGTCCCACCCGGCCACCGGCGACGGTGCCGCTGCCCCGGCCCAGGCGCCGCGACAGCCGGTTGACCAGTCGGAGCGACCCGACGGCGACCGACGACCGCAGGGACAGGGGGCGGGGCGGGGGTTCGGTGGACGGGCTGGTGGAGACGGTCACGCCGACGGTCGGGTGCGGGCCAGGTCCTCTTCGGTGGGGAGCCTCTCCACCCGCGCCTCGTCCGGCAACAGGCCCACGATGGCCCCCATCAGCGTCGCCGTGTCGGCAACCGCGTCCTCGAGCCCGAGTGGAACCGGTGGGCCCACGGTCACCGTGACCCGGGGTGGATGGAGCGTGGCCATGGTCGGCACCTTGGACGAGCGGGGCCATACCCTCTCGGTGCCCCACAATCCGATGGGAACGACCGGTGCCCCGGTCTCCGCCGCCAGGCGGGCCGTCCCGGTCCGGCCGTGGAGCACCGGATCGAAGAAGCTGACTCCCCGGGGGATGGTTCCCTGCGGGAGCACGATGACCACCTCGCCGGCCCGAAGGGCTGCGGCGGCACGACGCATGGAGTCGCCCGAGCCGCTGCCCCGGTCGACCGGGATGCCGCCGAGTGCCCGGGCCAGCTGGCCGACCACCGGCGCGTCGAACACCTCCTGTTTGCCCAGGAACCGCACCGGTCGCTTCAGGCGGGCGGCCACCAGACCTAGGGCGGCCACGTCGAAGTAGCTGCGGTGGTTGCTGGCCAGCAGCACCGGACCCGAAGACGGGATGTGGTCCATCCCCTCGATGGTGAATCGGGCGTAGGGGAACGCCTCGGGCCGGAACAGGTGCCGGAGCAGGTGGTAGGGCTCGAGGCCCACCAGCGAGGGGACCCCCGGAGGACGGTCCCAGTGATCGAGGGGCCAGCGGCGGGCCAGGGCCACCGCCAACAGCCGGGGATCGGCGTTGACCGGGTGCGGATGCCCGACCGACAGGAACAACGGAAGGTCGAAGAAGCTGTCGGAGTAGACATGGGATGCCTGCAGGTCGATGCCGTTTTCGGCCGCCCACTGACCCACGGCGGCGCGCTTGCCCACACCCCAGACGAACCCGCCCTCGATCCGACCGGTGAAGACCCCGCCCGCACGCCCGTAGCGGGTGGCGATGAGCGCATCGAATCCGAGCGCCTTGGCCAGGGGCGACACCAGGTCCATGGGCGACGTGGTGGCCAGGACCAGAGGCATGCCTTCGTCCCTGTGGGCGGCCAGCCGTTCGAGGGCCCAGGGCTGGACCAGGTCCATCAGGGGGCCCACCGCCCGCTTCCCGGCCTGACGGGTGGCCTTGACCGAGCGGTTCCGCATGAAGGGAGCGGCGGCCCGGGCCAGCCCCATGAAGGGCACCGACTCCCCGAACCGGTTGTAGAAGCCGTACATCAACTGATCGCCGGGGAGATGGTGTCCCTTGGCCACCACGCCCTCGGCCTCCAGCGCCGCCTGGAACACCGGGCCACTGGCCGAACGGAGGAGCGTGCGGTCGAGATCGACGAAGACGGCCCCGGCGGCATCGGACATGCCCTCACGCTACCGCCGACCACCGGGTCGGGACGCCGGTTGGAGGGCCGATCTTCGGGATCCGGGTACCCCCGGGGTGTGCCGGACGGGGAAACTCGTCCCCGGACGCGGCAAAGGGACCGCCAGGGGGGGTAGGCGGTCCCTTCGCACTGACTCAACAAGGATAGGAGGGGGATTCCTTAGATCCTGTGGTCTGAATAGATTGTAAAACGATCGCGAGCAATCAGTCAAGCAGCTTATATCGATACCTGCTATCATCTTTAGCGATGGAGCTGAGACACCTGCAAGCCTTGACCGCCATCAGCGACCACGGGACCTTCTCTGCCGCCGCGGAGCACCTCAACACCGTCCAGTCGAACATCTCGGCCCACGTGGCCCGTCTCGAGCGGGAGTTGGGCACACCGCTCATCGACCGGGCCGACGGCACACTGACCGAGGAGGGCAGGGTGGTGGTGACCAGGGCCCGGCGGATCCTGTCCGAGCTGGACGCCCTGGTCTCCGACGTGGCCGCCTGCAGGGACGAGGTCACCGGGACGGTGCGGGTCGGGATGATCGGGACCGCAGCCCGCTGGCTGGTGCCCCGGTTGATGGATCTGGCCCGGAAGCGCCACCCCAAGCTCCGGCTGGTGGTGGTGGAGGGCAACACCACCGGACTCGAGCCCCAACTGGCCAGCGGGCAGCTCGACCTGGCCGTGCTCCACCTGCCGGTGACCGGGCGGGACCTGGTGGCGCGCCTCCTCTTCGAGGAGGACCTCATGCTGGTGGTGCCCGGTGGCCACGCCATGGCCGCGGTGGAGGGCTCCCTCGCCCTCGAGGACCTGGCCGACCTGGAGCTGCTCCTACCGGTGCCGGGCACCGCCTTCCGCGACGAGCTCGACGCGGTGACCCGGCCGCTCGGGATCACCCTGTTGCCGGCCGCGGAGATCGACGGACTCCGGCTGATCGCATCCCTCACCTTCGAAGGGTACGGCCCGGCCATCCTTCCGGCCACCGCCATCCCGTCCTCCCTCCGTTCGCAGTTCCACGGGATGACCGTCGAGGGACTGCCCCGCCGTCGGGTGGGCGTGGCCCAGCGGAGCCGGGGCCTGCCGTCCGCTCCGACCCGGGCGCTCAACGACCTGTTGAAGGAAGTGGTGGCGATGCCCGAGGGCCGGCCTGAAGGAGTCCACGCCGCCGACTGACCGGCCTGATCACCAGGCGGGGATCAGTGCTCGGGGACCCTGGGCTCGCGCCACATCCTCCAGATGGGCGGGCTGCCCACCTTCGAGTGCAGCTCGTCGATGACCTCGAACCCGAACCTGGCGTAGAGGCCCACGTTGCGCTCCTTGGACGACTCGAGGTAGGCGGGCTCCCCCGCCTCGTCGACCCGGCTCAGCATGGACTCGAGGAGCGCGGAGCCCACGCCGTGGCCCTGGCGTTCGGGCGCGGTGCCGAGGGTGGCCAGGTACCAGTGGGGCTCGGTCGGATGGAGCCCGTCGATCTCGAAGAGGAGCTGGAGCGCCCGATGCATGCGGGAGCTGACCAGGAACGGGGCCGTGGGAAGTAGCTGGACCAACTCGCGGAGGCCGTCGCGCCTGCGTCCCGGCGGGCCCCAGATGGCTGCACCCTCGAGATGGCCCGCCGTGTAGATGTGCCCGTGGGGGAGGTACTGGCGGCGCATCTGCGACGTGAAGAACGAATGGAGACCCCGGCGGCGCCGGCGGTCCCCTCCGAACATGAAGTTGGCCACCGGGTCGTCGTCGAACGAACGCACCAGCATGTCGGCCAGGCCGGGGATGTCCGACCCGGTGACCGGACGGACCACGGGGCGGCCCGCTGCTGGTTGCACGCCGCGATGGTAGCCGTCCACTCGTGCGCAGTCCGCTCTCCGGGGAGGGTCGCACCCCGGGTCCGATCGGTCAGTTCAAGGCGGGATCCGGCGGGAATCCCGACACCAGGGCGAGCGCACCGCCCTGGCGCCTGAGCACCCGGCGCCACAGTCCCTCGGGGTCGGCCGAGATCGGGTCGCGGGCCTCGGCCGGCACGACGTACCACGAGCCTTCGTCGATCTCCTCCTCGAGCTGTCCCGAGTCCCACCCCGCATACCCGGAGAAGAGCCGGGCACCGACCACGGCGTCGTCGAGCGACGAGGGGTCCACGGCCAGATCCACGATGCCCAGCGGGCGGGGGTCGTCCACCAGCAGGCGCCACCCGAGTGGTCCCTCGGGTGCTCCGGGCTCGGCGCCGGGTCGGCCCCGCAGGCGGACCAGTCCGATCAGTGCGTTGCGGGCCACCGGCCCTCCGGTGAAGAGCTCGGCCGGCGGTGTGGCCAGGGGATGCCACGGAGCCATCAATTCGCCCACCGGCACCCCGCCGGGACGGTCGATCACCACGCCGAGGGCACCGTGGTCGCCGTGGTCGAGCACCAGGAGGACCCGGCGGGCGAAGTTGGGATCGGCCAACTGGGGTGTGGCCACGAGCAGTTGACCGACGAGGACGTCGGGGGGCATGGCGCCCCCGTAGGGCTCGAAGGCGCTGAACGGTTCGATCGGCACGTCCCGATGATGGCCCAATCGGGGGGAGGAGTGGCGCCGGGAGCCCCGGTCGGTGAGGCTGTGGGCATGCCTCTGGTCTCCGTCGAATCGATCCGTCCCCACGTGCGGGTGGTCACCCTGGACAATCCGTCGAGGCTCAACTCGATGTCGTTCGCACTGGTGTCCGATCTCTATGACGCGCTGGCCGAGGTCGGCGCCGACAACGACTGCCGGGTGGTGGTCCTGACCGGTGCCGGCCGTGCCTTCTGCTCGGGCCTCGAACTGGAGCACGCCGGACTGCCGCCCGGGACCGAGAACCTCGGCCGCCATCGGATGGGGATGCGGGCCATGGAGTTCATGGGCGGCATCGTCCCGGCCATGCGGGCCATCCCCCAACCGATCATCGCCGCCATCAAGGGGCCGGCCTACGGCGGTGGGATGTGCCTCTCCCTGGGGGCGGACATCCGGCTGGCCGGCGCGTCGGCCGTCTTCTGCGGGGCCGGCATCAGCAACGGGCTGACCGGGGCCGAACTGGGCGTGACCTGGCTCCTGCCGCGGGCCGTGGGCATCTCCAACTCGGCGGAGATCCTCCTCACCGGAAGGAAGGTCCACGCCGAGGAGGCACACCGGATCGGGCTGGTCTCCCGGGTGGTGGCCGACGACGAGGTCGTCGACCTGGCCCTCGACATGGCCGAGGGGATGTGCGCCTTCAGCCCGTTCGGGCTGGCCCTGACCAAGGACACCATCTGGGCGTCGCTCGAAGTGAGCAGCCTGAGGGCGGCCGTCGACCTGGAGAACAGGACCCAGCTGCTCGCCGGGCACACGGGCAACCTCACCGAGGCGTCGGCCGCCTTCCGCGAGAAGCGGCCTCCCGTGTACACCGAGTAGGACGTCCGAGGACTACCGCCGATGGCCAAGGCCCGACGCGGGCGCAAGCGCCCACCGCCCACCGGAGACCCCGATCCCGGGGGCTCCGCACGGGAGCACTGGAGAGCCGACGGTCAGCCCAAGACCCGGTTCGACCACCAGGACGACGCCAACCGTTCGTCACTGCGGCTCCGGCTGGAGGAGGGGGCCGACCTCGATCCCTACCGCTGCTCGTTCTGCGGAGGATGGCATCTGGGCAACCGGCAGGAGTAGTCCCAGCTCGTCGGTAGTGGGCGCTCTGCCGCACCAACTGTACCGTCCAGACGGTACACTGTCGCCATGCCGAGGGGAACCGCGGTGGCGAGCCGCGCCACCACTCAGAGGACACAGAGGACCCAGGGCACCAAGGAGCGCATCATCTGCGCCGCCGAAGAAGTGGTGCTGCGCAACGGCGTCTCCCGCCTCACCCTCGACGCCGCCGCCGCCGAGGCCGGACTGAGCAAGGGCGGCGTCCTCTACCACTTCCCCACCCGTGACGCCCTGGTGGCCGGCATGGTCGACAAGATCATCGAGGAGTTCGACCGGGACATCGACGACCGGCTGCTCGGGGACGACGGGCCCGGCAGCTTCACCCGCGCCTACATCCGGGCCACCCTGGCACCGGCCTCGGCCCGCCCCGACCGTGAGGACCGCCTCGGTGCAGCGCTCATCGCCGCGGCGGCCGCCCAGCCGTCGCTCCTGACCCCCCTGCAGGAAGCCGCCGACCGCTGGCAGGCCCGGCTCGAGGACGACGGGATCGACCCGGCGCTGGCCACGGTCCTCCGGC
This sequence comes from Acidimicrobiales bacterium, assembly GCA_017883065.1. Lineage (GTDB taxonomy): Bacteria > Actinomycetota > Acidimicrobiia > Acidimicrobiales > RAAP-2 > Bog-756. The sequence goes on along the minus strand of JADGOG010000017.1, from coordinate 14,828 downwards.
TGGCCTGTGACGGTCTGTGGATGTGCGACCTGTTCGGCCTGGCCGTGCCCGGCCCGGCCCTGCGGGCCGGCGTGGCCGATCGTCTCGAGCGACTGGTCGAGGAACCGTCATGACCACCACCTCGCCGGCCACCGTCGACCAGACGGAGGCCGGCCGCACCGATGGTTCGCGTCGCCTCATCCGCACGCTCACCCTGACCGTCTTCATCCAGTGGATGGGGGCCAGTTCGATCATTCCCATGCTGCCCGTCTACATCCGGCACCTGGGTGGGACCGACGCCCTCGCCGGGGTGGTGATGGCTTCCTTCTTCGCCGCCGGCGTCCTGTCGCAGTACCCGATCGGGCGTCTGGCCGACCGGATCGGACGTCGCCCGGTGCTGATCGGCGGCCTGGTCACCTACGGCCTGGCCAGCTTCGCCTTCCTGCTCCCCATCACCGCGTACGCCGCCATCGTCCTGCGCTCGATGCAGGGCGTGGGCGCCGGGGCCGCCATCGTCGCCGCACTGGCCATCGTGTCCAGCTCGGTCGGCGAGAGGCGACGTGGACGTGCCTTCGCCGCTGTCTACGGCGCCGAGCTGGCCGGCATGGCCGTCGGCCCGCTGGTCGGCAGCATCGTCGGCATCCGGTTCATGTGGGTGATGTTCCTCGCCTCGGGGATCCTGTCCTTCGCCGCCTGCATCCCCGCTCTGGCCATCCACGAGGGAGGTCACCGTGCCGCCGAGCGTGCGGCGCGACGCCGTCCTGACGGCACCCATGCACCGCTGGCCCGCGTCCGGGTCAACCGGTCGATGACCGGCGCCCTCATCTGCGGGGCCGCTCTGGGGCTGTCCAGCGGCGTGTACGACATCTGCTGGACCTTGCTGCTCCTGGCCCGGGGTGCGTCGGGGCTGGCCATCGGCATCTCGTGGACGCTCTTCGCCGTGCCGTTCGTGGCGGTGGCCAAGCCGTCGGGATGGCTGGCCGACCACATGGACCGCAGGATCCTGGTGCTGGCCGGACTGGGGGTCTCCACCGCCCTGTGCGCCACCTATCCGTTCATCCACAACGTGCCCCTCCTGGTGGTGCTGGGAGCGTCGGAGGCCCTCGGGTTCGCCGCCGCCATGCCGGCGGTGCAGTCCCTGCTCACCCAGGGTTCGGCCACCAGCGAGGTCGGTCGGATCCAGGGGATCTTCGCCACCAGTCAGACCGCCTGCACCGCCATCGCCGCGGCTGCGGCGGGGGCCGCCTTCGCCGTCGCCTCGTGGCTTCCCTTCGTCACCGTGGCCGCCATCGTCTTCGTCGGCCTGGCCGTGGCCGCTGTGGTCTGGCGCTCCGTCCCCGGACGCGTGCGGCACGCCACGGTGGAACACGCCCCGGTCGTGACTGGATCGGCCCCGCCATCGGGGCCGGCGGCGTCGACGCGTCCCGGCGGACGGGACGTTCCGGCTCAGGTCCCCGAGCCGGAACCGGTGGGGGCCAGCGCCGAGGTGCAGTAGGCGCAGCGGGTCGCCGCCTCGGGGACCTTGCTCAGGCACTCGGGGCATTCGCGGAGCGGGTCCTCCTTGGGCGTCATGCCCATGCGGTCCATCAGCGCGTTGACCGGCTTGATCACCAGAAAGAAGATCACCGCGGCGATGATGATGAACGACACCAGCGCGTTGAGGAAGGCGCCGTAGATGAACGTCGAGCCGTGCAGGGTGAACGACAGGCCCTTGAACTGCGTGCTGCCCCCGAAGAGGGCCTTGATCAGCGGCGTGATCAGATTGCTGACGAAGGCGTTGACCACCGCGGTGAAGGCGACACCGATGACCACCGCCACGGCCAGGTCGAGCAGGTTGCCCCGCAGCAGGAACTCCTTGAACTCTTTCACCATGGCGATCGCGTCTCCCTCACTGGTCGAATCCTGCTCTGGGTGGTGAACCCGTTTCGACCCTACGCCAGCCCGGCGAAGACCGAGGCCCGCCACCGGCCGGTGGTGGGCACGGCGCAGGCCGCGGTGGCCGCCTGCAGCAGCCAGCCCATCACCGAGCGGTCGTCGGCGTCGGCGGGCACCTGGGCCACCAATCCCCGCCTCGGATGGTCCTGGGTGATCCGCCAGCCCTCGGGGACCGGCAGACCGAGATCGCGGAGCTTCCAGGCCAGACGGGGACCGGCGGCATGTTGGATACCGACGGTGGTCGGACGGCCTGTTCCGTCCGATGCCGGCTTGGCGGGCATCCAGGTGATGTTGGGAACCTTGTGGGTCGAACCTCCGAGGAAGGCGAACGGTCCCGGCTGGGGCGGCTCGTTCTCCTCCTCGATGATCGGCTCGATGTTGATCCACCCGGTGCCTCCCGCCTTCACCGTGGCCAGGAAACCGACCAGCTCGGGGTCGTCCGCGGTCCCGAACTCGAGTTCCACCGGCCGCGCCCGGGTCATGTCTGGAGGTCGAGGACGCCGTCGGCCAACGCCTCCAGTTGAGCGCGCCAGGAGTCGGGCGTCTCCAACGGGCGCACCACGAACTTGGAGAACCCGACGGCCAGGAATCCCTCGAGCAACGAACGCAGGCCGTCGATGCCCACCGGGACGACGAGCTCGGGGTCCACACCACGGCGGTTGGCGGACAGGGCCCGGATGACCTTGGCTTCGAGCGGGCGGGCGGCGTAGGCGACGGACACCCCGAAGTGCTCGGGGCTGATGGCTCGGCCCGCGGCCTCCGCCTCCTCGTCGATCACCACCTTGGCCACGGCCACCTCCTCGGGCGTGCAGGCGGAGGGCAGCCAGCCGTCGGCGAACCGCCCGCATCGTCGCAGGGCGGCCGGGACCATGCCCCCGGTCCAGCATTCGAGGGGCTGCTGGACGGGCAGCGGGGCGAGCGTGACCTCGTCGAATTCGGCGGCGTCCCCGTGGTGGGACACCGTCTCCCCCGCCCACAGGCTGCGCAGGACCGGGAGCATCTCGTCCATCAGCGCCCCCTTGGTCGCACCGGTCACTCCCATCGCCCCGGACTCGGGAAGGCGGGGCAGCCCGGGGACGAACGTGGTCAGGAGCCGACCGGCGGAGAGCACGTCGAGCGTGGCCAGCTCCTTGGCCAGCCGCACCAGGTTCCGCCCGGGGAGGAGCATGGTGGTCCCGAGCTTCAGGTGACTGTTGTGGGCGGCGGCGAAGGCCAGCCCGGCGAGCGGGTCGAGCGTGGGTGCGGTCAGGACCTCCGGCAGCCAGATCGAGTCGAATCCCAACTCGTCGATGTCGTCGATCAGCTGGGCGAAGCCGGCGGCGTCACCCATCGGGGCGGCACCCAGGCCCACCCCGATCCGGACCTTCATCGGACCCCGTTCCGAGCCCCTGCCGTCACGCCGGCCCCAGGGGCGGACCGTCGAAGCGGTCGATGGTGGCGAACGATTCCACCGGCTGGCGCCGGAGCCGGGTCGGCTGCTTGACCGGATGACCGAGGGCCAACACCCCGGCCACCGACACGGTATCGGGCACGCCGAGGAGCTCTTTCACCGCGTCCTCGTCCCGCACCACCATGGTGGTCATCACCCCGGCCAGCCCCTCCTCGCGGGCTGCGAGCAGGATGCTCCACCCGAACGGGTAGATCGAGGCCCCACCCACCATGGTGTAGTGGTCGGCATCTCGGTCGACGGTGGCAAGCCGGGACAGGTCGGCCAACAGGACCAGCATCACCGGGACCTGATCGAAGTGCTCGGCGAATCCGCCCGGTCCCTCCGCCGCCGCCCGCGCCACCTCAGGGGCACGGGCCACCGACTCCTGCTCCAGTCGCCGATCGGTGACCACCGCCCACGGGGTGAGCCCGGCCGCCGCCTGGGCGAGGTACTCGTACCATCCGGGCAGGTAGACGTCCCGCAGCGCGGCCCGCAGGCCGGGGTCCTTGACCAGGACCACCCGCCAGGCCTGGCGGTTGCCTCCGTTGGGAGCGAACCGGGCCGTGTCCAGCACGCGGTGGACGGTGTCGTCGGAGACCTCGGTGTCGCGGAAGTCGCGCACCGCCCCGGTCGTGCGGAGGGCATCGATGAGTTCCACCTCCCCGACGGTAGCGGGACCCGGGCCCCGCCGCCTCACCGGCGCCCGGTGTCGACCCGGCCGGAGTCCGCTCCTACAGAAGTTCGAGAATGGCGTCGGCGGCGCTGACGGTCATGCCGGCACCGGGCTCCACGCTGAGGGTGGTGACCACACCGTCGTCGATGACCATGGCGTAGCGCTGGGAGCGGGTACCAAGACCGAAGCCGCTCCCGTCCATCTCCAACCCGACGGCCCGGGTGAACTCACCGTTCCCGTCGGCCAGCATCACCACCGCGTCACCCACCTTCTGGTCCTTGCCCCAGGCGTCCATGACGAAGGGGTCGTTGACCGAGATGCACGCCACGGTGTCGACCCCCTTGGCCTTCAGCTCGTCCTGACGGATGACGTAGCTGGGCAGGTGGTAGTCCGAGCAAGTCGGGGTGAAGGCACCCGGGACGGCGAACAGCACCACCTTCCCCGATCCGAGGACCTCGCCGGTCTGGACGTGGACCGGACCACCGCGGCCGGTGGTCATCACCTGGATATCGGGAATCTTGTCGCCGACGGCAATCGCCATGATGGATCTCCTTGTCCTCCGGTACGACCCCTCGGCGGGGTCACCGGGTGGGGTGGTCGTGTCAGCAGCATACGGCGAGGCCGGGGATGGCCGACGCGTTGCGATGGTCACCAGGGGATGAAGGGAGCCCCGTCGTCGGGACCCGGTCCGCCGGACTCCTCGATGGAGACCGCCATCCTCCGGTGCACCACGACCAACAGGACCGCACCGACCACGAAGGCGGCCACCGAACCGACCAGCAGACCCAGCTCGGAGGCCACCACCAGCGGTGGGTCGTGGGCGAAGGCCTGCTCGGCGACGAGCAGCGGGACGGTGAAGCCGATTCCCGCTACCGCCGCCCCTCCGGCCACGTGGCTCCACAGCACACCTGCCGGCAGACGACCGAGGCCGAGCCGCACCACCACGAAGCAGGCCAGGGTGATACCCGCCAGCTTGCCCACCACCCGGGCCGCGGCGATCCCGAAGAAGACCTTGGAGGCGCCGGCCGGGACGAGCATGCCGGCATGGAACGTGATCCCGGCATTGGCCAGGGCGAAGAGCGGGAGCACGACGAAGGCGGAGATCGGGGCCACCCGCTCCTCGAGCAGTTCCGCCGGGTTCCGCCTCGACCCGGCCATCGCACTCGGGACCAGCACGCCCACCACCACCCCGGCCAGGGCCGGCTCCACCCCGCCGGCCGCCAACAGCAGCCACAATCCGACACCGAGAACCAGCAGCGGCCAGGCCGGGAGCCGGGTCCACCGGCGCAGGAGGATCATGGCCGCCGTGACCGCTCCGGCACCGAGCAGGGCCGGAAGGTGGGCCTGGCCGGAGTAGAACACGGCAAGGACCAGGACCGAGCCGATGTCGTCGGCCACGGCCAGGGTCAACAGCAACAGGCGGAGGCCCGGCGGCACGTGGCGTCCGAGCAGGGCCAGCGCCCCGAGGGCGAAGGCGATGTCGGTGGCCATGGGGATCCCCCACCCCGACGACCCGGGGGTGCCGTGGTTGAACCACGCATAGACCAGTCCGGCACCGGCCATCCCCCCGAGCGCACCCACCACCGGGACCACCGCCGTCCGGGGGTCACCCAGCTCGCCGGTCCGTCGCTCACGGCCGATCTCCAGTCCCACCACGAAGAAGAAGACGGCCATGAGCCCGCCGTTGACCCACGACCGGACGGTGGTGAAGTCGGAGAACGTGCTACCGCCGAGATGGGTGGGGTGACCCCACACCGCCTCGTAGGTGGACGAGCCCGCCGGGCTGTTGGCCCACAGCAGTGCGGCACCCACCGCCACCACCAGGACCCAACTGCCGCCGATGTCCGAGCCGAAGAACAAGCGCAGCAACTGCGCGCTCGACCTCCCCGGTCGGGCCGACCGGGTCCGGCTCACGAGGGACGCTCCACCCGACCACCGTACCGAGGGGAGCACCACTCCCTGCGCCACACCTCGGGCGTGGATGCCGGCCGTGGATCGGAGCGCGTCGCTCCGCTCAGCGGTCGGCCACCCGGCGGACCACCGCGGCTCCGAACTGCTCGATGGCGGACAGCTGCGCGGCACGGGTCTCCCCGGGCAGGGCCACCGTCACCCAGGACACGCCGATGGATGCCAACGACACGATGGAGGCGATCACCGCCTGATCGTCGACAACTCCCCCGCCCATGGTCAGGCCTTCGGGGATGAAGCAGACGGTGAGGGGATCCGCCCGCCCGATCGACTCGGCGTGGGCACCGGCGTAGGCCAGCGCCTCGGCCAGCTGCTCATGGGTCTCCAGCGGAGCGGTGTGGGTCCGGGCGGCCACCCTGGCCGGGTTGGGGAACGGGCACCATCCGTCGGCCAGCTCCACCGCCCGGCGGATGGCCCGTTTGCTGTTGCCCCCCACCCACAGCGGGGGTCCGGGGCGCTGGAGGGGTCGGGGCAGCATGGTGTTGCCCCGGGCGCGGTAGCCCGATCCCTCGAAGGTGACACTCTCCCCCGTCCATGCGGCGCGCATGGCCACGATGGCCTCGTCGGTCCGGTCGTTGCGCTCGGCGAACGTCGCACCGAGGGCCTCGAACTCCGGCTCCAGATAGCCGGCGCCCACGCCGAGGATGACCCGGCCCCCACTCAGCACGTCGAGGGTCGACACCGACTTGGCCGCCACGAAGGGGTTCCGGTACGCCAGGATGAACAAGTTGGTGTGGAGGCGGATGGTCGACGTGGCCGCCGCCGCGAAGGAGAGCGCCACCATCGGGTCGACGGCGTGGTGGCCGCCGTGGGCCAGCCACTGGTCCCCGGGAAAGGGGTGCTCGGTGGTGTAGACGGCGGCGAACCCGGCCTGTTCGGCTGCGGCCGCCAGCTCGGCGATCGCCCCGGCGGTGAGGAACTCGTCGGGGCGGTCGACACGATGGGTCGGGAGTCCATAGGAGATCTGCATCCGAGCCTTCCTATGCCGCCGGGTCGGCCGACGGTACGATCCCGGACAGCCACGCCGGGAGGCGCGCCGGGCGCCCGGCGGAGTCGACCGCCCCGTGGACGGTCACCGCGGTGGCACGGGTCCCACCGGCGACCTGCAGGAGATACGCGATCTGAAACGTGGTTCGGGTGACCTTGCCGACCGCCACCGAGATGTCGACGACGTCGTCGAAGTGGAGCGGTTGGCGATAGCGCACGTAGAGCTCGAGCACGGCGAATTCGATACCGCCGGAGCGGACCTTGTCGTAGGGGAATCCCGCCGCCCGCAGCAGCTCGACCCGTGCCTCCTCGAGATAGGGGGCGTAGGCGCCGTGGTGGATGACGCCCATGGCGTCCGTCTCAGCGAAGCGGGTCCGGATCCGGTGCACGAAGGTGTAGTCACCGGGGTCGGTCGACGGGATCAGCGAGACGCGCACGACGTGAACCTAGTGCCCGGGCATCGCGTGCTCCGGCTGGTTCCACTCGATCCACCCGGTGCCCGTCCGACCGTCGGCCGCGGCGAAGGTGGCCGCCGCCCGCGGGAACCGGCTCACCCGTCCGTCGTCCGCGGTCAGCACCAGGGGGCCGAAGGCCACCGGCCGGATGTCGAGCTCGATGCCTCCCGGCTCGACCAGCATGCGGGCCGACCGTGGCATGCCCTCGTCCCCGAGCTCCTCGGAGACCGAGAGCGAGGACACCGGGAGCACACCGCCACCCGGGGGTTGGATGTAGCCGAAGGCCAGTGGGCTCCCCGGGATCCTGATGTCGGCCACATGCAGGCGCGTCCCGTCATCCAGCCGCGCCGCGGCCCAGCACCAGCCGAACGCCCACCAGTCGCGCACCCCCCACGAGTGGTCCCGTTGACCCTGGCCGACAACCTCGAACCGACTGCCCCCGACGGTCACCTCGCCGTTGACCAGGCAAGGGATCTCGTAGCGGGTCGTCACGTCGTAGTGGTACGGCACGCCGTCGGTGGTCCAGGTCAGATCCAGTCCGACGGTGGTCGGCCGGCCCGGATCCCCCTGGTAGACGCCGGTCGGGCCCGCGTGGTCGACCGCCGGGGCCGAGCCGTGCACGCGCATCGTCTCGAGAGGACGCACGATCTCCCCGGAGACGGCGACCCCCTTCGAGTCCAGCACCAGACCGGGTCCGGATCCCGCCGGCAGGTCGTAGGCGACCGAGGCGGTCACCGGTCGGTCCGGCCCCACCACCATGGTGGTCCACCAGGTCACCCCCAGGTTCGGATAGAGGCCGATCCTGACGTAGCCGGCCAGGGCGCCGTCCCCGGTGACGAAGTCGAGATAGTAGGACTCGTTCCAGAGGGTCTCGTTGTCGGGCCGGTGCAGCTGCTCGTCGGCGGGATCGACATCGTAGGGACGGGTGAGGGGCATGGGGCCTCCAGGGATCAGGTCAGGCACGGCGGGTCATCCGGGCCGTGGGTGTCGGGTGGATCACGCCCCGGCCGGATCGGCCGCAGCCGAGGGCAGGTGGGCGACGTCACCGGCTTCGAAGGGCCGGAGCCAGCAGGCGAATTCGAGCAGGATGCCGTCGGGATCCTGAAAGTAGATCGACCGGACGAAGACCCCGGGGTGGAGGTGGTCGGCGATCCCCAGCTCACTGTCATCGTGGTTGGCCACCTCGGTGCAGTCCACGCCGGCGGCACGCAGCCGATCCCGGTACTCCTCCATGCGCTCGGGGGGCACGGCGAAGGCGACGTGGTTCATCGACCCGACGGCGCTGGCCAGGCTGCCCTGATCGGGGCGACCGGCCGGTGCGGAGATCCCCGGGGCGGCGGCGGGTGCGTCGGGGAACCAGAAGAACGCCAGGCAGTCTCCTCCTCCACAGTCGAAGAAGAAGTGCTGGCCCATGCCGAAGGGGAGCTCGATGGTCTTGACCAACGGCATCCCGAGCACGCCGGAGTAGAAGTCCACGGTGCGGGCCATGTCGGCGCAGACCAGTGCCAGGTGATTGATCCCCCTGAATTCGAAGCCCCGCTCCGACGACGACATGGCCACCTCCCCTCGTTCGCAGGGCCACAGTAGCCCTTGGGTCGGGCCGACTTCCTGCCGATAGTGGGGACAATGAGCGATCACACCCCGGGCCCTCACCGTCCACGAGTCCGGGGGTGGGCGCCGGCCCTGGGCCTCGTCCTCCTGGTCGCCTCCGGATCGGTGGTCGACCAGAGCGCGGCCGCCGGGGCGTCGAGCCCGCCCGTTCCTTCCCACGCCATCGCCGTCCAACCACCCGGCGCACCGGTCTTCGACGCCGACGCCCCCGATCCCGACCTGGTGCGGGTCGGCTCCACCTACTTCGCCTTCACCACCGGCACCGTGCTGGGGAACAACCTGCAGGTCCTGGTGGACACCTCGGGCTCCCCGCTGTCCGGGTGGGGGGCCTACACCCACACCTCGCACGGCTCGAGCGCCCTGCCCATCACCCCGGGGTGGGAGCAGCCCGACACCCAGACCTCGCCGGGCGTCTTCGCCTGGGGCGGACGTTGGCTCCTCTACTACGACGCCGCCCAGGTCGGACACGGTGGCGACACCGGTTACGACTGCCTGTCCGTGGCCACCGCACCCACGCTCGACACGTCCCATCCGGTGTTCACCGACAACTCGTCGGGCCCGCTCCTCTGCCAGCCGGGCCTGGGTGGGGCCATCGATCCGAGCCCGTTCGTCGATCCGGCCACCGGGCGTGCCTATCTCATCTGGAAGTCCAACGACGGTGGCTCCGGCCAACCGGCACGGCTGTGGTCCCAACAGCTCAGCCCGGACGGCGTGTCGCTGGTGGGATCGCCGACCCTGGTGCTGGGCCAGGACACGGTCCACTTCCCCTGGGAGACCACCATCGAGAACCCGAGCCTGGCCCTGGTCGGATCCTCCTACCTCTTGATGTTCTCGGTGGGGGCCTACAACTCGCCGTCCTACGCCGAGGCGTTCGCCACCTGCGCGGGTCCGGCCGGCCCGTGCACCCCCGACGCTCGGGGCCCGTTGCTCACGTCCGGCGGCTCGGCGTCGGGTCCGGGGGGTGGCTCGCTCTTCGCCGACCAGTCCGGCCACTGGCAGGTCGGGTACGCGGCGTGGCGACCGGGGTGCACGGACTACGCGTGCGGCGGGGCCCGCCGGCTGTTCGTCTCCCCCCTCAGCGTGACCCCACTCTCGTTCCCGGTGACCGGCATGGCCTCCACACCGTCGGGATCGGGCTACTGGCTGGTGGATGCCCAGGGTGACGTCTCGGTGCACGGAGCGGCGCAGAGCTTCGGCTCGTTGGCCGGCCTGCACCTCAACGCCCCCATCGACCACATCGTGGCCACGCCGGACGGTCGGGGCTACTGGCTGGTGGCCTCCGACGGGGGGACGTTCACCTTCGGAGACGCAGGATTCTTCGGATCGATGGGCGGGCGGCACCTCAACGCTCCCGTGGTCGATCTGGCCCCCACCCCCGACGGTCGGGGCTACTGGCTGGTGGCCACCGACGGCGGTATCTTCGCCTTCGGCGACGCCCGGTTCCACGGGTCGATGGGTGGACGGCACCTCAACCAGCCGGTGGTGGGGATCAGCGCTGACAACGCCACCGGCGGGTACTGGGAGGTGGCCACCGACGGCGGCATCTTCGCCTTCGGAGCGCCCTTCCGGGGTTCGACCGGCAATCTCCGACTCAATCGACCGGTGAACGGCATGTCCGCCACGGTCAGCGGCAACGGCTACTGGTTCGTGGCCTCCGACGGGGGGATCTTCTCGTTCGGTGACGCCCGGTTCCACGGGTCGATGGGCGGGTCCCGACTCAACCAGCCCATCGTGGGCATGGCCACTGACCCGGCCACCGGGGGCTACTGGATGGTGGCCTCCGACGGAGGCATCTTCTCCTTCGGAGCACCCTTCTTCGGGGCCGACTGAGCGCGGTCATCCCGGAGTGACCCGCCGCAGGTCGGCGACGCGCCCTCCCGACGGACGGCTACTTCAGGTAGATGTTCTTGTCGAAGTTGGAGGTGACCGTCTTCGCCTCGCCCAGGCGAGGCAGGTTGAAGAGATCCTCGATCGAGGCCAGGGACGAGTAGTGGTTGTACTTCCCCTTGACCAGCACGCCCGGTGTGATGAACGGCGAGATCAGTACCGTCCCGGTGCGACCGCCGCCGGGTCCCGACCGGCCGTTCCCACCGGCCAGTGCCGCCGGCCCCGGGGTCTCGCCACAGCAGGAGGTGGCGTCGATGGGCGAGACGTCGGCTTCGTCAAAGGTGACCTCCAGCAGGCCGTCCTTCAAGAAGGCCGGCGAGGCCTCGATCAGGGGTACCCAGGTCTGCAGGAACGTGTCCACGTCGGCCAGTCGCGAGGCCCCCGACGCCTGGCTGGCACATGGGTAGTCGTGCCCGTCGTTGCACAGGTTGGGCGAGATGAAGCTCAGGTTGGGGGTGGTGGCGATGGACTGCAAGTCTGTGGCCAGGCCGGTCACACCGACCGGCGTCCCTGCCGGCAACGAACCCACGGTGGTGCCCAGTGGCACCACGTTCTGGCCGCACGACGTGGTGTTGTCGATGACGGAGTGGAAGTAGACGAAGGGGTCGTGCCGGGTGGCGTAGCCGTCGCCGGCGGTGGCGGCCAACGTGGGGTCACCTGATCCGATCGTCGGATGCGCGCACGTGGCGGACTCGCGGGTGGGGATGTTCCCCATGTCCTCCATGTAGCCCTTCCAGTCGAACCCCTTGGCGGTGAGCTGACCGGTCACCGTCGGGACGTCGGCGGGATAGACGCACCCGGCGCCCTGCTGGATGCCGTTGGCGTCGAGATTGGAGCCCGCCGGAAAATTGACGAAGCCGCCAATGCAGTCGTTCTGATTGGCCGAGTTGGGCGGCTGGCCCGAGACGAAGGCCGTGTAGTTGTCGTTGGAGAAGTGGCCGACCCCGTAGTAGTTCTCGAGCAACGCGCCCTGCGAGGGCAAGGTGGTGGCGAGGTACGGGTCACTCGACGGCGAGCCGAAGGTGTCGTTGTACCCCTCGTTCTCCAGCATGATCACGAAGACGTGGCGAATCCCGGGAAGCCCGGTGGCGACCAGCGAGAGGGATTGGGTGGTGGTCCCCTGACTGTTGGCGGCCTGGAGTGAGATCGGCACCGACTCCCTGAAGGGCACGGTGCCGCTGAGGGTGGCCATCCCCTTCACCCCGGGGGTGAAGGTGACGCCGGTGGGAAGTGTGCTGGTGACCGCCACGGTCGGGACCGGGTTGCCCTTGGCCTTGATGGTGAAGGAGAAGGGTCGGAGCGCCTTGGCCTTGGCCACGGACTTGCTGGAGAAGACCGGGGCGGACAGCACCTTGGCTCCGACTGTGCTCGGCATTGTGCTGACGGTGGCGGCAATCCCCAATGACAGCGCCGTGAGAACGGCTGCCCTCTGGCGTGCTCGCATCGATCCCCCCTGAGTCGTCGTCCTTGGTCCCGTTCGCCTCCGGGCAACCGTCAGATCCCCCCGACAGTGCCTGAAGCGACACGGAACTCATACCACGGAACCGGCCACCGGTGCCCGTGGATCGGGGCTCAGCCGAGCCCGACGATCGGCGCCCGGAGGTGGAGGGCGCCGGTGGATCCGTAGAAGCTGGCGTCGCCGAAGGTGAAGATGCCGCCGTCGGCCGCCACCAACCAGTAGCCCCTGCCCGTCGGGGATGGCACCATGCCCACGATCGGCTTCTGCAGGGTCACCGCCCCGGTCGAACCGAAGAACGGTGCGCCGCCGAAGGTGAAGATGCCGCCGTCGGAGGCGACCAGCCAGTAGCCCTTGCCGTCCGGGGTGCCGGCCATGCCCACGATCGGCTTGTTGAGGGCGATCGCTCCGGTGGAGCCGTGGAACTTGGCCGTACCGAAGGAGAAGATGCCGCCGTCGGAGGCGACCAGCCAGTAGCCGGCCCCCTGCGGGGTTGAAGCCATGCCCACGATCGGCTTGTTGAGATGGTGGGACCCGCCCGAGCCGTGGTACTTGGCATCGCCGAAGGCGAAGATGCCGCCGTCGGAGGCGACCAGCCAGTAGCCCAGGCCGTCAGCGGTGCTGTTCATCGCCACGATCGGCTTCTTGAGGGGCAGCCGGCCCGCCGAACCGAAGAACTTGGCATCGCCGAAGGCGAAGATCCCGCCGTCCGAGGCGACCAGCCAGTAGCCCTTGCCGTCGGGTGTGGCCGCCATGCCCACGATCGGACTGTTCAGGTGCACTGCGCCGGTGGAACCGTCGAAGTGGTGGTTGCCGAAGGTGAAGATGCCGCCGTCGGAGGCGACCAGCCAGTAGCCGGCCAGGCGCGGCGTGACCGGGTTGGAGGGAGCCGAGGGTGGTCCGGTCCCCACCGCGTTGATGGCGGAGACGGTGAAGGAGTAGGGCGTCCCGTCGACCAGCCCACCGACCACCGCCATCGTGGTGGTGCTGCTGACCGTCACCGCGGGTCCGGAGGACGGCGTGATGACGTAGGCGGTGATCGGACTGGCTCCGGTGAACACGGGAGCAGCCCACCGGATCCGGACGCTGGCGTCGAGCGGGGTGGCGGTGATGATGGTCGGCGGACCGGGCAGAGTGATGTTGCTGGCCACGAAGCCGGTGGTGAGCGTGCCCGTCGTCGCGAACACCGGGTACGCACCTGAGATCCCGTTCGCCGTGAATGGCGTGGCAGTGGCCACGCCGGAACCGTTGGTGGTGATCGTCACCGTGTTGGTGCCGTTGGCAAAGGTGCCGCTCGCTCCGGTCGACGGAGCGGTGAAGGTCACGGGGGTGCCGGGTATCGGGACTCCGAACGGATCCTGCAGTGTGACGCTGAAGGGCGTGGAGAATCCGGTGCCCAGCACGGCGCTCTGGAGCGACCCTTCGGTCGGCAGCAGCTGGCTGGCCCCTCCGGTCTGGATGGTCTCGGTGAAAGGGTTGTTCAAGGTGGTTGCGCCCGAGTGCACCTGGACAGTGAAGGAACCAGGAATCCCGTTGGCGGTCAGTGCAGAGGAGGTGATCAGCCCGGCCGAGTCCGAGGTCGTGATGTAGGGGCTCGTCCCCGCGAATGCACCGTTGGAGCCTGAACCTCCGGCCACCGGTGTGAACTGCACGGATGCCCCGGCGACGGGATTGTGGAACTGGTCTTCGACCGTGGCGCTCAGTGTCTGTGCGAACGCCGTTCCGTCAGGTGCGGTCTGATGGTTGCCGGCGAGCAGCTGGACCTGGAAGGCGGGGCCCGCTCCGATCGCGTAGGTGCCGATCGTGGTCGGAGTCGTGTCTACCGACGTGTTCACCGACAGGGAGTACGACCCTCCGGCTGTCGAGATGTTGGTCGTGTTGCTCGCCACGACGGTGACCGAAGTCGACAACCCCACGTCAACGGGAGTGACGATCGTCACGCTGTGAGGCGAGGTGGATGCTGATGTTGCGGCGACCCCGTTGACGGCGTAGTCACCGGGAGAGCTCGAAAACGACGTATTGCCGGGTCCGACGAGCGTGATGGAGTCATTGTTCACGGCGACCAACGCACCACCGGGGCTCGTCGTGAAGCTGACGGTGTACGTCGCCGGGCCCCCTGCGATCGTCGAGGAGACGGAGACGGCCCCCGCCGTGACCGAACTCCCACTCGCGAATGCCGGTGCAATGAGCACACTGGCCAAGGCGACAAGAGCAGCACCGACCACCACTGCGATCCGGCGGGTTCTCCGGGTCAGTTGGCTGATGCCCGCGGAGTGGCGATGGCCCCTGTCGCCACGGCGCCGCAGGGTGACAGCAGCACCAACGGCGACAACGAAGACGAGAGTGGAGATACCAATCCACGGGACCCAGGTCATCAAGGCTCCTTCTAGTGACGTCGGTTGCATCGGTGCATGGACCAGCCACCGACGTCGGTTTCGGACTGTCTGA
>JADGOG010000089.1 GCA_017883065.1 Acidimicrobiales bacterium | reverse complement strand
GTGTCGGTGGTCGACGTCTACGACCGGGTGGCGGCGGCGGTCGAGCGCCAAGGGTGCTCGATCCGGCGCGCCGAACTGGTCGGGCTGCTACCGGAGGTCCAGCTGCACGCCGTTCCGCCCCACCGATGGGTGGAACTGGACCTGGCCGAGGACCGGACCATCGAGGCCCGCCTGGCCGACAGGGCCCGCGGCTGATCCGACCCGTTGACGGTCCCCGCCGAGGACCGTGTTCAGCGGTGGATCAAGAAGCGCTGACGATGGCGCGACGCTGCATGGCACGCTGGCGACGGAGCCGCCGGCGCTCGCGCTCGGAGAGGCCGCCCCAGATACCGAATTTCTCCCCGTTGGCCAGCGCGTACTCGAGGCAGTCCTCGCGCACCACGCACCCCCGGCACACTTCCTTCGCCTCCCGGGTCGACGCTCCCCGCTCGGGGAAGAACAGATCGGGATCTACCCCCATGCAGTTCGCCTTGGTCTGCCAGCTTCGCTCTTGGGGTCCGTACATCAATGACACCATGTCCATTGAACGGTCTCCCTCCCTGTCATCCACGCGACTTCGGGCGAAGTCGCATAGCACGGATGTAACTACAGATATGTCATCATTCACCATCTCGGGGGGAAACGCAAGAAATTTCCTCGTGTGAGCTGGGGCGCGGCCCTCGTCGACCTCTCCGGTCCCCCCGCTTCGGTCCGGCTTCGGGCGCCAACCGGAGCGACGAAGCTCCACGACTCGTGAGCACGCACTGACGCGGCGCAGTCAAAGAAAGTCCAGCTCATGGCGGAGAGAGCCGGTGGAGTGGGCCGGGAGCGGCACCGAACCATCACCGCCGACCCGTGGGTCAGCCGGCCCGGCGATTCCTGCCCCGTCGGGTGGTCTTGTGAGCCAGGAAGTCGACCAGAACATAGTCGCCCAGTTCATCCGGCGAGGTGGCGAACGTCCGGCCGCGGTTGATTCTCGACAGCTGCTCGACGAATCCCTGGAGCCCGCGGTCGGGGTCCAGCAGGAAGGTGTTGATGGTGATGTTGGCCTTGGTGCACCGCATCACCTCGGCCAGGGTGACCTCGAGGGTTTCGGCCACCGGCGGATAGTTGAAGTACACCTCGTAACCGATGCCGGTGTGGTCCGGGATGATGTGGGCGGTGGGCTCCCCGTCGGTCACCAAGATGATCTGCTTGGTCCCCTGCTGATGGGCAAGCATCTTGCGGGCGAGGATCAGGCCGTGCTGGAGGTTGGTCCCGTAGACGTAGTCCCAGCTGACGGTGGGCAGGTCCTCGGGCTCGATCTCACGGGCGACCTCGGAGAAGCCGACCAGTCCCAGGTAGTCGCGCGGGAACCGGGTGGAGATCAGGGTGTGGAGGGCCATGGCCATCTTCTTCGCCGGCACGAAGTTGTCCCGCATGGGCATCGACAGCGACAGGTCGAGCAGGAGCACGGTGGCCGACCGGGTCAGCGACTCGGTCTCGATCACCTCGAAGTCGTCGGGCGAGAGGCGGACGGGAACGCCGCTCCCTCCCCGGCGCACCGCATTGTGCACGGTGCGGGACAGATCGAGGTTGAACGGGTCACCGAACTCGTAGGGCTTGGTGGTCTCCTCGCGGTCATGGCCGGTCCCCGTCCAGGTGGTCCGGTGGTTCCCCACCCGGTCCTTGTCCAGTTGGTCGAAGAGATCGGACAACGCCTGGTGGCCGATCCGTCGGATGCCCTTGGGGGTGAGCTCGAAGCGTCCCTCGCGTTGGTCGATGAGACCGGCGTCGGTGAGCTGCTTGGTCAACTTGGACAGGCGGTCGAGCGATCGGGCGGCGTCCTCACCCAGGTGACGGCGGACCTTGTCGAGGTCGACCTCGGACAGGGCCGCCGGCGAGTTGGCCGAGCGCAGGAAGTCCTCGAGCTCGTCGAGATCACGCAGGGTCCCCGCCGCGTCCGTACCCTCGCCCATGCCCATCGGCTGGTCGCCGCTGAACCGGAAGCGTTGCTCCCATCCTGCTCCAGGAAAAGCTCTCTGCAGGTTGCCGGCCAGCCGGTCCACCTGCCATCGCAGGTCCATGTCCTCGAGCAGCGACTCGGCCAGTCCTTGGAGCTGGGAGCGCTGCTCGGGTGACATCGAGTTCCACATGGCCTGGGCGGCGGCCATCCGCGCCGCCAACTGCTCCAACAACTCGTCGAGGTCGGCGGGATCCCCGGGGAAGAGATCCCCGTACTGCTCCATGAACGACTCGAAGGAGGGATCGATCGCCTCGCCCGCCTCGCGCTGTTCGATCATCCGGTT
Source organism: Acidimicrobiales bacterium (assembly GCA_017883065.1). Lineage (GTDB taxonomy): Bacteria > Actinomycetota > Acidimicrobiia > Acidimicrobiales > RAAP-2 > Bog-756. The sequence goes on along the minus strand of JADGOG010000089.1, from coordinate 10,066 downwards.
GAGCGCGTCGAAGCCGTCGCGCATGTGGGCCAACTGTGCGGGGTCGGGGTTGGCCAGGGCGTCGGACATCTGGTCGAAGTAGGTCTTGGCCACCTCCTCACGCAGTTTCTCCATCAGGTCCTCGAAGTGCTGGCGGGCCTCGGAGGAAACGAACTCGTATTCCTGCAGGCCCCGCACCTGTCCGGCGAGGTCGTTGGGGAGCAGGTCGAGCTGCATGCGTCGCTCGGCGGCCACCTCGTCGGTCACCTCCTGTCGACGCTTGTCATCCGAGGCCAGGGCGTCGGCCTGGAGTTGCTCGATGCCGGTTCGCTCCTCGGCGAGCACCTGCTGGAGCTCCTCGGCCACCTCACGGTACGCTCCGCCGAGGTCGCCCCGGTCCAACTGCTCCTCCCGTTCCAGGCGGAGTTGGTCGAGCAGGTCGCGCAGGCCCTGGACCTGCTCACCGTCGGGGGTGTTCCACCCCCGGTTGAGCATCCGCTGCAGTGCCTCGTGCAGGTCTCCGTTGGCCAACAGGTCGTCAGTCAACTGGGAGAGCACCGCGTCGGTGTCGTCGATGAGGGACTCCTGGGTGCCGTCCCAACGGCGGTAGTCGAACCGCCAGGTCATCCCCGACCCCGATAGGTGGCGCGGGCCCCAGCCGCCTCCTTGTTGAGGCGCTTGGTCAGATGGAGACCCTCCAGCAGGAACTCGACGGCGCTGGCCACCACCCCAGGATCCTCGGAACCGCCGGTCAGACCAAGCACCGGCGCGGAAAGGGCAGGCATCTCGTTGAGGACGGCGGCGTACGCGGTGACCGGCAGGTCGTCCCCGGCGTGCACCACCGTCTCGGTGGTGAAGGCCCCGATCACCGCCTGGGGATCGTCGAGCACCACCCGCCTGCGGAAGACCAGAAGGACGGCGGCTGACACCAGTTGGGAGAGCAGGATCTCCTCGCGCCCCTCCTCGAGCGATTCGATCTCCACCTTCCCCTGCGTGGACGAGACCAGGGCCTGGAGGTCGCTGACCCGTGGCACCGCCTCCGCCTCACCGTTGCGGAGCGCACGACGGGTGGCATTGGCCGCCAGCGTCTCGTAGTTGGCGATGGTGAGTCGGACCGACACACCCGACCGCTGGTTGAGGTGGGGGCTCTGCCGTGCGAGCTGGCTCAGCTCGGCCACCACCTCGGCCATGAACTCGGGAACCTCCACTCGGGGGCTACCGACCCGGCCGGCGCCCTCGGACCCGGCCCTGCCCGGCAGATCGGCCTCGGACTGGGCAATGCTCAACTCGGTGGCTGCGTCCGGGGGGTAGTGGGTGCGGATCTGGGCGCCGAAACGGTCCTTCAGCGGTGTGATGATCCGACCGCGGTTGGTGTAGTCCTCGGGGTTGGCCGTGGCCACCAGCATGATGTCGAGCGGGAGGCGAACCCGGTGGCCGCGGATCTGGACGTCCCGCTCCTCGAGCACGTTGAGCAGGCCCACCTGAATACGCTCTGCCAGGTCGGGGAGCTCGTTGACGGCGAAGATGCCCCGGTTCAGCCGGGGGACCAGGCCGTAGTGGATGGTCAACTCGTCCGAGAGGTACCGGCCCTCGGCCACCCGGATGGGATCGACCTCACCGATCAGGTCGGCGATCGACGTGTCGGGCGTCGCCAGCTTCTCGCCGTAGCGATCGCTGCGGTGGACCCACGAGACCGGGAGGTCGTCGCCGGTCTCGGCCAACAGGTCCTTGGCGAACCGGGAGATCGGATGGTACGGATCGTCGTTGATCTCCGAGTGGGCCACGATGGGAAGCCACTCGTCGAGCAGCCCGACCATCGACCGGATGATCCGGGTCTTGGCCTGGCCCCGCTCCCCCAGCAGGATCACGTCGTGACCGGCCAGCACGGCGTTCTCGAGCTGGGGCAGGACGGTGTTCTCGAAGCCGAGCACCCCGGTGACCAGGGGTTCTCCCGCTGCGATCCGGGACGAGGCGTTGCGGCGGATCTCCTCGGACACCGGGATGGAACGCCAGCCCGACTCCCGCAGGCGGCCCAGGGTGGTGATGTCAGGAGGTGGTGTCGACCGGACCGAATGGTCCAGTGTTCGGTGGCTGGCGTCCGGATGGTTGGAGGGATCCCGCGTGGTCATGGAATGAGCCTACGCGGGACGATCGCACGCCGGTGCGTGGACCCGGACGAGCCTCCACACGGGTGGTGCCGACCCCTCGGGGCCGCCTTCCGGGCCAGAAGTTTCGCACCCGGGTCGCAGGAATGGAAAGATGAGGCCCTGTCCGCAATCCATGCGCCGAGGTTGGTGCGCGGCGTGGCGGACGACAGCCACGGGAGCACAGTGGCCGACACTGGCCAGATGAGGGAGTAATGACTTGACCACGTTGGAGGACGCCACACCCACCCCGGCAGTTACCCCGGTCGTTCTGGGGGGTGCCCGGGGCGGACCGTCGGTCCCGACGCTCCGGAAGGACCGCTGGTGGATCCAGCCGGTGGTCACCGTGGCGGTGCTGACCGCTTTCGTGGGCTACGCCAGCTGGGCCGCCTTCGTCAACAAGGACTACTACGTCGGCACATCGCTCCACCGCGACCTGATCTCGCCCTTCTACTCGCCGTGCCTGACCGGCAGCTGCGTGCCCGGCAGCCACCCGGGCACGGTGATCACCTGGTGGACCATCTCACCGGCCCTGTTGATCCTGATCTTCCCGTTGGGTTTCCGGATGACCTGCTACTACTACCGCAAGGCGTACTACCGCTCGTTCTGGTTGGCCCCGCCGGCGTGCGCGGTGTCCGACGCCCACGGCTCCTACAGCGGCGAGAGCCGGTTCCCCCTGCTCTTCCAGAATGTGCACCGGTACTTCTTCTACTTCGGTCTGGTCTTCAACGTGATCCTGACGGTGGACGCCATCGTGGCCTTCAGCCAGCCGGGGATCGGCATCGGGTTCAGCGTGGGCACCGCGGTACTGCTCATCAACGCCACCTTGCTCTGGCTCTACTCCCTGAGCTGCCACGCCTGCCGACACCTGTGCGGAGGTGGGGTCAAGCAGTTCTCCAGCTCGCCGATCCGGCACAAGATCTGGAAGGCCCTCACGCCCCTCAACGCCAAGCACATGATGTTCGCCTGGTTGAGCCTGGTCTTCGTGGCCTTCACCGACTTCTACGTCCGCCTCGTGGCCAGCGGCACCATCCACGACTACGGCTTCCACTTCTAAGGGGTATCGGACCAATGGCTGAGTACGAGACCCACGATTTCGACGTCATCATCATCGGCGCCGGTGGCGCCGGCCTCCGGGCGGCCATCGAAGCCCGGTCGATGGGCCTGCGCACCGCTCTGGTGTGCAAGTCGCTGCTGGGCAAGGCACACACCGTCATGGCGGAAGGTGGCGTGGCCGCCGCCCTGCGCAACGTCTATGACGAGGACAGTTGGCAGGTCCACTTCCGCGACACCATGCGGGGCGGCAAGATGCTCAACAACTGGCGCATGGCCCAGCTCCACGCCCAGGAGTCGCCCGACCGGGTGCGCGAGCTCGAGGACTGGGGCGCCCTGTTCGACAGGACCGAGGACGGCCTGATCCTCCAGCGCGACTTCGGCGGCCACCGCTACGCCCGGCTGGCCCATATCGGGGACCTAACCGGTCTCGAGCTGATCCGTACCCTCCAGCAGAAGGCGGTGGCCGACGGCATCGAGGTGTTCATGGAGCTCAAGGTGCTCCGCCTCCTCCACGACGCCGACGGCACGGTCTCGGGACTGGTCGGCTACTGGCGCCCTTCCGGCGAGTTCGTCGTCTTCACCGCCAAGGCCGTGGTGATGGCCACCGGCGGGGTCGGCAAGAGCTGGACCTACACGTCCAACTCGTGGGAGTCCACGGGAGACGGGCACGCCATGTCCCTGTGGGCCGGCGCCGACCTGATCGACATGGAGTGTGTGCAGTTCCACCCGACCGGCATGGTGTGGCCACTGTCAGTGCGTGGGATCCTGGTCACAGAGGGCGTGCGGGGCGACGGCGGTGTGCTGCGGAACTCCGACGGGAATCGATTCATGTTCGACTACATCCCACCCATGTTCGCGGCGGAGACCGCCGACTCCGAGGAGGAGGGGGACAAGTGGTACGACGACCACTCCGCCGGCCGTCGGCCGCCGGAGCTGCTCCCCCGCGACGAGGTGGCCCGGTCGATCAACAGCGAGGTCAAGGCCGGCCGGGGCAGCCCCCACGGCGGCGTGTTCCTGGACATCGCCAGCCGGCGATCGGCCGAGGACATCCGTCGACGCCTCCCTTCCATGTACCACCAGTTCAAGGAGCTGGCCGGCGTGGACATCACCGCCGAGGCCATGGAGGTGGGCCCGACCTGCCACTACATCATGGGCGGTGTCCGGGTCGATGCCGACTCGACCGCCACCACGGCGGCCGGCCTGTTTGCCGCCGGCGAAGTGGCCGGCGGGATGCACGGCGCCAACCGGCTCGGCGGCAACTCCCTCTCCGACCTGTTGGTCTTCGGCCGGAGGGCCGGCGTCGGCGCTGCCGAGTTCGCCTCGGCCCGCACCGGCACGGTCAGTGTGGACCAGGGCCAAGTCGATGCGGCCATCAGTGCGGCCGTCGAGCCATTCGAACGCGAGAACGGCGAGAACCCCTATGAGATCCAGCACGACCTGCAGTCCACCATGCAGAGCCTGGTCGGCATCATCCGCACCGGCTCCGAACTGGACGAGGCCATCGGCAAGCTCGACGAGCTCGAAGAGCGCGCCGGCCGGATCTCGTTGAGCGGTGGCCGCAAGTACAACCCGGGGTGGAACCTCGCCACCGACCTCCCCTCCATGCTCACCGTTTCTCGGTGCACCACCCTGGGTGCCATCAACCGCAAGGAGAGCCGTGGCGGCCACACCCGCGACGACTTCCCGAAGCCCGTGGAGGAGATGGGGAAGGTCAATTTCGTCCAGCGGACCCCGAATCGCGAGAACGCCGACGGGGTCGGTGGCACACCGTCGATCGGCACCATTACCGCCACGCCGGAGCCAATTCTGGTGATGCCCGATGATCTGAAGGCTCTGTTCGAGGAGGCGAAGTAATGGCCGAGGAAGATGTGCAGCCCGGTGCAGGCGGAGAGATCACCATGCGCCTGTGGCGTGGGGACGAAACGGGTGGCGAGTTCGCCGACTACGTCATGCCTGCGGTGGAAGGTGAGGTCGTCCTCGACGTCATCCACCGGGTTCAGGCCACCCAAGCCCCGGATCTGGCCTGCCGGTGGAACTGCAAGGCCGGCAAGTGCGGGTCGTGCTCGGCGGAGATCAACGGCCGTCCGTCCCTCATGTGCATGACCCGGATGGACACGCTGCCCCCGGGGGAGACGGTGACCGTCGCTCCGATGAGGACGTTCCCCATCCTGCGCGACCTGGTCACCGATGTCTCCTACAACTACGAGGTGGCCAAGCGGATCCCTCCGTTCAACCCCCGGGCCAAGACGGAGGACGAGGTGGAGGCGGGTGGCTACCGCATGCAGCAGATCGACGTCGAGCGGAGCCAGGAGTTCCGCAAGTGCATCGAGTGCTTCCTCTGCCAGGACGTGTGCCACGTGATCCGCGACCACGAGGAGAACAAGACCTCGTTCGCCGGGCCGCGTTTCTTCGCCCGCTCCGCCGAGTTGGAGATGCATCCCCTCGACGTGAACGATCGGCGCCAGCTCCTCCAAGAGGACCAGGGCCTCGGCAAGTGCAACATCACCAAGTGCTGCACCGAGGTGTGCCCCGAGCACATCAAGATCACCGACAACGCCATCATCCCGCTGAAGGAACGCGCCGTCGACGCCAAGTACGATCCGATCGCCTGGCTGGGGCGGAAGATCCTCAATCGGAGCAAGCGGACGCCGGCCGAGGCTGCGGCCACCTCGCCCGCCTCCGGGCCGGCTGCGGTCCAGCCCGATGTCGAGGTCCACGGCATCCCGGTGCCCGTCGGCATCACCGCCAAGAGGGCCGATGCCCCGGCTCCCGACATGACTGACACCACCGAGGATGCACCTGCCGTCTGACCGGCCCCGTTCCCGCTGACACCGGCGGGAACGGAGATCGGCGGCGGCATGGGAGGGTTGCGCGTGGCACGGTTCCTGAGCACGGCCTGGGCCGACGAATTCAATGCCGCCCTCGCCGGGGTGACCCTCCCCGGTCCGAGCCCTGACGCCGGCCTGGCCGCGGCCGACGGTGAGTTCGTCGTGGCCCAGGAGGTGCGGGGGACCCCGGACGGGGACGTCCGGCTCCTCCTCATCGTCGGCGGGGGGACGCTCGAAGTCCGGGTGGAGCCTCTCGGGGCGGACGGCGAGACTGAACACGGGCCGGTCGGGGTGACCATCGCCCTGTCGTATGCCGACGCAGCCGCCCTGTCGAAGGGCGAGCTGACGCCGGCCGAGGCGCTCAACGGCGGGAGGATCCGTGTCCGGGGGGACCTCTCGGTCCTGGTGGCCGGGCAGCGACTGCTCGACGCGGCCCACCAGGCAGTGGCCGGCGTGCTCACCACCACCTACTGATCCTCGCCTCTCCCGACTGGAGCGTCCCCACGCCGGGTGATCGGCGGGTCCCCCGTTGCGGAGCGGGCAGAGGCGTGGGATCGTGCGTGGAGCCCACCATCACGGTCACCGGCGAAGTGGGTCGCCGGCAAGGAGCTCCGCATGGACGTACTGACCAGTAGGACCATCATCCGACCGTCCGACCTCGACCGCTCGCTCGCCTTCTACGGCGGCATGCTGGGACTGGCGGTCGCCCGGGAGTTCGGAGCGGGTGCCGGCCGGGGTGTGGTCTACTTCGCCGGCGGCGGACTGATCGAAGTGGTCGGGAGTGCCGGTGCGCCGGGCGGAGGATCGATCGTGCTGTGGCTCCAGGTGCGGTCTCTGGAGTCCACCGTGGCGGAGTTGGCGGAGCGGGGAGTGGAGTTGGTCCGGCCGCCGGCCCTGGAACCCTGGGGACTGCTCGAGGCCTGGATCGACGACCCCGACGGGCTGCGCATCCACCTGGTCGAGGTTCCCCCCGACCACCCTCTTCGTCGGGACCTCCGTGGTCCCGCTGCGGGCGGCGGCCCGGGATGAGCACGTCGGGTCCCCGGGTGGTGGCCATCGACCATGTGCAGCTGGCCATGCCGCCGGGACCCGAGGCCGAAGCCATGGCCGTCGCCTTCTACCACGGCCTGCTCGGTCTCCCCCGGGTGGCCAAGCCCCGGGAGTTGGCCGCTCGGGGCGGGTGCTGGTTCGGAGGGGACGGCGCCAGGGTCCACCTCGGGGTGGAGGACGACTTCCGGCCGGCGCGCAAGGCGCACCCCGCCCTGGTCGTCGACGACATCGATGCGCTCTGCGGGATCCTGGACCGCTCCGGACGCCCTACCCGCCGCGCCGAGGACGTCCCGGGGACGCCGCAGTGGTACGTGGACGACCCGTTCGGGAACCGGATCGAGCTCGTCCCCGCCCCGGGGGCCACCGGCTCCTGACCCATCGACGCTCCGGGCTCAGCCGGCCATGCCCACGATGGGTTGGTTCAGGTGGAGGGCGCCGGTCGAACCGTGGAAGACAGCGTCGCCGAAGGTGAAGATGCCGCCGTCGGAGGCCACCAGCCAGTAGCCGGCACCGTCCGACGTGGCGGCCATGCCCACGACGGGCCGGTTGAGGTGGAGGGCGCCGGTCGAACCGTGGAAGCGGGCGTCGCCGAAGGTGAAGATGCCGCCGTCGGAGGCCACCAGCCAGTAGCCGGCGCCGTCCGGCGTGGCGGCCATGCCCACGATGGGCCGGTTGAGCGGGTGTCCGCCCATCGAGCCGAGGTAGGGCCGGCAGAACGCGAAGACGCCGCCGTCCGAGGCGGGCATTCGGTACCCGGGGCCGGCCGAGCAGTTCACGGCGGCAGCGGCCCGGCGGGCCTGGCCCGAGTCGGGGGTGACCATCAAGGACGACTCGTCGACCGCCTCGAAGGCGTTGGCCGGTATCTGCTTGAGCTGGTCGACCAGGGCGATCGGCCAGTTGGGGTCCGCGGTCCCGCCGAAGTACCAGTTGGAGCCGTTGTCGGCCAGGATCAGCCCGTAGTGCTGCATTGCCCGCAGGACCACCTGGGCCTGGGCGGAGTACCCGGACATGTCGAAGCCGGCCTTCAGTCGGAAGCGGGCGCCCATCGGCGGGAGGTTCGGATCGCCCGACGTTCCCGCCTCGTGCCGGGCCGGCCAGACGAACGACGTGTCGGTGGCCCGGGCGGTCATCCTGATGGCATGGGTGATCGACCCAGACTGCACCTCGTCGTAGCGCAGGAGGCCGGGAAGGATGGGCAGACCGGCAGCATCGGCCGAGGTCCACCCCGCAGGGCGCAGGGCGTTGGAGTTGAGAGTCCAGATGGCCCCGGAGCCGGCCGTCGAGCCGGCCGCCCCGTAGTGGGCGTCGTAGAGCTCGTACAGCGTGCAGCTGGCCGGGTTGACCATCAGGGCGTGACGGTCGCCGGTCGACGCCGATCCGCCCTCGATCGGAGTGTCGGCGCCGAGCGGATAGGGGCCGGCATCGCTCTCGGACCCGTACTGGAAAGTGACGTGGACGAGGGGGTGGGCCGGCGACACCACCGTGTAGGGCATGCCGTAGGGGGTGGACGGCACCCCGGAAGGACCGAAGTCGGGATGGAGGTGGGTGGAGGCGCTCTGCATGCTGGCCGACCAGGCGACGCTGTGGGTGTCGACGGGGAGCCCGGAGATGTCCGTGTTCCACACGTTGTCGGCGGGGAACATCGGGCACTGGGGCGCTCCGGGCAGGGGGGAGCCGGCCCAGGCCGGCTGAGGCGGTCCCGACCCCGCCAGGGTGAGCGACGTCGTGGTCAGCGCCACCACTACGGCCAGCCCCTTCCACGCCTTCATCGGTCTCCCCTCGGCCTCGTCTCCCCATCGACGGTACCCCATTGGCCTCTCTTGGCGTTGAAGGCAACGCGGAGAGTGACCATACCGTCCGCGGCACGGACAGGAGAACGGGCCCCCTCGTCACCCCGGCGTCAGGACGGCTCTGGCAGAATCCGTGGGAACGAGACGACCAACGGGTGGACCACACCATCACGGAGAAGGACGCAGCGACCATGGGCACCCGTGACACCGGCCTCAGGCAGGCATGGGAGAGCGCCGGGGAACGGACGACACTCAAGAAGGTTCCCGAGGTCACCGCCCTCTTCTGGATCACCAAGATCCTGACAACCGCCATGGGCGAGACCACCTCGGACTTCCTGGTCCACCGGCTCGGGCCAGGGGTGGCCGTCCCCCTCGGAGGCATCGCCTTGGTGGCCACCCTGGTGGTGCAGTTCCGGGTCGACCGCTACGTTCCCTGGGCCTACTGGCTGGCCGTGTCGATGGTGGCGGTGTTCGGCACCATGGCCGCTGATGTGCTCCACAAGGGCGGGGGTATTCCCTACCTCGTCTCGACTGCATTCTTCTCCGTGGTGCTGGCGGGCGTCTTCGTGGTCTGGAACCGCAGCGAGGGCACGCTGTCCATCCACAGCATCGTCACGCCCCGGCGCGAGGCCTTCTACTGGCTGACCGTCATCACCACGTTTGCCCTGGGGACGGCGGCCGGCGACCTCACCGCCACCACCTTCGGCCTCGGCTACTGGGCCTCGGGCGTCCTGTTCACCGTGATCATCGCCGTTCCCGCCGTCGGCCACTGGAAGTTCGGGATGGACGAGGTGCTGGCCTTCTGGTTCGCCTACATCCTCACCCGGCCGCTCGGGGCCTCGTTCGCCGACTGGCTCGCCGTGTCCCATGCCAGGGACGGCCTGGCCTGGGGGTCGGGCACGGTCAGTCTCCTGCTCGGGGTGTTGATCGTCGGATGCGTGGCCGTCTTGACGGTGACCGGGGCCGGCACGCCGGACAATGGTGCGGGCCAGGCGGCAGACCAGACGGCCGTCCCGGAGTAGTCCCCGGGGTTCAGGGCGACGTCGTCGTGGTCGACGACGTGGGTACCACGGTGATGTTGACGGCGAACTCACCCGGCTTCAGCGTGCCGTCGGTCGAAGAGGTGGTGGTCCCGGACTCGACCTCTACCGTCCACTGTGGGTCGGTGGCCCGGAACGTCGACCCGGTCACGGTGACCGTGGTCGTCGTCGATCCCGAC
>JADGOG010000088.1 GCA_017883065.1 Acidimicrobiales bacterium | reverse complement strand
TCGGCCCCAGCGCCGGGCGCTTCGACGCCGGCCGGGATCCCAACCCCCACGTGGCCTTCGGCTTCGGTCCACACTTCTGCATCGGAGCTGTGCTCGCCCGGTTGGAGGGACGGATCCTCCTGGAGGAGCTGCTCACCCGGTTCGGTTCCGTCGAGTCGGGCGGCCCGGTGGTGCGCACCGCCTCCCCGGTCATCGCCGGTGTGCGATCGGCACCCCTGGTGTTCGGGGTGGCCTGACACCGCCGGGCCCGGCGGCCACGCCCACCCCGCCGAGTTTACGATCACGCGGCGGGCCTGCCACTGTGGTGCCGTGTTCGTGACCAACCATGTGCTCTCCGGGGTCCTCATCGGCAAGGCCCTGGAACGCAGACCGGTGGCCGCCTTCGTGGTCGGGTTCGGCTCCCACCTGGCCGTCGACCGGATCCCGCACTGGGGCTGCCCCAAGGGGGTCGACGGCTACTCCGAGGAGTTCCTTCGGGCGGCCAGGAGGGACGGCCTGCTCGGGCTGGCCGCCATGGCCGCCGGTGCCCTGGTCGTGGACCGCAGGGCCCGACCCGCGGTGATCGCCGCCATGGTCGGGGCGGCCCTGCTCGACCTGGACAAGCCGTGCAATCACTTCCTCGGGTTCAATCCCTTCCCCGTGCCGATGCGGCGGCTCCACACCTGGGTGCAGCGTGAGTCCGTCTCCGGAATGCGCAACGAGGTCGCCTTCGGGGCGGTGTTCGCGCTGGTCGACACGGTGGTGGCGGTCCGGGGCCGGGGCCGGGAGCGTGTGGGAGCGCTATCGGATCCGAGAGCATGTGAGCGCGCCTGAACGTCAGCCATCCGAGCGTCACGAGGATGACCAGGCCCGGGCCGGCCTGTTGATTACCCAGGCTCGGGTCAGGGCCGGTATCTCCCAGCGCGAACTGGCCCGTCGGGCGGGCATGCCCGGGCCAGTGGTCAACGCCATCGAACGTTCCCGCCGGCAGCCATCGGTCCCGACGATGGCAACGCTGCTCCGGGGACTCGGGCTCCGACTCAGCCTCGATGTCGAGCCTGTGGATCGTTCGGACGTCTCCTCCCGGCACCTGACCGAAGCCGAACGACGACGGGCCCACGAGGTCTACAACGCTCTTGATCTGGCCGACAGGATCAAGCGGTCAACGGTGCAGGAGCGACCCCGTGGACTTCGTTGACCGGGTGGTCGCCCTTCACGACTCGCTGGCCGGATCCGGGATCCCTCACGCCTTCGGCGGAGCTCTGGCGCTGGCGTACCATGCGACGCCGCGCGGCACGGTGGAGATCGACCTGAACGTGTTCCTGCCCATCGGAGACGCTGCCGAGGTGATCGAGCAGCTGACTGCGTCGGGAATCGAGCCGCCGCCCCGCGGCATCGACGGCGCCCTTCCGACGGCGGGGCCGCAGTGCCCCGGGGACGATACCCACGTCGACCTCTCCTTCTCCTACGACACCGAGTTCTTCGCCTCGGTACGGGACCGGGTGGAAGCGCACACGTTCGAAGACTCGCGGCGGCGCTACTTCGACCTCCCCTTCCTGTCCGCGGAGGGCCTCTGTGTCGTCAAGGTCACCTGTGACCGGCTGAGGGACCGGGCGGACATCGAGGCGATGCTCGTCGAGGCCCCCTTGGACCTGGCCTACGTCGAGCGTTGGTTGCTGCACCACCGCGAGGACCGAACGCGGCCGTCCATCCAGCACCTGAAGCACCTCAGCGACGCGGCCGGCGCTCATCGAGGCGCCTCCGACCCGATCTGACTTCGCGGTTTCGCCGAGGACGCTCCGTGGCCAGCGATCGAATCGCCCGCCGGACCGACGTCGGGCCACGGCCCTGGTTTCCGATCGACCGTTCGTCGACGGTTGCGTCGTACCATGCACGGATGCAGGACTCACGTCGCACCGTCATCGCCGTGCTCGTCGCCGCCCTGGTGGCGGTGGGCGGCATCACCGCCGGGTACGCCACCTCCTCGGGAAGCGGATCGACATCCCTGTCGGCGGAGGACACCGTCGTCCACGGCGCGCTCTCCGCCCACGGCGGTCCCTACCTCACCGACAGCGGCGGGCGGGTGGTCTTCCTGCACGGCGTCAACGCCGTCTACAAGCGTGCCCCCTACGAGCTCTACCCGGACCCCGGCAAGCCGTGGAACTTCACCAAGGCCGACGCCGCCCGCATGGCCTCCCTCGGATTCAATGTGGTCCGGCTCGGGATCATCTGGCAGGGCCTCGAGCCCGGCACCCTCGGCCCCAACAGCCCGCAGATCTGCGCTCCGGGTGCTCCCGGCGATCCCCACCAGTTCAACCAGGCGGTGGTGTCGGCCTACCTGGCCAAGGTGGCCAAGACGGTGGCGCTGCTGGGCGAGTACCACATCTACACGCTGCTCGACATGCACGAGGATGTCTACAGCTCCGAGTTCGGGGGCGAGGGCGCACCGGCCTGGGCGGTGTGCACCGACGGTCATCCGATCGGCACCCTGCCGGGACGGTGGTCGAACACCTACAACGACCAGGCGCTGATCTCCTCGGTCCACCACTTCTGGACCAACGACGTGGTCGGTGATCTCCAGGGGGAGTACATCCGTTCGTGGAAGGCGGTGGCCACGTACTTCAGCGCCAACCCCTGGGTGGTGGGCTTCGACCCGATCAACGAGCCCTTCACCAAGACGCTCCAGGCGGGATCCACCGAGGTGGCCGCCCGCCTCGAGTGCCTCTACACCGGCCAGACCAACCCCGGTCGAGACATCATCGACGGTTCCGTGCTCGCCTGCCCTCCGGGTGACCCGAATGTCGGGCTGATCGACGTCTTCCGCAAGGTGGCGCCGGACAAGCTGGTCTTCTTCGAGCCGGACATCTACTCCAGCTCAGGCCACCCCAACGACATCGGGCCGATGAACTTCAACGGGCTGGTCTTCAACTTCCACGACTACTGCGGTCTGCGCAGCGGGGTCACCGGCAACCCGACCGATCTCAACGCCTGCGTCGACCAGGAGCTCCGCACCATGCAGCGCCGGAGCGAGGAACGACCGGACATGGCCAGCGTCAAGCAACCCGAGGGCCCGGCCTGGTTCATGAGCGAGTTCGGCGCCACCACCAGTGAACCGCTGATGGGGCGGCTGACCAAGATCGCCGACGAGCTCCAGCTGGGCTGGACCTACTGGCAGTGGAAGTACTACGACGATCCGACCGGGAGCTCGGCCGAGGCTCTCGTCGGGGCCGACGGCACGCTCTCCCCGGCCACCTCGGCGGTGAGCCGGGCCTACCCCCAGGCGGTGGCGGGCACGCCCGTGTCGTTCTCCTTCGACCCGGCGACCCTGGAGTTCCATCTCCTCTACGTCCCCCGTGAGACCACGGGTGCTCCAACGGTGATCTTCGTGCCGGTCGCACGCGACTATCCCCAGGGCTACCAGGTCTCCGTCGTGGGCGGCACGGTGATGTCGTCGCCGGGGGCCGACCATCTGGTCGTGGCCAACCAGGCCGGGGTTCCGTTGGTCCAGGTGGCGATCACGCCCAACGGCTGATCGGCCCGGGGCCTCAGGCGGCCGACGGGGGGTGGGAGGAGGTCCGCTCCTCCTTCTGGCCCGATCGGGGTGTGTCGCACAGTTGCTACACTCGTCGCATGACCCAGGTGGCCTCCCGTGAGCTTCGCAACAACACCCGCGGGCTTCTCGAGCGGGTGGAGGCTGGCGAGGAGGTGGTGATCACCGTCGACGGGCGTCCGGTGGCGACGCTGCAGCCCGTCGGTTCCCGTCCCACCTGGATGCCCAGGGGGGAGTTCGTCAAGCAACTGGCCGGGCATCAGGCGGACCCGGGGCTGAGAGACGAGCTACGCCGCCTCGCCCCGGACACCACCGACGACCTGTGGTGAGCAGGGGGATCGCCGACACCTCGGTGTTCATCGCCCTCGAGTCCGGCCGTCCGCTTCGACGTGCTGAGCTGCCCGACGAGCTGGCCGTCTCCGTGGTGACGATCGGTGAGCTGCGCGCCGGCGTGCTCGCCGCCACGGACACCCAGACACGGGTGCGCCGACTGGACACATTCACCCGTGCGCTGGCATCCACCCCGATCCCCATCGACCAGTCGGTGGCCGAGGCGTGGGCGGTCCTCCGTGTGCTCCTCCGTGAGGCCGGTTCCCGTTTGCCGGTCAACGACTCGTGGATCGCGGCGACGGCGCTCTCCCGTGACGTGCCACTCGTCACCCAGGACGCCGACTACGTCGAGCTACCGGAGCTGCGGGTCATCAGGGTCTGAGCGCCCCGCGTCCGGCGGTCGGCGCGCTGAGACGGGACGCGACGGGCGCTCTCAGGCGGCCGGCTTGAACAGCGCGACACCCGACGCCCAGTACATGGCGGTGGAGAACGAGCCGCCGAAGGCGGTCGAACCCGCCGAAGCGAGCACATGGTATCCGGCGACCACCGAGGTGATCGTTCCGGTGGTGGTCTGCTGGAGCTGGGCGGTGTACCCCGGGGCGGTGACCGTGATGGCCTCGGCGTTGCCGTGGCCGGCCACGAACCCGACGGCCAGCTCGTTGGCCGCCGACGAGGTGGCCGAGCCCGAGGCTGCGGCCGTGCCGGTGTTGGACGTGCCCGTCGAGGTGTCCAGTGGGCTGGCGGTGGCCACCCCGGAGAACTCCTGGACCACGAAGCTCATCGACACCGCCGACGCGTTGTGGGTGGTCACCGTGGTCGTGGGTTTGGCGTTGGCCGTGTACCAGAGCTCGCCATTCGAATTGTGGCCCGCCACGCTGTAGCTGCCGATCGGGCTCCAGACGTTGCCGGCCGTGTCGGTGATCGAGGTGATGTGGTTGGTGGCCCCGTTGTACTCACTGGCCGACAGCACCAACAGGTCCCCGCCGGTGGTGGCCGAGGGGAAGGAGCCGCTGAGCGACGTGTTGGCGGCTGTCTCGGTGCCCCCGGCGTACTGGACCAGTGCCGGAGACGTGCCCGACACCGCGTTCACCGTCAGGCTGAACGAGGCGGTGTGGGTGGCCGAGGTGCCGGTGCCGGTGACGGTGATCGGGTAGGTGCCGCTCGGGGTCGATGCCGAGGTGGTGATGGTCATGGTCGAGCCCGCCCCTCCCGAGGTTACCGACTGCGGGTTGAAGGAGACCAGTGCGCCCGACGGTGCCCCGGTGGCGGAGAGGGCCACCGTCTGGGCTACGCCGCTGGTCACCGCGGTGGAGATGGTCGATGTGGCCGCCGCACCGGCGGTGACCGTCCCCGAGGTGGGGGAGGCGGCGATGGAGAAGTCGTTGGCCACCACCGCGTTCACCGTGAGGGAGAACGAGGCGGTGTGGGTGGCCGAAGCCCCGGTACCGGTCACCGTGATGGCGGTGGTCCCGGCCGGCGTCGCCCCGGTGGTCGACACGGTCATGGTCGAGCTCCCGCCCGCCGTCACCGATGTCGGGTTGAAGGTCACGGTCGTCCCGGACGGCGCCCCACTGGCGCTCAGGTTGACCGTCTGGGCCACGCCGCTGGTCACCGCGGTGGAGATGGTCGATGTGGCCGCCGCACCGGCGGTCACCGTCCCCGAGGTGGGGGAGGCGGCGATGGAGAAGTCGTTGGGCGGTGGCGGCGATGCCGATGCCGCCTTGAACAGGGCCAGTCCGGCCGTCCAGTACATGGCCTTGGCGAACGACCCGGTGAAGGTCTGTGCCGCCGGCGAGCCGAGGACCCGGTTGGCGGCCACCACCGAGGTGGTGGTGCCTGAGTTCTGCTGGGTCTGGGCTGCGTACCCCGGCGCGGTCACCGCGATGGCCTGGGTGGTGGCGTGGCCGGCGACGAACCCGACAGCCAGGTCACCCGACGCGGTGGCCGAGGCCGACCCCGAGTTGGCCACCGTCCCCGAGGTGGGCGTTGCGGTCGACACTGAGGCGTCGACCACCGGATTGGTGGTGGCCACGCCGGCGAACTCCTGCACCGAGACGGCGATGGAGGCGGCCGTGGCCGTGTGGACGGCCACATCGGTGGTCGGGTGGGCGTTGGCCGAGTACCAGAGCGCCCCGTCCGAGTTGTGGCCGGAGGCGAAGGTGTCGATCAGGCGGGTCCAGGTGTTGCCGGCCGTGTCGGTCACCGAGGTGATGTGGTTGGAGGCACCCACGTACTCACTGGCCGACAGGACCAGCAGGTTGCCGGTGGTGGTGGCAGCCGGAAACGTGGCCGTCAGGGAGGTTGCCGTTCCGGACTCCGAGGCGCCGGTGGACTGCACCATATGGGGTGGTGTGCTCGCCGGCGTGGTCACCGAAAGCGCAGCGCTGGCCGGTGACACGTTGCCCGCCCCGTCGACCGCGTCGATCGTGTACTGGTAGGTGGTGCTTGGCGATGCGGTGGCGTCGGTGAAGCTGGTGGCCGTGGCCGACGTGGAACCGATCTTCGTACCGTTGCGGAGGACGTCGTAGCCGGTGACGCCGTCGGCCACCGAGTTGGCGGCCCAGCTGAGGGGGACCGTGGTCGTCGTGGTCCCCGAGGCGGCCAGCCCGGTGGGGGTGGCCGGTGCGGTGCTGTCCGTCGGCAGCGGGTTGATGGTGGTCGAGTCGAGCGGGGCGTTGGTGTCCGCCCGGATGCCCTGCTCCTGGATGGTGGTGGGCGAGACGGTGATGTCGGCGAACTCGTAGAAGTCCGACTCGCGATTGGCGCTCCAGGGCTGGGTGTACGACGGGGTGAAGGCGTTGAAACCGGCACCGCCCGCGCCCGAGACGATGTAGGTGATCCCGTTGGTGTTGTCCTGCACGCCGTTGGTGAGCGGGAAGGACCGCTCGTAGTTGTGGCTGTTGCCGGACAGGACCAGGTTGACGCGGTATCCCTGGAACAGCGGCACCAGGGCCAGGGCGGGCTGCGAGCTGGAGTTGGGGGACGTGGAGCTGTAGGGCGGTCGCTGCATGGCGATGATGCGCCACCTGGCGGACTGGTTGGCGGCCAGGTCTGCCTGGATCCACTGGTACTGGGCGCTGCCCGGCGCCATGGGCTGCTCGCTGTCGATCACCGTGATGTGGGCGTTACCCCAGTTGTAGCTGTACCACTGGTGATTGGTGCCGGGCATGGGGAAGTTCACCCAGGACTGGCCGTTGGAGTAGTACTCCTTGTTCCCGTTGGCCGGGAAGAACGCCTGGGTGGCCACGGCGGACCCCATCTCCTTGTAGAAGTGGGTGTCGAAGTCGGACAGGGTGGTGGTGAAGTTGGGGTCGGGCAGTCCCGCCGACGGGTAGATGTTGTCGCCCAGGGTCTGGATGAACTGGGTACCGGCCGTAACGATGTTGGCGGCGTTCTGGACCTCGCCGGGCCCTCCGCCGCCGAAGTCGCCGATGGCGGCGAAGCTGAAGGTCGATCCGGGCAGGGCGGCGGTGGTGATCGACCCGGTCGCACTGGCCGACTGGCTTCCCGCCGTGCCGGTCACGGTGTAGTTGTTGGTGGAGCCGCCGGTGAGGCCGGCCACCGACACCTGGTGGTGTTGGACGCCGCCCGCCGGGTCGGTCAGGGTCTGACCGGCGACCGTGAGCACTCCGGTGGTGGGGATGTTGGTCCACCACGACACCACCGCGGTGGTGGCGGTCACGTTGGAGACCACCGGACCCCGGACGACGAGTACGGCACCGGTGGCGGTGGTGGTGCCCGTCTTCGGTCCCACCAGCGTCGAGTGGACGCCGTTGGAGCTGACCGCGTCCACGGTGTACACGTAGGGAGTCGAAGGAGCGAGTCCGTTGTCGGAGAACCGCGGCGGGTTGGGAGGGTCGACGGTGCCCACCAGCACTCCGCCCCGGAAGACCTCGTAGTAGGCGACGTTGGTGGGGGAAGGCGATTCACCCCAGACCAGGTCGAGCCGTGTGGACGAGAACGCCTTGATCGACAGGCTCGAAGTGGAGGGTGCTGGCGGCGCCGTGGCGTCGGCGCTGGTCAGGGTGGTCAGGGTGGTCTGGGCCGCGGTCGACTCGTTGTTGGCCACGTCGATGGCGGTGACCGAGAAGGTGTAGGTGGCGTTGCTGCGCAACGAGGTCGCCGCATACGAGGTGACCGCGTCGGTGGTGGCGATCAGCTCCTGGGGTCCGCCGGACAGCTGGCGATACACCCGGTAGCCCTCGATGCCCAGGAGGGGATCGCTGGACGGGCCCCACGCCAGGTTGACGCTGGTCGAGGTGATCGGGGACGCAGTGATGGCGCCGGGTTGGCTCGGCGGCGTGCCCGCCACGGCCACCGACATGTGGCCGGCGACAGCTACGCCCGCCATGGTGAAGACGACGACGGCAATGATGCCAATCAGTTTCCGCACAGTGTTCCTCGCCCCTCAGCGCCGGTGCCAGATCGAGCCCTGGTCATCCCGTACGCTAAGTGACCCGGAGCGACCGGGCAACTGTGGTGCCACTCCGTGGGTGGGCAGCCACGGACAGGGGGATTCAAGCGCTCAACCCCCCTTCACCGTCGCTCAGGCCACCGCGGCGTCCAGCGTGGCCAGCTGGTCGCCGGTCAGCTGGAGCATGGCCGCCGCGCAGTTCTCCTCGACGTGGGCCACCGACTTGGTCCCCGGGATGGGCAGCATCACCGGCGACTTGTGGAGCAGCCAGGCCAGCGCCACCTGGGAGGGGGTGGCCCCGGTCTCGTGCACGATGGCATCGACCGGTCCGCCCTGGTTGGCCAGGGCTCCCGCAGCGATGGGGAACCAGGGGATGAACCCGAGGCCCTCGGCCGTGCAGTAGTCGAGGACGTCGGCGGACGACTGGTCGGTGAGGTTGTAGAGGTTCTGGACGCTGGCGATGGGGATGACCGCCTGGGCCGCCTTGATCTCGTCCACGCTGACCTGGCTGAGGCCGACCGAGACGACCTTGCCCTCCTCGACCAACTGGGCCAGGGCACCGAACTGCTCGTCGGCCGGCACTTTGGGATCGATCCGGTGGAGTTGGAAGAGGTCGATCTGGTCGAGGCCGAGGCGGCGCAGGCTCATCTCGCACTGCTGGCGGAGGTACTCGGGTCTGCCCACCGGCAGCCACTGACCGGGCCCGACCCGGACCAGTCCGGCCTTGGTGGCGATGACCAGGTTGTCGGGATAGGGGTGGAGGGCCTCGAAGATGATGTCCTCGCTCACCTCGGGGCCGTAGGAGTCGGCGGTGTCGATGAGGTCGACGCCCAGCTCGACGGCGCGCCGCACGGTGCGGATGCACTCGGCCCGGTCGGCGGGCTCGCCCCAGACCCCGTCGCCGGTGATCTGCATGGCCCCGTAGCCGAGCCGGTGGACGACCTTCTCCCCGAGGGTGAAGGTGCCGCTGGCGGTGACGGGACGGTTGGACGGTTCGGTGGTGGTCAAGGTTCCTCCGGGGCGAAACGGGGCATCCGGGCCGGTGCCGCGGATGTCCGTTCAGTTCTACCCGGAATTGGCCGACGGCGAACCGTCGAGTCGAGGGATCATCGGGCCGGGCGCGGCCCGGTCGGCTCGTCTGGGTGGCGCTCGACCCGCCGCCGGGCAGCTGTGTGCCCGACGGTCACCGCCGCGTGCGGGGTGTCAGCGCTTCTCGTAGACCGGCGGGCGCCCCTCGGCCCGGGCCGCCTTCATCTCGGCGTAGTCACCGGAGGCGAAGACCATCGACTGCTGGAGGGCTTCGTCGTCGATCGAGCGCTGCACCTCGGGCGCACCCAGGTTGAACAGGGTGCGTCGGGCCATCTTGACGGTGAAGGCCGGCGCCCCGGCGATCTTCTCGGCCATCTCCATGACGGTGGTGTCGAGTGCGGCCTCGTCATCGACCAGGCGGCTGATGACGCCGTGGCCCAACGCCTCCTCGGCGGTGAGCACCCTCCCCGTGAGGGCCAGGTCGGCGGCCAGCCCGTGACCGGCCATCTGGAACAGCCGGGCCACGCCGCCCGAGTCGGGGATCACCCCGTGGACCACCTCGGGGAGCATCATCCGGGTGCCGACGGAGGCCACCCGGATGTCGCACAGGAGCGCCCGCTCGAACGCCCCGCCGATGACCCATCCCTTGAGCGCACAGATGATCGGGCACGGCATGGTCAGGAACATCCGGGTGGGGCGGTGGCCCCGCTCGATGAACTCGAGGTCGGAGATGACCTCGGTGCGCACGCCGATCTGGGTGGTGTCCCGGCCGGACGAGAACGACTTCCCCTCGCCCCGCCACACGATGGCCCGCAGCTCGCCCATCTCGTGGACCTCGCCCAGCACCTCCCACAGGCGGCGGTCCATCTCGTCGCTCATGGCGTTGTGTTTGTCCGGGCGGTTGTTGGTGATGACGGCGATGGGGCCGTCCACCTCGAGGCGGACCAGGTCCCGCTCTGCGTCGGTCAGCTCGCTCATCGGTCGGCACTCTTCTCTCTCGTCGGCTCTGGGACTGGCTCTGGCTCTGTCTCGGTGCCTGCCGGCTTGGGCGGGGCGCTCTCCCCGAACGGCGGCCGATTGAGCTGTTCGCGGATCGGGACGAACGGCGGCTGCACCGTGTGGCGCCGCTGCCAGTTGGCACCGTCCACCACCATCGAGTGGCCGCTGATGTAGGTGGCGTAGGGCGAACACAGATAGGTGGCCGCCCAGGCCAGCTCCCTCGGGAACCCAACCCTGCCCGCCGGCACCCGCGAGTCCTGCCCCTCGTACTTGCCGGGCACCGCGGCGATGGCCGCCACCTCGTCCTCGTGGGGCATCAGTCCGGGGACCAGTCCGTTGACCCGGATGCCGTAGGGGGCCCACTCCACGGCGAGGGTCTCGGTGAGGTTCTTGACCCCGGCTTTGGCTGCAGCCGAATGGGCGAAGCCGGGTCCGCCGGTCCAGGCGTAGGAGGCGCCCACGTTGACGATGGCACCGTCCCGCTCGGCCGGGATCAGCCGGCGGGCCAGGTCCCGACAGCACAGATAGGTCCCGTTGAGCACGATGTCGACCACGGTGCGCCAGGCGTTGGGGCTCATGTCTTCCGCCGGCACCGGAAAGTTGCCGGCTGCGTTGTTGACCAGCACGTCGATCGGCCCCAGGCCCTCCTCCACCGCGTCGAAGGCGCCGGCGATGGACTCCGCGTCGCGGATGTCGCAGGCCACTCCGAGGGCCCTGCCTCCCGCCTCCTCCACCGCAGCCACGCCCGCAGCCCGGTGCTCCTCGTTCCGGCTGAGGATGCCCACCGAGGCACCCAACCGGGCGAACTCGGTGGCGATCGACTTGCCCAGGCCGGTCCCACCGCCGGTGACGATGACCACGGTCCCGTCGTAGGTGCCCGGGGCGAGTGCCGTGCTGCCGGTGGGTGGGGGAGGTCGGAGGCCGGGCGGGGTCATGGCGGGCAGCCTACTGACGGTGGGTCAGATCGTCTCGGGAGTCTCGCCGTCTCGCCGCCTCACCGCCGACGAGCGTCGATGCCGGGTTCCCGGATGCACCTATCGGTCGCACGATGCATCGACCGCGTGAGCGAGGCACGAGCAGACCATCGGATACAGGCGTCTGCTTCGAGACCATCGGGTCGCCTCTAGTGTGCTACCATGTGTACACAATGAACGAGACCGTGGGCATCAGGGAGTTGCGGCAGCAGGCAAGTGCGCTGATGAAGCGGGTGGTGAACGGGGAAGTGATCAACGTGAGTGACCGTGGACGGCCCATCGCGCGTATCGTCCCGCTTCGTGAAGGGACTCTGGAGCAGCTCGTCCTCGAGGGTCGTGCCACCGGCGGAGGAGGAGACCTGCTCGCGTTGGCCAAGGAGCTCGGCCTCCCCGAACCTGCGTCGGAGGGAATGAACCTTTCGCAGGCACTCGCAGAGTTGCGTTCGGATGAGCGGTAGTACTGCCTATCTCGACACGTCAGCGTTCTTGAAGTTGCTCAAGACCGAACGGGAATCGGGCGGCTTGGAACAGGCGTTGAGTCACTGGTCGGTCTTCGCTTCCGCGACTCTCCTGCGCACCGAGACCGTCCGTGCTCTTCGGCGTTCCGGCAACGACCATCTCCTTGGTGATGCCCGGCGAATGATGGACGTGTTGCGCCTCGTTCGGATTGACGAGCCTCTTCTCGATCGGGCCGGCGATCTACCGCCGATCGGTCTGCGGTCGTTGGACGCCGTCCATCTCGCGGCCGCACTGTCGATCGGATCGGACTTAGGTGTGCTCTTCACGTATGACGATCGTCTGAGGGAAGCCGCCCTGAGCCAGGGACTCCATGTCGAGGGCCCCGGGTGACGTCCTCCCGGCAAGACTGCGAGTCGGCGGTCATCGCCACCGACCTGGCGAGCGAGGATGGCGACGAGCGCTGAGGCTGGTACCGCACCGCGGCCGATTCAGCGCAGGTGTCCAGAACAGTGCCTTCCTGCATGTGGGCAGACCCGCCGCCCCGGTCGGCTGCGGCCCGGGGCCCCTCGGGTAGCCTCGGCGTCCGTGGACTTCGACCTGTCTCCCGAACTCGCCGACCTGCAGCGGAGCGTCCGCCGCCTGGCCC
>JADGOG010000016.1 GCA_017883065.1 Acidimicrobiales bacterium | reverse complement strand
GCTCGGGCTGACCGGCCGCGAAGAGTTCTCCGTCACCGGCCTGGAAGCGCTCAACGACGGGGTGACCCCGAAGACGGTGGCGGTCCGGGCCGTGGAGGGTGACCGTGTGGTCGAGTTCGAGGCCCGGCTGCGGATCGACACCCCAATGGAGGCCCAGTACTACCGCCACGGCGGCATCCTTCCCTACATGCTGCGCCAGATGGCCGGCTGACCGGACCTCAAGCCGTCGTTCCCCCGATCCGCCCGCTGGGTCGGAGGTGGGCCATCAGGTGGGTCGGAGGGATCGCGCAAGCGCCTCTTGCCACGTCGGTTTTCTTGGATTCCTACCAACAGTAGGCAGAAGAAGGCATGGATTCGCCTACTCTCCGCATGAAACGGAAGAAACAGGACTGCCGACGGAACACGATCGACCCATGCCCTCGGCCTCAGGTCGGCTACACGCCACCGAGAGGTGACCGCCCGGCGGGCCCTCGCCCGGCGGACGGCGTCAGGCCAGGGGCAGGACGAACCAGGCGATCAGCACGAAGTGCAGGGTCGCCCCGACGATGGTGCAGGCGTGGAAGACCTCGTGGTAGCCGAAGACCCCCGGTACCGGGTTGGGACGCTTGAGGGCGTAGACCACCGCTCCGGCCGAGTAGGCCAGTCCCCCGGCCAGCAGCAGGCCGAAGCCGGTGGACCCGAGGGCCCGAAACAGCTGGGGCAGGACCACGACGGCCGCCCAGCCCACCACCACATAGGGCAGGGCGATCACCCACTTGGGGGCGTCGAGCCACACCTGGCGCAGGACGATCCCCACCACGGCACCGCCCCACACCATGCACAGCAGGACGGTGCGGGCCCAACCGCTGAGGGCGATCCCGGCCACCGCGGTGTACGACCCGGCGATGGCGATGAAGATGGTCGAGTGGTCGGCCCGGCGCATCCGTCGGCGACCCACCGGTCCCCAGGTGTGCCGGTGGAACAGGGCGCTGACTCCGAACAGCAACGAGATGGACGCGGCGTAGACCACCATGATCAGCGTGGACCCGAGCGTCGGGGCGATCCAGACCAGGACGGTGCCGGTGACCAGCGACACGACGAAGGCCACTTCGTGAAGGGCGCCGCGCAACGTGGGCTTGACCAGTTCCACCTGATCGGACCGGCCGACCGTGTCCATCGGCACGTCGTCGGAGGAGGTCATCGGTCCTACCGGCCGGGGGCGGGAGTGGGGACGTCGGCGCAGGCGAGGTACCGGGTCAGCAGCCGACGACCCACCGTCTCGACCTGGGTCAGATGGGAGTCGTCCAGGGTGACTCCGCGGGGAAGCAATGGGGCCCACGACGAGGCCAGACCACGGTCGACCTCGACGTGGAACTGCAGGCCGTAGGCGCGGTCACCCGATCGGAAGGCCTGGTGCGGACAGGGGCGGGTCGCAGCCAGGTGGACCGTGTCCGGAGGGAGCGAGAAGGTGTCCTGGTGCCAGTGCACGCATGGGACGGTGGTGGTGGCCAGGCCGCCGTACTCGGGGCCGAAGACCGGATCGAGACGGCCGGCCGCGGTGAGCTCGACCTGCCCGGGCCCGACCTCGGCGACCGGCCCGGTGGTCACCTCGGCCCCGAGGGCGAGTGCCAGCTGCTGGGCACCCAGGCACACACCGAGAACCGGCAAACCGGAGTCGACCGCGGCGGCCAGCAACACCCGTTCGGGGGCCAACCAGGGATGGTCGTCCGAGTCGTGCACGCCCATCGGGCCACCCATGACCACCAACCCGGCGATGGATCGAGGATCGGGCAGGTCGTCGCCGAGGTCGAGACGGATCACCTCGACGTCACGTCCGGCATCCACCAGGACCGTCTCGATCAGGCCCGGCCCCTCGAAGGGAACGTGTTGGAGGACGGCCCAGGGACGTCCGGCCCCCATCAGGCCGAATCGACGACGTGGAAGGCTTCGGCCAACCGCCCCTCGGGCAGCCCCGCGGCGAGGGCGGTTCCGGACATCCAGTTGGTCAGCAGGTCCTCGAGGTGCTCACCGTCACCGACCTGGCTGCGGTGGGACTGCAGTGCGGCCAGCTTCCGGCCGAAGACCTCGGTGGCGTCAACCACCCGGTCGGCACGCTCGGTGGCCATCACCCACAGTTCGGGGACGGCATGCGGTTCGAGGCCTTCCTCGAGGAGCTCGGGGAAGGCGAACGGGTTTCGGGCGTCGGGATAGACGGCGCACAGCGCAGCCTCCCCTGCGGCCAGGTGGTCCGGGTGGCTGGCATAGATCCTCGCCCAGTTGCGTTCGGGTGACTGAGCCACGACCCGGTCCGGTCGGAACCGGCGGATCACCCGCGAGATGGCACAGCGCAGCTCGAGGTCGGGGACCAGCCTGCCGTCGGGGAAGCCGAGGAAGGTCACGTCGGTGACGCCGACCGTGGCCGCCGCCTCCGTCTGCTCGCGGCGGCGGATGGCTGCCATCTCGGATCGGGAGATGGACCGGTCCGAGCCACCGGCATCCCCGTCGGTGGCGATGCAGTAAGCGACGTCGATGCCGGCCTGGGTCCAGACCGCCACCGAGCCGGCCACCGCGAAGTCCACGTCGTCAGGATGAGCGGTGACCACCAGGATGCGCTCAATGCCCTCGATGCCGGCGCCGACCAGCAGGGGCTGACGGAAGTGGTTGTCGGGCAGGATCAGGCCTTTGTCGGATCCCACGCGGCCAGGTCGGCCAGGCGGGGATCGTTGGAGAAGATCTCGACGATCGGCGAGCGCAGACCGATGCGGGTCTGGATGCGCTCGATCTCGAGGACCTGGTTCCACTGGACCAGGGTCACCACCAGACCGGCCTCACCGGCCCGGGCCGTCCGCCCGGAACGGTGGAGGTAGGCCTTGTGGTCTTCCGGCGGGTCGTAGTGGATGACCACGTCGACCATATCGATGTCCAGGCCGCGGGCGGCTACGTCGGTGGCCACCAGGGCGGGGAGCTTCCCGTCACCGAAGTCCTTCAGGGTGCGCTCCCGGTTGGATTGACGGAGGTCACCGTGGATGGCGTCGGCGTTGATCCCCTCTTTGCGCAGCTGCTCGACCAGACGGTCGGCGCCCCGCTTGGTGCGGACGAAGATCAGGGTCTTCTCGTAGTTGCGGGCAATGGCGGCAGCCACCTTGACCCGGTCCATCTGGTGCACCTCGAGGAAGCGGTGCTCCATGGCGTCCACGGTGGTGCTGGGCGAGGCCACCTCGTGGAGGACGGGGTCGGAGAGGTAGCGGCTGACCAGCCGGTCCACGGCGCCGTCCAGGGTGGCAGAGAACAAGAGCGTCTGGTGGTCCCGCTCGAGTCGGCGGAGCACCCACTCGACCTGGGGCATGAACCCCATGTCGGCCATGCGATCGGCTTCGTCGAGCACCAGGGTCTCGATGTCGGCCACCGACAGCTCACCCCGGTCACCGAGGTCGATGAGGCGGCCGGGCGTGGCGATGATCACGTCGACGCCCTTGCGGAGCTTCTTGACCTGGCGCTCGATGTCGGCACCGCCGTAGACGGCGACGATCCGGAGTCCGGCCTCCTCGGCAAGGGGCTCGAGCACCTCGCTCACCTGGACGGCGAGCTCGCGGGTCGGGACCAGCACCAGGGCACGGGGACGACCGGGCTCGGTCGAGCGGGCGGCCATGGTGCGCTGCAAGAGCGGGATGCCGAAGGCGAGGGTCTTGCCGGACCCGGTCTTGGCCTTGCCGCACACGTCCCGGCCGGCGAGGGCGTCGGCCACGGTCATGGCCTGGATGGCGAAGGTGTGGGTGATGCCCTGGGCGGACAGCGCCTTGACCAGGGCCGGGTCTACGCCGAGCGATGCAAACGAGGGCGCCGCGTCGGGGTCGGGAAGATCAGCGCCATCGGCGATGGGATCTGCCGGATCGGCAAGGGTAGTCATCGGGTGGAATTCTCACTCTCATCGGTTCAGTGACGGCCGGAGGCCGACCGTCGACATCCGTGCCAATCACGAATGCCTGCGGGCCCGCCTCGGGCCACTGATCCGAACCGCGACAGCGGCCCGGAGAACCGGATGAGGAAGACCCCGGTGGAAGGCACTGCGCCTGTCCACGAAGCACAGTCTACCGGGTATCGCCCGAAAAACCAGGTCAAAGGACCCTGAGGCAGTACAGACCAAGGGGCGGTGGGCTCCAGGCGGTCCTCGGAACTGGTCCTTCCATCTGAACTCGATCCGGGCCTTGGCCGGGACACTGTCCCAGGGGTTGGCCCCGATTGGGGCGGCGGACGACACGATGCCGGCCACGCCCTACCCTGAGGACCGAACCGGAAACCCGGGGTGAGTCACCCCGGACCGACCTCCCAGGAAAGGACACCGCACCATGGGAAAGCTCGCCGCCGGCGACAAGGCGCCCGCATTCAGCCTGCCCGACCAGGATGGCAAGAAGGTCTCGCTGAAGGACTTCGCCGGCAAGAGGGTGGTCGTCTACTTCTACCCGAGAGACGACACACCCGGCTGCACCAAGGAGGCCTGCCAGTTCAACGACAACCTCCGGGCCTTCGCCAAGGCCAAGGTGCAGGTGCTCGGGATCTCGGGGGACAGCGCCGAGAAGCACCGGAAGTTCCGCGAGAAGTACGGCCTCACCTTTCCCCTGCTGACCGATGCCGATCACACGGTGGGCGAGGCCTACGGGGCCTGGGGGGAGAAGACCCTCTACGGCAAGAAGTCCATCGGTGTGATCCGCTCGACCTTCCTCGTCGCCGCCGACGGCACCATCGCCCGACCCTGGTACCACGTGAAGGCCGACGGCCACGCGGCCAAGGTCCTCGGCGAGCTCGAAACCTGAGCCCCGGAACTGACCCGGTCGAACGGCGCCCTCCACTCCTCTGCGACGGTCAGACCTGGTGACCAGGGCACCACCACGACGTCCGACCTCCCACCGTCGACCGCGTGAGTCCCACTCCGTCGCGGGGACAGTGGCCCCCGACGTGGCGATGCTCCATCAGGTCGCCTCGGTGGGACCCGCCACGGTCCATCAGGTCGGCGACGACCCGACGCAGATGCCGGTGCAGCCGCCGCACCTCGCTGGACGAGAGGTCGCCCGCCGGCCGGAGCGGTGAGAGGCCGGCCCGCCACAGGACCTCGTCGGCCATCAGGTTTCCGATACCCGACACCCGGGACTGGTCGAGCAGCCGGGCCTTGAGGGGTGCATGCGACCCCTCGAGGGCCCGGGCCAGCCGGGCCCCGGTGATGGTGGCGGCGTCGGGGCCCATGCCGGACACGTCGGGGTCCAACGACACCCCGCCGAGTCGCCTCGGGTCGCGTACCGCCATCGATCCGCCATCGGCGAAGTGGACCGTGACCCGGTCCCAGGCCGGGTCGTGACGGCGGGGGGCGTAGAGGAGCTGGTCGACGCCGGCGTTGTCGTCGACCACCAGCGTGCCGGTCATCCCGAAGCGGACCCCGACGGTCGGCCCCTCGGCAGTGTCCAGCAAGAGGAGCTTCCCGATCCGCCGGGCTTCGGTGAAGGCACGCCCCTCGAGGGCGGCGGCGAGCGTCGCACCGTCGACGCCCCCCTTCAGGAACCACGGGTCCGGGGTGGCCACCGACAACACCGTCCGGCCGAGAGCCCGTTCGGCCAGCCGGCGATAGCTCTCGACCTCGGGGAGTTCGGGCACTGCCCGAGGGTAGCCAGCGGTGCGATCGCGGCGGGCCACCAGGGGGGACCGGTGGACCGCAGAGGACACGCTGCTCCGTCGTTCGACCGTCGAACGGCTTACTAGGGTTGGGCCATGCCTCCCGAAAAGCCGCACTGGGCCGAGCTCCTCACCGAGGTGGTGACCTCGGGCCTGTGCACGGGCTGCGCCGCCTGCGTGGTCGCCTGCCCCTATGACGTCCTCTCCTACGACGACACCGGCGGAAAGTACAAGCCGTTCCACATCGATGCCGATGGCGGTCCCGACAGCTGCACCCACGGGGTCAAGGGCTGCACCATGTGCACCAGGGCCTGTCCGCGGTTCCGGCTGTGGGAGCCGGAGATCGACACCCACCTGTTCGGCCGGGAGCGCACCGACGAGGAGGTGGCCGGCATCTCCTCGGACGTCTTGTTGGTGCGGGCCGTCGATCCCGAAGTCCACGTGGCCGGCCAGGACGGCGGCCTGGTGTCCGCCTTGTTGATCTGGGCCCTTGAACACGACGTGATCGACGCCGCCCTGGTGTCCAACCTCGAGGGCGACGGCTCCACCTGGAAGGCCACGCCCGGGGTGGCCACCACCCGGGCCGAGGTGCTGGCCGCGGCCGGTTCCCGGTACACGTACTCGGCCAATCCCCTGGCCTACCCGGCGGCCATCGAGGCCGGGGCCGAGCGCATCGCCCTGGTGGGCATGGGCTGCCAGGCCTCGGCGGCGCCGATGATGAAGGCGCGCAAGGCGGGAAAGATCGCCCGCCGCCTGTCGCTGACCATCGGGCTGCTCTGTTCGAAGACCTTCGACGACGCCATCTTCCCCGAGCTGTTCGAGGCCAAGTACGGGATCGCCCGGGCCGACATCATCAAGATGAACATCAAGGGCGTGTTCCAGGTGTGGACACGGGACGGCGAGTTCCACCAGATCCCCCTCAAGGAGGCCCACGCCTGGACGAGGGAGGGATGCACCTCGTGCCCCGACTTCGCCGCCGAGCACGCCGATATCTCCACCGGTGGGATCGGGGCCTTCAACGACTGGACCCTGACCATCGTGCGGACCGACACCGGCCGGGAGCTGCTGGAGGCGATGATCGCCGACGGCGCGGTCGAGACCCGCCCGGGTGACGACGATCCCGGGGCCATCGCCCTGCTCCACCGGCTGGCCAAGGTGAGCCGCAAACGGTGGCCGGAGACGGCGGTGCCGATGCCCCGTCGGCTCCCCGCCGCCACCTGAACGGCGGCGCTCCGGGGGGAGCCGGACGGGACGGTCGTCCTGGGTGAGAATCTCGTAATAATCAGGTATTCCGGGACTTTCGACCCTCAATTCGCCGAGGCCTCGAACGTAGGATTGCCAACGAGAGGCCCAGTCACCCGCAGGTGGCCGGTGCGTCCCGATGTTGGCACGGCCGCTTCAGACGAGCAGCCCACCTTCGTCGTTGCGCGTCGAATGGTGGGCCGGTCGTGGACGTCTGGAGGACCACCGCTTGTTCGCCGCCCTGGGACGATTCACCGTACGCTTCCGCTGGCTGATCGTCGCCGGCTGGATCGTGGTGACCGTGGTGCTCACGGTGTCCCTTCCCTCGCTGTCGAGCGTGGAGAAGAGCAGCAACTCGCAGTTCCTGCCGGCGAGCACCGCCAGCGTGAAGGCGGCGACGCTGAACGCCCCCTTCAGGTCGAAGTCCACCAGGGACGCCACCTTCGTCGCCGCCACCTCCGCCGGTTCGCTCTCCCCCGCCGACAACGCCGCCATCGACCGGGCCGAGCAGACCATGCTGTCCATCCCCAACGTCGTCGCTCTCACGGATCAGGGGATCTCGGCCAACGGGCGGGCGCGCACCGCCCTGATACAGCTGCAGGTCCCGTCGTCGGACGGCTCGGAGGCGGTGGCGGCCACCGCCGGACTGCGTTCCACCTTCACCACCTCGGGCGCCCCGACCGGCCTGGCCCTCCATCTGACAGGACCGGTGGCCCAGGCGGTCGATCAGAAGAGCCAGAACAGCCATACCCAGACCCTGACCGAGCTGCTCTCGATCCTGTTCATCCTGGCCCTCCTCTTCCTCACCTTCCGCGCCCTGCTGGCCCCGGTGATCGCCCTGCTCCCATCGGCAGTGGCGCTCTTCGCGGCAGAGCCGATCATCGCCGCGTCCACCCACGTCGGCGTGCAGGTCTCCGACCTCACCCCCATCCTGTTGGTGGTGATCCTGCTCGGAGCCGGCACCGACTACGGCCTCTTCCTCATCTTCCGCCTGCGCGAAGAGCTGAGGCGCGGAAGGGAGATCCACGAAGCGGTCTCGTTCTCCCTGTGCAAGGTGGGCGAGTCGATCACCTTCTCGGGACTGACGGTGATCGGCGCCCTGATCACCGTGGTCGTAGCCACCTTCGGCCTCTACAAGGGGCTGGGACCGGCACTGGCCATCGGTATCGCCGTGGCGCTGGTGGCCAACCTCACCCTTCTGCCCGCGCTCCTCGCCATCCTCGGCCGGAGCACCTTCTGGCCCCGCATTCCCAAGCCCGAGCCACCCCGTCACGGGATGTGGGGACGGATCGCCGGAAAGGTGGTGGGGCGGCCGGTCTGGACCCTGATCGTCGGTCTGGTGATCTTCGGGGGACTTGCCCTGTCCATGCTCGCCTACACGCCGTCGGGTTTCGGTGATCCGGCCGCGCCGGCGTCGTCCGACTCGGGGAAGGGCCAGGCGCTCCTGGTGGCCAACTACCCGTCGGCCGCGGCCGATCCGACCAGCCTGGTCTTCCGCCTGCCCACCTCGGTGTGGAACGACCCGCAACTACTGGCCACCGCCGGCCAGAAACTGACCCGGTCGAGCCAGTTCACCTCGCTGATCGGCGCACTCGACCCCAACGGCACCGTGGTCGCGCCGGACGAGCTGGCCCAGGCCCATCAACAGCTGACCGGCCTGGGCCCGGTCTCCCGACTTCCCGACTCCGTGCCGACCGGCGTCTCCCTCTCGACCTCCACCTACAACGCGTACAAGGCGTCGAGCCAGTTCATCAGCGCCGACGGCCGCACCATCCGGTTCGCCGCCACCCTGCGGGCGGGCCCGTCGACCAGTACGGCCGCGGCCCAGGCCATCCCCGGGGTCCGTGCCGCAGTGACCCGCACCGCGCACCAGATCGGCGCCACCGCCAGCGGGGTGGACGGGTACGCCCCGGTGGCCTACGACGTGGGGGCGATCTCGGGGGGGGACCTGATGAAGATCATCCCCATCGTGATGATCGTCCTGGCCCTGCTCTTGGCCATCGTCCTTCGGAGCCTGATCGCGCCCCTCTACCTGGTGGTGAGCGTGGCCCTCTCGTATCTGGCCTCCCTGGGTCTGGCCGTTCTCGTCTTCGAGCTGATCGGGGGGCAGGACGGGATCAACTTCGTGCTCCCCTTCTTCATGTTCATCTTCATCATGGCGCTGGGCCAGGACTACAACATCCTGGTGATGACCCGCATCCGCGAGGAGGCTCACCACGCCCCGATCAAGGAGGCGGTGCGGCGGGCGGTCGAGGCCACCGGCACCACGGTGACGTCGGCCGGCCTGATCCTGGCCGGCACGTTCGGGGTGCTGACCGCCACCGGCAACACCCAGGTCCAAGAGATCGGGCTCGGTCTGGCCGCCGGGATCCTGCTCGACACCTTCTTCGTGCGGACCCTGTTGGTCCCCTCGGTGGTGGTGCTGCTCGGACGGTGGAACTGGTGGCCGTCCGCGCTCTCCCACGAGGACCACAGCGGCGACGGGCACGCAGACGGCGGCGTCGCCGGCGATTCGCCGCTCCCCGGCGACCTGGGCCCCGTCGGAGGCTGCGAGGCGACCGAGCCCTCGGCCCGACCCCTGGCCGGCGTGGGCTCCTGAGACGCGCTGCACACCGCCAGCTCCTGCCGTCGTCGGCACCGAACGCCCGGCCGAGGGCGGCAACGGAGAGAGTACGGTGAACGTTCGTGGCCACCCGATCGAAGACTCCCGAGCGACCCACCGTGGTCCTGTTGGTGCGGCACGGCAAGACACCGACCACCGGCAAGGTGCTCCCTGGTCGGGCCCCCGGGCTGCACCTGTCCGAGGAGGGTCGCAACCAGGCCGAGGCGGTCGCCGCACGGATCGCGGCGTTGGCCGAGGCCGGCGCGTCCCGACCGGCCGCTGTCTACGCCTCCCCCCTCGAGCGCACCGCCGAGACGGCCAAGCCCATCGCCCGCCAGCTCGGGCTCCGGGTCCGGACAGAGCGGGGTCTCCTCGAGTGCGACTTCGGTACGTGGACCGGTGCCTCGCTGAAGGCACTCTCCAAGAAGCAAGAGTGGGCCCAGGTCCAGCGCAATCCCAGTGGATTCCGATTCCCCGCCGGCGAGTCCTTCCTCGAGATGCAGGCCCGCATCACGTCGGCCATCGCCCGCCTGACCGCCCTGCACCGGGGTGAGACCATCGTGGCGGTGTCCCACGCCGACCCGATCAAGGCGGCGGTGGCCACTGCGGCCGGGACTCACCTGGATCTCTTCCAACGGCTGACCGTCTCGCCCTGCTCGGTGTCGGTGCTGGCCTACAGCGGAGCCGGACCCCACGTACTGGCGGTCAACTCCACCGGGGCCCTGACCGAGCTGGTCCTGTCGTGAGCGAAGGCTACGACCTGTCCGCTCCGGATCGGATCACCGTGGGCACGGTGGGCCCGGTGGGCGAGCGGCTCTTCCTGCTGCAGTGCCGACAGGGGCCCGTGGTCCTCACGCTGAAGATCGAGAAGCAGCAGGTAGCCACCGTGGCCGACTATCTGGCCCGGATCGTACGCGGCGAGCAGCGACCCGGTCACCTTCCCGAGGACCTCGAACTCGAGGAGCCGTTCGAGCCCGCTTGGGCGGTGGGGACCATCGGCGTCTCCTACGACGAAGCAGACGACCGGGTCATCCTGGTCATCGAGGAGCTGCTGCCCGAGGAGGAGACCGGGGCGATCGCCCGGCTGTCCATCTCGCGTGAGCAGGCGGCCGCCTTTGCCATCCGGGCCACCAGCCTGGTCGAGTCGGGACGTCCGCCCTGCCCCCTGTGCGGATCCCCCCTCGACCCCTCGGGACACGAATGCCCCCGAACCAACGGCCACCGTCCTCCGGCGGTGTGACCGGGTGGAGCCCTGAGGCCGGTCCCGGGCTCGACACGGCGCTCGATCTGCTCTTGTCCGAGGAGATCATCGTGGAGGGTCGCCTGCAGTGGAGCTCGAATCTCACCTTCCTGGTGACGGTCGGCGCCGACCCGGATCCGCCCGCCGACCCAACGTCCGCCGACGGGAACGAGCCGCTCCGGGCCGTGTACAAGCCGGCCAGCGGCGAGCAGTCGCTGTGGGACTTCCCCGACGGGCTCTACCGGCGGGAGGTGGCCGCCTACGCCCTGTCCGAGGCGCTGGGATGGGGACTGGTGCCCCCGACCGTTGCCCGTGACGACGGCCCCTTCGGACCGGGATCCCTCCAGCTGTTCGTGGAGGCCGACTACGTGCAGCACTACTTCACGCTGTTCGAGGAGGACCGGCACCGCCACGCCCTGATGGTCATGTGCGCCTTCGACGTGGCCGCCAACAACGCCGACCGCAAGAGCGGTCACGTACTGGAGGGCACCGACGGTCGCCTGTGGGGCATCGACCACGGGCTCTGTTTCCACCGCCATGACAAGCTGCGCACGGTGATCTGGGACTTCGCCGGCGAGGACATCCCCGACGTGGTGCTGGCCGATCTCGAGGAGCTGGCCAGCGACATCCCCGACGAACTGGGCCGGCTGCTCCCCGAGTCCGAGCGTGAGGCGCTGATCGACCGGATCCGCCGGATGCTCGCGTCCGGTGTCTTCCCCGAGCCGACGGGCGAGCGGCCGCCCTATCCGTGGCCCTTGGTCTGAGTTCGATGCCGGGAGCGTCCGGCCCGGATAGCCGAGACCAGGGCCTTCAGTGGCTGGCCCTGGGCGCAGGCTCGTCGAGGGCCTGGACGAGCAGCGAGGCGTAGTACTTGGCACCGTCGGGATCGAGGTGCACGCCGTCGGAATAGAAGTACTGGGGATAGGCCGCACTGGCCGTGTTCCAGTCCACCACCACCGTGTCCGGGTAGGTCTGGGCGACGGCGGCGATGCTGTCGTTGACCTGTTGTTGCCACGGGCGGGGCACGTGGGTGTTGACCAGCACGATGCGGTGCATGGGGCCGAAGGAGTCGAGCAGGCTGGTCAGCTGGGCTGGCGTGAAGGGGCCGTTGGTCCCCAGTTCGAGGATGATCCGGTCACCGATCGCCCCTTCGGACTTGAGTTGGGGGACCGCCTCTTGGACCTGGTAGAGCTGCAGGCCGACCTGGGCATCGATGACGATCCCCGGCAGTGACGACTGGAGGTAGGGGGCGGCGTCGACCATGATCGAGTCGCCGACGGCGGTCACGCCCTGGCCGGCCGGTGGCGGGGCGGCGGTCGTGGTGGTGGCTCCACCCGACAGCGTCGAGGACGGGCTCGGCGCCGTCGTCGACGCTCCGGGGTGCCGGTGGATGAACGGGACGATGCTGGTGACCTGGGAGCCCGGGTCGGCAGCGGAGGCCGACACCAGGCCGAACAGGCCCAGGGCGCACAGCGTGGCGTTGACAGCCACCGCTCCGGCGACCACCCAGCCGACCGGCCTCAAGTGGGGCCAGGTCCACTCGTGGCCCCGGATCTTCTGCCACTGGCGCCCGAGTGCGCCGTGGCGGACCGGCTGTTCGATGTAGCGCCACGACAGCGCGGCCAGCACCACGGTGGCCGCTATCTGCAGGCTGGCCCGCAGCACACTGGGCGGCGCGTTGAGCGGCGTGGTCAACACGATGACCGGGTAGTGCCACAGGTAGATGCCATACGACCGTTCCCCGATCCATCGGAGCGGCTCCCACCCGAGGACCACCTGGAGGTGCGAACCGGGGTGGATGGTCACCCCGATGAGCAGTGCGGTCAACAGGGCGAGCAGTACCAGGCCGCCGTGGTAGAGGAACGAGTCGTACTGGCTGGTCAGCCAGAACATCAAGAAGATGCCGGCCAGGGAGAGGCCACCCACCGCGTCGAGCAGGCGTCGGGCATTGGCCGTCACCGAGGCGAAGACCTGGTTCCGGGGAAGGGCCATGGCCAGTGCGGCGCCGATCAGCAGTGCAAAGGCCCGGGTGTCGGTCCCGTCGTACGCGCGGGTCGGGTCGCCGTCGGGCACGAAGAGGATCCCCATCTCGATGGCAGAGGCGGCCGTCGCGGCCAGCGTGAGGATGATCATGGTGCGCTTGTCGTGGATCCACTTCATGGCGGCCAGGACCAGCAGCGGCCAGAAGAGGTAGAACTGCTCCTCGATCGAGAGCGACCACAGGTGGCCGAGCGGGGAGGGCGGCCCGAACTTGGCGAAGTAGGAGACGTGGTGGAAGATGTACCACCAATTGCTCACGTAGAAGATGCCGGCCGGCAGGTCGCTGCGCAGCGCCATCAGCTGGCTCCGGTCGAAGAGCGTGGCCCAGCCCACGGTGACGAAGAGCACCACGAAGAGGGCGGGCAGGAGCCGTCGGGCCCGCCGGATCCAGAACTGCGTGAGGGCGATCCCATCGGACCGGCGATACTCGGACACCAGCAGATCGGTGATCAGGTAGCCCGACAGCACGAAGAAGACCTGGACGCCGAGCAGGCCGCCCGAGGCCCAGCCGAAGTTGAGGTGGAACGCGATGACCGACAGCACGGCGATGGCGCGGATCCCGTCGAGGCCGGGGAGGTAGGGGCTGGTTCCCTCTACCGGCCTAGGCACGGTTCGGCCGAACCGGGGGAACGGCCATGCCGCTCAGCGGTGCCACCGGACCCTCGACCGACCGCACGCCCCGGGGCCACGGTCTGTCGAGCCTCTCGTCTGGGGACGGACGGCTGCGGCGACGGTAAGCGGAGGAGTTCACACCCGTAGGTTCTGTGCAAGAGGGGACGCTGAGGCCACAGTATGGCACGCCCCCTTCCCGAACTGGGGTCTCCCCACGCCTGAGGACAGGCGACCCCAACCAGGGGGAGCACGCCCGCTCGAGGTCCGCCGTGGTCGCCTGGAGGGCCCCGGTGGGACCGTCCAGGCGACGGGTCAGCTGCGGGCCTTGAGGGCCTCGATCAGCTGCGGAAGCACCTTGTGCACGTCACCCACGATGCCCAGGTCGGCCACCGAGAAGATCGGTGCGTCCTGGTCCTTGTTGATGGCCACGATGTTCTTGGAGTTCTTCATGCCCACCATGTGCTGGGTGGCGCCGGAGATCCCACAGGCCAGGTAGACGGTGGGCTTCACCGTCTTGCCGGTCTGGCCCACCTGATGGGAGTAGGGCACCCAGCCGGCGTCCACGATGGCCCGGCTGGCGCCCGGAGCACCCTTGAGGAGGGTGGCGAGTTCCTCGATGAGCACGTACTGGTCCTTGTCCCCCAGGCCACGGCCGCCGGAGACCACAACGTCGGCCTCGTCCAGCTTGGGCCCGGTCCGCTCCTCGACGTGCCGCGAGACGATCTTGGCGGCGTTGGACGCACCGGTGTCCGGGGCGGGGGCGGCGACCACCTCGGCGGCGGCGCCACCGGACGGTTCGGCGGCGAAGGACTTGGCCCGGACCACGAAGATCTGGGGACCCTCGCCGGTGAACCGGGCCGAGAGTACCTGGGTGCCGCCGAAGATGGCGTGCTGGGAGACCAGTCCGCCGTCGGCCTCGGTGAGGTCGACCACGTTGGTCAGCACCGGGCGGTCCAGTTTCACCGACAGACGTCCGGCGATGTCCCGGCCGTCGTAGGTGGCGGGAAACAAGATGGCGCCGGGTCCGTTGCCGGCCTCGACGGCGGCAGCGATGGACGCGGCCACCGGGACGCCGGGCAGCGAGCCGGCCAGATCGCCGACGTCGTGCACGGTGGTGACACCGTAGGCGCCGAGAGCGGCGGCCACCGAAGCGGTGTCGTCACCGTAGGCGACGGCTTCGACGGTTCCGCCCAGTGAGCGGGCGGCGGTGATCAGTTCGAGCGAGGTGGTGATGGGAGCCCCGTCGGTGACTTCGGCCAGGACCCAGATCTTGTCGACAGACATGTGTTCGTGTTCTCCTACCGGTCCTAGAGGACCTTGAGTTGCTCGAGGAATTCGATGATGCGGGCGTAGCCCTCGCCCTCGTCGGTGACGATCTCTCCGGCGGACCGGGCCTCCGCCTCGGCGACGTCGGTCACCTCTTGACGGGCTCCGACCGCGCCGACCTGATCGGCGGCGATGCCGAGGTCGGCCACGGTGAGGGTGTCCACCGGCTTCGACTTGGCGGCCATGATCCCCTTGAACGACGGGTAGCGGGGCTCGACCACGCCGGCGGTGACGGTGACCAGGGCGGGCAGCGGGCACTCGACCTCGTCGTATCCGGCCTCGGTCTGACGCTCGACCTTGACCGAGTCGCCGTTCACCTCCACCTTCTTGGCGAAGGTCACCGAGGGCAGTCCGAGCAGCTCGGCCACCTGGACGGGCGTGGTGCCGGTGTAGCCGTCCGACGACTCGGTGGCCGCCAGGATGAGATCGGGCTCGGCGCGCTTGATGGCTGCGGCCAGCACCTTGGCGGTGCCCAGCGCGTCGGTTCCGGCCAGCGACTCGTCGCTGATCAGGATGGCCTTGGCCGCCCCCATGGCCAACGCCGTCCGCAGTCCGGACGTCTCGCCGTTGGGAGCCATGGAGACCAGAGTCACCTCGCCCCCTCCGGCGGCGTCAGCAAGCTGGAGCGCCATCTCGACGCCGTAGGCATCGGAGTCGTCGAGGATCAGCTTTCCGGCTCGAACGAGGTTCTTCGTCCCTGGATCGAGGGCCGGTGGTGCGGCCGGATCGGGGATTTGTTTCACGCAGACAACGACATTCATGGCCTGCATTGTTGACGAAAATCGGACTCCCGACCAATCGGGCCGCGTTCCCAGGTCAGAACGGGCGGCGACCGAGGGTGTCCAGGACCAGGGGCACGTCGTCGGTGATCACCGTGTCCACTCCGAACTCGATCAACCTCTCGAGCTGGGGTCGGTCGTTGACCGTCCAGGTGGCGATCGAGAGCCCTGCCCGGCGGGCCTCGGTGACCAGCGCCCCGGTCACCAGGGTGGCGTGGGGGTGGACCGCCGTGCACGACCGGGCCAGTGCGACGGGGACGATCTCGGCCGGGTCGAACCAGGGGGCCACCAGCAGGCCGGTGGGGATCTCGGGCCGGGTGTCGTGGACCTTGGTGAGCGCCTGGGGCCAGAACGACGAGACCACCACGCTCGAGGTCCGTCCCGACTCGGCCACCAGGTGGGCGACGTCCCTGGCCAGATGGTCGTCGGCATCGAATCCGGGCTCACTGGGGAAGTTCTTGACCTCGATGTTGACGATCATCCCGGAACAGGCGTCCAAGGCGGCCGCCAGCGACGGGACGTGGGCGGGGAGCTGGTCGGCCCGCAGGTCGGCGATGGGACCGAGGCCGGGGATCTCCGGGTCGTGGTGGACGGCGATGGTGCCGTCCGCTGTCAGCCGGGCGTCGAGCTCGACACCGTCAGCACCGAGCCGGCGGGCCCGGGCGAAGGCTTCGAGCGTGTTTTCGGCGATCCCCGACGCCGGGTCAGGGCTCCCTCGGTGTGCCTGGACGGCCGTGATCGCCACTCCTCGAGACCTTTCGCTGACGCTCCGTCACGGGGACGTGCACTGCGCAGAACAACATGCATCCGGTGTCAAAACTGCTTGCAACCAAGGGTGCCGATCGGTACTCTAATGAACGAATCCTGAACGGCCGGTGACATTGTGGCGCCGAGCCATGTGAAACAGATCACAATCGGGAAAGCTCGGGAATGACGAGAGCGGAGGAAACAGCGTGGCTCTGATGTGGAACCGTACGGTCGAGTGGGACGACGGTGACTGGAGGCATATGGCCGCTTGCCGCAGTACCGAGCCCGACCTCTTCTTCCCCATCGGCACCACCGGGCCGGCCGTCGACCAGATCGACGCGGCCAAGCGCGTCTGCCGGAGCTGTGACGCCCTCGAGCCGTGTCTCGACTTCGCCCTCGCCACCAACCAGGAGTCTGGCGTGTGGGGTGGCACCTCGGAAGAGGAGCGCCGCAAGCTGCGCAAGGCCTGGTTGGCCGCCCGCCGCCGCGCCTCGTAGCGGACCGTCGCCTGCCGGCCCCCTGCCCTGATCCGTCCGCCCGAGTCGGCGGTGCAGGCTACAGGCCCACCTTGTGGCCTTCTTGGGCCCGCAGTTCGATGGCCACCACCGTTCCGGCCATCCCCGGAAGCGTGTCCCGGCGGTTGCGCATGGTGATGGTGCCCTCCAACTGACTGCGGACGAGATCCCGCACGATCGACAGTCCGAGGCTCTGGGTCTCGTCGATGTCGAATCCGTCGGGCAGGCCGGACCCGTCGTCGATGACCTCGAGAGTCAGGGTGCCCAGATCGTTGATCAGGTGTACCTGGATGTGCCCCACGGTCTGCGCCGACGGCAGGGCGCCGACACCTCCGTCCCCACCCACGGCACCGTCACCCCCGTCCACCTCGAGGAAGGCGTGCTCGACGGCGTTCTGCAGCAGCTCGGCCAGCACCACGGCCAGCGGGGTGGCCACGTCGGCCGGCACCTCGCCGAGCTCGCCGATCACCTCGAAGGTCACCGGCCGGGACAGGACCACCGAGTCCTCGGCCATCCGGATCAGCGAGGTCACGATCTCGTCGAAGGGGACCTGATCACTCGGTTCGCGGGAGAGGATCTCGTGGACGATGGCGATGGAGCGGACCCTGCGCTCGGCCTCGAACAGCGCCACGCGGCCACCACCGGGCGGGAGCCGCCTGGCCTGCAGCCGGAGCAGCGCCGAGATGGTCTGCAGGTTGTTCTTGACCCGGTGGTGCACCTCTCGGATGGCCGCGTCCTTGGACAGGAGCAGCCGGTCGAGCCGGCGGACGTCGGTCACGTCACGCAACAGCACCATGCACCCGGTGACGTCGTCCTGGGCCACGAGAGGGATGCAGTGCAAGAGCACGGTCACGTCGGGCCGGCGCTCGACCTCCTCCACCACCGGGAGCGCCGAGGCCAGCGCCCACTCGATGGCCGACTCCTCGATGCCCAGGTCGGTGAGGCGCCGGCCTTCGATCTGGGAGTACATGCCCATGCGGTGCAGCGCGTTGGTGGCGTTGGGAGAGGCGTACCGGACCCGGCCCTCCTCGTCGACCACGACCACGCCGTCACCGACCCGGGGGGCCTCCTCGGTGGCCACCTCCTCGCTGGGGAACGGGAACGTCGACTCCGAGAGCATCACCGCGAACCGGTCGAAGAGATCGCGGTAGGT
The DNA here is from genome assembly GCA_017883065.1 of Acidimicrobiales bacterium. Taxonomy (GTDB): domain Bacteria; phylum Actinomycetota; class Acidimicrobiia; order Acidimicrobiales; family RAAP-2; genus Bog-756. The sequence goes on along the minus strand of JADGOG010000016.1, from coordinate 15,749 downwards.
GCGCTCGAGGTGACCCGGCCTTCGCCCGGCACCGGCAGCCAGCCGGGCCAGGACGGCCACGGTGGTGCCCTCGCACCGAACCGGGATGCAGTGCAGGCGCACCGGCTCTTCGCCCGGCTCGAGGAGGACCTCTCCCCTGGTGACCTCGCCCGACTCCACGGTCAGCACGGCGAGCGGCCAGTCGCCGATGCCGGCGGTCTGCCCCACCAGGTCGTGCTGGACCACGGTGGCACTGTTGGACGGTCGCATCTGCCCGAGCACCACCAACTCCAGGCCGTCACCGTGGTGCTCGCGGGCCTCGGGTGCCATCGGCGCCATCAAGACCAGGTCGGAGAACGAGAGGTCGGCGAGGATGCCCCAGGTACCCAGCAGGCGCTGGAGATGGGCCAACTGGATCTCGTCGAGGTTGGTGCGCTCGAAGGCGAGCTCCGCCGGGGTGGCCACGGTCAGCGCCCGTTGGCTGCGGCCACCGGCACCTGGTGGGCACGACGGTTTCGGAACCCCTGGAGGTGGTCGACCCCCACGGCGGCCAGGAGCTCCCGCATGGCATCGGTCCGGTCGGCCACGTCGGGCAGGCCGTGGGCGTCCGAGGCGGTGGTCAGCGGCACGCCGGCCTCGACGAACCGCCGCAGCAGCGGCGGGGCGGGGTACTCCTCCCCTGCCGGCTTCCTCCAGCCCGCCGACGACAGCTCGGCGGCCATCCCCGACCGAACCGCCGCCTCGGTGATCCGGTCGTAGAACTCGTCGGGGACCGCCGGCACCCGACCGGCGATCTTGACCAGGTCCGGGTGGGCGAAGACGTCGCACACCCCCGACGCGCCCAGCTCCTCCATGGCCCGGGTGTACTCGTCCCACACCGCGTCGACGTCGCGGACGTCCCACTCGGCCAGGACCAGCGGGTCGTTGAGCACGTCGAACCTCCAGGTGCCCAGCCAGTGCACCGAGCCGAGCAGCACGTCGAAGGGGTACCCGGCCAGCAGGTCGGCCACGTCGCCCATCCGGTCCTGGTAGTAGTCGACCTCCAGTCCGAGGACCACCGGAAGGCCCTCGGCCTTGACCGCCTGGACCACCTCCACGTACTCGTCGAGGTCCACCCGTGCATGGTGGTCCCAGTAGGCGGCCATCCCCGGCCGGAGCGCCTCGCCGGGCAGATCGTCCCAGAACCCCCCGAGCCGGTCCTTGGCCTGGGTGAACCGGAAGAGGTGCTCGGTGACGGCGATCTCGGTGACCCCGACCTCGGCCGCCCGCTCGCAGTAGGCGGCCACCTGTTCCACCGTGGCCTCGGCGTCGCTCTGCGAGTGCGGCCACAGATGGAGGTGGTAGTCGAGCATCGTCCCGTCCCCGCCCCTACCCGGCGTGCCGGATGAGGGTGACTCCGTCGCGCACGGTGGTCTGGACCACCACCACCCGGGGGTCGACGGCCAGGGCCTCGTTGAACCGGCGGAGGGCCACGGTGTCCTCGCTGGTGTCCGACGGGTCGAGGACCCGGCCGCTCCACAGGGTGTTGTCGGCGGCGATGATCCCCCGGGGCGCCAGCTTGGGCAGGACCGCCTCGAAGTACTCGAGGTAGTTGGCCTTGTCGGCGTCGATGAACACCAGGTCGAAGGGACCCGACAGCGTGGCGATGGTGTCGAGGGCCGGTCCCACCACCACCTCGATGGCGTCCGCGAACGGGCTGGCGGCGATGTGGCGGCGGGCGAATTCGGCGTGGACCGGGGAGATCTCGCAACTGGTGATGGTGCCCCCGGGAGCCAGTCCCGGAGCCATCGACAGCGCCGAATAGCCACCGAAGGTACCGATCTCCAGCACCGCCGTGGCGCCGAGGGCGAAGGCCAGCATCTCGAGGTATCGGCCCTCGAGCCGGCCGACCATCATGCCGGGGGACTCGAGTGTCACCTCCAGCTCGGAGGCCAACTCGGCGAGGTAGGCGGGTGGTGCGGTGGTGTGCTCGGCGGCGTACGCGTCGAGGGCGGGGTCAACGATCTCGGTCACGGTTGCATCGTAGGTCCGGCGGACCTACTCCCAGATCTCCTCCCCCAGCCGGACCAGTCCGGCCAGGTCGAACAGGTCGGTGTCGAAGAAGGGAACCGTGGCCAGGACGTCGGGCACCACCGAGAGCATGGCCCGCTCCTCCATCTCGCGCAGGGCGACCACCTGGAAGTTGAGGTAGCTGTCGGCCACCTCGGTGAGCACCCGCGAGATCTGGTCGGCATCCCCGAGCGCCGGGTCGATGGCGCCGAGCTCGGGGGCCAGCTGGGCAGCCAGCGCATCGGCGTGCTCCTTGACCGATTCGGCGGTTGCCGTCCCCTCCGCGCCGCGGAGGTAGTCGGGCAGCACCTTGTTCAACACGATGGCGCCCAGGTGGAGATGGCGGGAGGTGAGCTGCTCGGCGAAGAACTCGGCCTCTCGCAGCGGGACCGCCTCGAGGGTGGACACCACCACGAAGGTGGTCCGGCGGTCGGACAGGAGTCGGCCCACCGATTCGGAGCGCTCGACGAAGCCGTCGTACATCGATTGGAAGAGGATGAAGAACTCGGAGATGTCGCCCAGGAACTCGGTGCCGAGGATCCGGTCGGCGACGTTGTAGAAGGGCTTGGTGGCCACGTTGACCAGCCGAGAGCGGTAGGGAACGATCAGCCAGCGCAGGAGGCGGGAGGAGAAGAAGTCGGCCATGCGCTGTGGGGCGTCGAGGAAGTCGAGGGCGTTCCTGGTGGGCGGGGTGTCCACCACGATCAGGTCGTAGTCGCCCTCCGAGTGGATCTCGTAGAGCCGTTCCATGGCGATGTAGTCGTGGCTCTGGACGAACCGGCCCGCGATGTTCTGGTAGAGCGGATTGGCCAGAATCTCGTCCCGGGTCTGCTTGTCGGGCGCCTGACGGCGGATCAGCTCGTCCCACGACTCCTTGGTATCGAGCATGGCCGCCCACAACTGGCCTCTCGGCTTGAGTCCGGCGGCACGGAACGCCTCGTCGGGCACCCGGTGCTCGGTGTTGCCGATGCCGTCGAGTCCGAGAGCGTCGGCCAGCCTCTTGGCCGGGTCGATGGTGAGTACCAGCACCTTGCTGCCGTGGCGCACCGCCGCCATCACCGCCGCCGCTGCCGCAGTGGTGGTCTTGCCCACCCCGCCGGGACCACAGGCGATGACGATCTCCTTGGTGGCCAGCAGCCCGTCCAGCGAGCTGCTCGGCGTCGTTCGCCCGCCCGCCATCAGAAGCCCAATTCCTCACCGAGCGAGGCTGCCACCTGGCGGGTGGTGCGCAACCCGTGCGACCGGGTGAACAGGTACGGGAGGTAGAGCATCGGCACCGACTCGTCGATGCTGGCGCGCAGCCGGTCGAGGTGGGTGGAGCGGGTCCGTCGCATGGTCACGGCCAGACGGGCGGCGTCGAGCAGTGGCCCCACGTCCCCGCCGGCCAGCTGGTCGAGGCGCTCCTCGGGCACCGTCCCGCTCAACGCGTCGAAGACCTGTTCCTCCTGACGTCCGAAGAGCTCGGGTAGGACTCGGTTGACCACCACCGCCGACAGTTGCACGGTGGTCTCCTCTCTCACCCGCACCGCCAGTTCGATGGTCTCGTTGACCGGCATCTCCTCGGGGGTGCACACGGCCACCAGCCCGGTCTGGCCGGGATCGGAGAGAATCTCCAGCATCCAGTCGGTCTGGCCCCGGATGAGGCCTACCTTGACCAGGTCGTTGATGGCCTGCGGGGCGGCCAACTGGCCCACGATGTGGCCCGCCGCCGGAGCGTCGACCACCACCAGGTCGTAGGTGCGCTCCCTCACCTCGTAGCAGAGCTTGCCCACGGTGAGGATCTCGCGGACCCCCGGGGCGGCGGTGGCCACGAAGTCGAAGGCCTTGGCCAGGGGCCCGATCCGGCCCACCACCGGAATCCGCAGGTGGAGCTTGAGGTACTCGCGAAGCGACGCCTCGGTGTCCATGGTCATGGCGAAGAGGCCCGGGAGGATCTCCCGTTCGTTGAACCCGGTGGGCGGCGCCTCGTAGAAGCCGGCAACGTCGCCCTTGGCGTCGACCTCGCAGATGAGCACCCGCTTGCCCCGCGTGGAGGCGAACAGGGCCAGTGCCGAGGCCACCGTGGTCTTGCCCACGCCGCCCTTGCCGGTGACGAAGACCAGCTTCAGGCCGAGCAGGTCGCTCATCGGGCCACCGGGTCGCTCACCGGCCGGAGCCGAATCGCCCGGAACGTCGGTGAGCGGGGTGTCGGATCAGGAGATCCCGAAACCGACCCGACGATCGGAGACCGGCGGATCCACCTCGACATAGGCGACCTTGGCCACCGGGACCCCGACCTGGCGACCCTTGCGATCGGTCAGCCAGAGGATCTTCCCGTCCTCGGAGAGCGCGCTTTCGATGTCGGCCAGGACCTTCTCGCGATCAGCATCGTCGGGCAACTCGATGTCGAGCTCCTTCATCGATTGCACGATTCCGATACGCACGTCCACCTGGCACGCTCCTCTTCCCTGAACTCCGGCAGGTCTGCCGGACCCATCTGACGATACAAGGTCCGGGAGCAGTGCCGCCCCGCGGTCACACCCATCGGGCACACTGGCCCTGGAGCCGGTTGTTCAGCCGGCCGTCTGGAGGGTGTGGTGGAAGAGGCGTCGGGAGTGCCGTCGGGACAGCAGTCAGGAGGTCCGCCGGGAGCTCCGGCCGCGGAGAACGAGAGGAATCGCCGCTGGGCGTCGACCATGTCCGGGCACGAGGGGCCGGGCATCACCTTCGCCCACGCCGACAGTCGGGCCGTGGTCACCTCCGACGGTCCGGCACTCGGCTTCGACCGCCAGGCCCGCGAGGCGATCGAGGACGAGCGACTGGCCCCGGGTGCAACCAGGGGGACCGGTGCAGGCAATCGGGTCCGCCCCGAGGGGCCCGATCGGTGGCGTACCTGCTTCGAGCGGGACCGCGACCGCATCCTCCATGCCACCGCGTTCCGACGACTGGCCGGCAAGACCCAGGTCTTCGTCTTCCCCGACGATCACCAGCGGACCCGGCTGACCCACGCGCTGGAGGTGGCCCAGGTGGCCACCAGCGTGGCCCGGGCCTGCTCGCTCAACGTCGCCCTCACCGAGGCCATTGCCCTCGGGCACGACTGTGGCCATGGGCCCGGCGGGCACGCCAGCGAGGACGCCCTCTCGCCCTATCTCGACAGCGGGTTCGACCATGCGCCGTGGGGTGCCGACGTCTCCCTCGCTCCCCTCAACCTCTGCGTGGAGACCCTCGACGGCATCCGCAATCACTCGTGGTCCCGGCCGGCACCCTCCACCCCGGAGGGCGAGGTGGTGAGCTGGGCCGACCGGATCGCCTACGTGTGCCACGACTTCGAGGACGCGGTCAAGAGCGGCATCGTCACTCCGAGCGCCCTGCCCCCGCTGGTGCGGGAGCGGTGCGGGGACGTGCGCAGCCAGCAGCTGGGCACCTTCATCGACGCCCTGGTTTCGACCATCCTCGAGACCGGCCGGATCGGCATGGCCGACGAACAGGCCGAGGCACTGGCCGCCTTCCGGGCCAGCAACTACGAGCTCATCTACCTGCGTCCAAGCTCGGTCGCCCAGGGGCGGGCCGTGGTGGCCGTGCTGCGTGCGTTGGTCGACTACTTCGGCGACCGCCCCAATCTGATTCCCGACGCCGGACCCGAACAGGCCGACCTCAACGGAGGCGACACCCAGGCGGTGCGGGAGGCGGTGTCCTACGTGGCCGGCATGACCGACCGCTTCGCCTTCAGCCAGGCCGTGGCGCTTCTGGGCTGGGACCCCGACAAGCTCCCGGCCGGCATCGGGGTGACCCGGCGCCTCTGAGACTCCGGGGCCGTCACCCGCTCCGGCCGGCTGTCTCCGGCCGGGGGCTGCCTAACGGTAGAAGGCGCGTGGGTCGTCGGTGCGGACGATGTCCTTGCCCAACGGGGCCAGGGCCACTGCGGCCAGCTTGAAGTCGGCGATGCCCAGGGGGATCCCGATGATGGTCAGACAGAGCGCCACGCCGGTGACGACGTGGGCGATGGCCATCCACAGACCGGCCAGGACGAACCACAGGACGTTCCCGATGGCCGATCCGGCTCCGGCGTCGGGCTTGGGGACGGTCGTCCGGCCGAACGGCCACAGGGTGAAGGAGGCCAGTCGGAATGAGGCGATCCCAAACGGGATGGTGATGATCAGGATGCACATGACCACGCCGGCCAGGACGTAGCCGACGGCCAACCAGAAGCCGCACAGCACCAGCCACAGGACGTTCAAGATGGTCTTCATCGGAGACCAGCTTGGCACCGCCCGGCACAGGCGCCGACGCTCCGGGGCCCGGGGCCGCCGGGGCCCTGCGGGGAGCCGCCGGTAGAGTCGCCACATGGACCTGACCAAGTCATCGCGGCGGGTGGGGCTCGGCATCGGCACGAGGAAGCACCACCGGCTCAGCCGATCGGAACGGACCGACCGGGGCAAGGCGCTGCGGGCGGTGTCTCCGCGCTCCTCCCATGCAACGTGGGCACCGGCGGTCGATCGACCCGATCCGGTGGACCTGCTCGAGGCGCAGGCGTCCACCCGGGTTCCCGAACTGGTCCCGATCCGCTACGGCCGGATGCTGGTCTCGCCGTTCACCTTCTACCGCGGCGCCGCCCTCATCATGGCCTCCGATCTCGCCACCACCCCCCGGTCAGGCCTCGACGTGCAGTGCTGCGGAGACGCCCACCTCTCCAACTTCGGCCTGTTCGGGTCGCCCGAGCGCCAGCTGATGTTCGACATCAACGACTTCGACGAGACCCATCCGGGCCCGTGGGAGTGGGACGTCAAACGCCTGGCCGCCAGCTTCGAGATCGCCGGTAGGGATCGGGGCTTCTCGGTCGACGACCGGAGGGACATCGTGCTGGCCGTGGCCCGGGAGTACCGGACCGAGATGCGCAGTGCGGCCAAGCACGGCTCTCTCGACGTCTGGTACTCCCACATGGAGATCCGCCAGATGCTGGAGTGGGTCAACACCGAGGTGCGGGAGAAGCGGCTGGGAAAGCGGGAGATTCGGGGCGTGGACCGCCACGTGACCAAAGCGCGTACCCGCGACCGGATGCGGGCGTTCAAGAAGCTGACCGCCCAAGACCACGGCAGACTCCGTTTCGTGGCCGATCCGCCGCTCATCGTGCCCCTCGAGGACCTGGTCCTCTCCGAACAGGTCCGCCACGAGACCGAGCAGTCCCTGCGCAAGCTCATCAAGAAGTACCGGCGAACCCTGGCCGGGGAGCACCATCCGCTCGAGGACTACGGATACGTACACATGGCCCGCAAGGTGGTCGGCGTGGGCAGCGTGGGCACCCGGGCCTGGATCTTCCTCATGCTCGGGGTGGACGAACAGGACCCCCTGATCCTCCAGGCGAAGGAGGCCCAGCCGTCGGTGCTCGAGCGGTTCACCCGGAGGAGCGACTACACCAACCACGGCCAGCGGGTGGTGGTCGGGCAGCGACTGATGCAGACGGCCAGCGACATCTTCCTCGGCTGGCAGCGGGTCAAGGACATCGACGGCCGGTCCCGTGACTACTACATCCGCCAGCTGCACGACTGGAAGGGATCGGCCGACGTCGACACCATGGGCGTGGACGGGGCCACCATGTACGGCCGCATGTGCGGGGCCACCCTGGCCCGGGCCCACGCCCGGTCCGGCGACTGGATCGCCATCGCGTCCTACCTGGGCAAGGGCGACGGGTTCGACCGGGCCATCGCCGGGTTCTCGTCGGCCTACGCCGATCAGAACGAGCGGGACTACGAGGCCCTCGAACAGGCTGTCCGGAGCGGCCGGGTGGCTGCGCTCGAAGACCTCTGACGCGGTCCGTGAGGCTGCCAGCCGCGGTGGAGCGCACGGTCGGGTCGCCCTAGGATCGAACCGAGCTTCGCACGCCGGCTACGGGTCGAGGAGGTCACGATGGTCACCGATGTTTCGCACCGGCCACATCTGCGGGTCGGTCGGTCGGTCGGTCGGTCGATCGACCCGGTTCCTGCTCCTCCGGGGAGCGCCGCCGAGGCGCTCGCCCCCCTGGTGAGGGCCATGGTGGGCTCGGACCTTCCCGTCCGGTTCGAATTCTGGGACGGGAGCGGCATCGGGCCCACGGACGGGTCGGGGACCCTGGAGATCCGCTCGCCCGACGCGCTGCGCTGGATCATGTGGGCACCGGGCGAGCTGGGTGTGGCCCGGGCCTTCGTGTCCGGTGACATCACAGTCGACGGCGACCTCTACTCCTTGTTGCGGGTGCTCCAGGGCTCCACGCCGCGTGACCTCCGGTCCATTGGGCTGAGGACCCTGCCCGCCATACTCGACGCGGCGCGGCGGCTCGGAGCCCTCGGGCCGCCCCTTCCGCCTCCGCCCGAGGAGGCCAGGCCGGCCGGCCGGCTCCACTCCCCGGCCCGCGATGCCAAAGCGATCAGCCACCACTACGACGTGGGCAACGACTTCTACCGCCTGGTGCTCGGACCGGCCATGACCTACTCGTGTGCCCGCTTTCTGTCGGCGGAGACGACGCTGGAGGAGGCCCAGACCGCCAAGCACGAGCTCATCTGCCGCAAGCTGGGTCTCCACACCCGGCCCGGGGCCCGGCTGTTGGACGTGGGGTGTGGCTGGGGATCGATGGCCATGCATGCCGCCCGTCAGCACGGGGCCACCGTCGTCGGAGTTGCCCTCAGCCGCGAGCAGGTCGACGAGGCCAGGCGTCGGGTGTCCGAGGCCCACCTGGACGACCAGGTGGAGATCCGCCTGCAGGACTACCGCGACCTGCACGGTGAGACCTTCGACGCCATCTCCTCGATCGGGATGTTCGAGCACGTGGGAGCGTCCCGGATGGCCCGCTACTTCGAGACCCTGTTCGGACTGCTCACCCCGACCGGACGGCTGCTCAACCATGCCATCTCGAAGCCCGGTGGATCGTTCCTCGGCCGCAGGACGTTCGTCGGACGCTACGTGTTCCCCGACGGCGAACTGCTCGACGTGTCGGCAGTGATCCGGGCCATGCAGGAGGTTGGATTCGAGGTCCGTGACGTCGAGTCGCTGCGCGAGCACTACTCGCGGACCCTGCACCGTTGGGTGTCCAATCTCGAGGAGCACTGGGAGGAGGCGGTGGCGCTGGTCGGACGTTCGCGGGCCAACATCTGGCGGCTCTACATGGCCGCCTCGGCAAACGGATTCGACGATGGCGGTCTGGCCATCCACCAGGTCCTCGGCGTCGTTCCAGAACCGGACGGGTTCAGTGGGATGCCCCGGACCAGGGCCGACTGGGGCTGAGGGCGGCCGGACGGTCCGCTCCGACAACCGAGTCCTGCCCCGTGGGTTCTGCGTGCCCCGGCGGCTCGCCCAGCACCAGGGACCACGGGAAGCGCTGTCCAACTTCGCTGTGTGTTAGTTCGCCGGCGTACTAACCGTATGGTGCATGATGCCTGACCACGAATACCATTAGTAGGATTTCAGAAACTGCGGTAGGCCGAGGGAGCGTTGGACCGGTCGGGCGACGCATCGGACGGCACCGATGGTCCTGCCCGTCGCTCCTAGCGGAGGGTCAGCTCCGAGCGGTAGACCCGGGCGGGGCCGAGGTCGACGATGGCCTGGGCCAGTCGGTCGAAGACACCCGCCGTCTCGGACTCGGGATCGGCCACCACCACCGGGATCCCCTCGTCGCCTCCCTCGCGGAGTGCGGAGACCAGGGGGACCTGGGCGAGGAGCGGCACGCCGAGCTCGCCGGCAAGCTGCTCGCCGCCGCCCGCCCCGAAGAGCTCGTAGCGCTTCCCGTCGTCCCCGGTGAACCAGCTCATGTTCTCGATGACCCCCCGCACCGCCAGCTTGAGCTTGCGGGCAGCGTAGGCAGACCGCTGGGCCACCCGCTCGGCGGCGGCCTGCGGGGTGGTCACCACGTAGACCTCCGTCTTGGTCAGGTACTGGCCCAGGGAGAGGGTGACGTCCCCGGTGCCCGGGGGCATGTCGATCAAGAGGAAGTCGGGCTCGCCCCAGTAGGCGTCGACCAGGAACTGCTCCAGCGCCTTGTGCAGCATCGGCCCGCGCCAGATCACCGGCGTGTCGTCGGGGACGAAGTAGCCCATCGACAGGCACCGGACCCCGTTGGCGGTGGGTGGCACCACCAGGTCCCCGATGATCAGCGGGTCGGTGGTGACGCCGAGCATCTTGGGGACCGAGAAACCGTAGACGTCGGCGTCGAGGATGCCGACGTCGTAGCCGGAGCGGGCCAGCGAGACGGCCAGATTGACCGTGACCGACGACTTGCCGACGCCACCCTTGCCCGACGAGATCCCGAGGATCCGGGTCTTCGATCGCGGCAGCATGAACCGGTTGGGGCGTCCCTCCTCGTGACCGAGTTGGCCGCCGTGGGCATGGCCGTGGTCGTCCGGCGCGTGCTGGGTCCCACCGTCCACCGGCTCGCCTCGGAGGAGCATGCGCAGCCGGGCACGGGGTTCCTCGTCCATGACCACTTGTTCCACCGCCACCTCGTCGACCCCGGGAAGCGGTCCCACCGCCTGGCGGACCCGCCGGACCAACTCATCGACCTGGGGGTAGTGCGCCACGGGGAGGGCCAGCTCCACGGTCACCCGCTTGCGTTTCACCTGGACCGGGCCCACCATGCCCAGCTCCCCCAGCGGACGTCGCAGTTCGGGATCGGTCACCGCGGCGACTGCCGCTGTGACCTGGGACTCGTCGATGGACATCCAGCATCTCCTCGGGGAATTTCGCCGTCACCGGTAGACTAGGTGACGTGCAACCGGACTCGGACAGCTCTGTACTGGCGCTCAAGGGTGTCGAGGAAGCGGTCGAGGTGGACTCAACCGAGGCGGACAACCACTTCTCGGCGGCAGTGACCGCGGTGACCGCCGCCTTCGGCGATCCGACCCGGCGGGAGATCTACCTGTTCGTCCGGTCCAATCCCGGCGCGACCGCCTCCGAGGTGGCCGCCCGGTTCTCGCTCCACCCCAACGTGGCCCGACACCATCTCGAGCGGCTGGCCACCGGGGGCTACGTCGAGGTGACCATGGAGCGGGTGGCCGGCAACGGCGCCGGCCGGCCGTCCAAGCGGTTCCGGGCCATAGGCAACGATCCCACCCTCGATCTGCTCACCCGTCGCGACGATCTGCTCGTCCTGTTGCTGCAGGAGGCGCTGCAGCTGCTGGGTCCGGTGGCGGCCGAAGGCATGGCCGAGCGGGTGGGCGAGGAGTACGGCCGCACGCTGGCCGGCCAGATGTCCCCCGGCGACAGTCAGAGGTCGCTGCGCACCGCCATGCACGCCATCGCCGACACCTTGACCGCCCACGGGTTCGCGGCCCACGCCGAGGACCAGGGCACCAGCACGGCGGTGGTGGCCGACAACTGTCCCTTCGGCAACGCGGCCTCGCAGTACCCGGTGCTGTGTGCCGTGGACCGGGGCATGGTGAAGGGGTTGCTGGCCGGACTGTGCGGCGAGGATGCCGGAGGGATGGTGCCGGTGGTGCTGTCGTCGTCACGGGCCCGTGGCGACGACTCCTGCGCAGCCGTGGTCTGATCGGCGAGCCCGGTCGTGGCCCGTCACTACCTCGACCACGCGTCGACCACGCCGCTCCGTCCTGAGGCCCGTGCGGCCATGCAGGCATGGGAGGCCACCGGGGTGACCGCCGATCCGGGCCGGGTGCACACCGAGGGCCGGATGGCCCGGGCCGCGTTGGAAGAGGCGAGGGAGCAGGTGGCGGGGCTGGTGGGTGTTCGCCCACGACAGGTCGTCTTCACCTCGGGCGGTACCGAGTCCATCAACGCCGCAGTATGGGGAGTGACCCGTGCAGATCCGGGACCGGTTGTGTTGGCCGCGGTCGAGCACTCAGCCGTCCGGGATGCCTCCGCCCGAGCCGCCGCAGTCGTGAACGTCATCGTCGACCGGGTGGGCCGGATCGACCCGGCGGCGATGGATGATGCCGTCCACCGGTGCCGTGCGGAGTACGGGCGCGGACCGTCGCTCCTCCACTGCCAGTGGGCCAACCACGAGGTGGGCACCGTCCAACCGGTCGACCGGATCGTGGAACTCGCACGAAGGCACGGCACTCTGGTCCACGTCGATGCGGTGGCGGCCGCCGGTCACCTCCCCACCGACCTCGGGGCTCTCGATGCCGACCTCGTGTCGATCTCGGCCCACAAGCTCGGAGGCCCAGTCGGCATCGGCGCCATGGTGGTGCGCCGTGGCCTGAGGATCGAGCCGCTGCTGGTCGGCGGTGAACAGGAGCGGGCCAGGCGGGCCGGCCTCGAGAACGTGCTGGGGGCCATCGGCTTCGGCGCCGCAGCCGCCCGGTTGTCCGACCCCTCGACCCTGGCCGACGAGGCGGCGACGGCCTTTGATCGGACGGAGCGGCTGTCGTCCGCCACCCGGGCTGTCGAGGGAGTGACCGTCTTCGGCGATCCTGACGGTCGACTCCCCCATCTGGTGTGCCTGGGCATCGACGGCGTCGAGGCCGAGCCGATCCTCCTCGGCCTCGACCAGGCCGGCATCGCCGCCCACTCCGGGTCCTCGTGCTCGTCCGAGACTCTCGAACCGTCCCCGGTCCTCGAGGCGATGGGCGTGGATGCCGAGCGCTCGCTACGCCTGTCGGTGGGTTGGTCGACCACCGATGCCGACATCGACTCCTTCGCCGCCGCCTTCTCCGGAGTGGTGGGGGGACTGCGCTCGCTTCGTCGCTGACGGTCCGACCGGGTGGCGGGCGATCCGGTGGGAGCCGACCACCCCGGAGGGGCCCGGGTGGTCCGGTAGGTTCTGGCCATGCGCGCCGTCGTCTGTCCCGAGCTCGGTCCACTGGAGGGACTCGTCGTCGAGGAACGGGAGTCGCTCGTCCCCGGTGAGGGTCAGGTGGTGGTTGACGTGCGGGCCGCTGGAGTGAACTTCGTCGACGGCCTGATCTGTCAGGGGAAGTACCAGATCAAGCCGCCGACCCCGTTCGTGCCGGGCAGCGAGGTGGCCGGCCAGGTCTCCGCCATCGGAGCGGGGGTGAGCGGGTTCGAGGTCGGAGACCGCGTGATCGCCTTCACCGGCTTCGGAGGGTTCGCCGAGCAGGCGGTGGTGCCCGCACTGTCCCTGATCCCCATGCCCGACACCGTCGACTTCGCCCAGGCGGCCACCCTGCTCCAGAGCTACTGCACCGTGCTGTTCACACTGACCCGGCGGACCACGCTCTCTCCCGGCGAGTGGGTGCTGGTCCTCGGCGCCGGAGGCGGGATCGGTCTGGCCGCCACCGATGTCGCCACCGCACTGGGTGGGCGGGTCATCGCCGCCGCCTCGACTCCGGACAAGCTCGAGGCGGCCCGGGCGGTGGGGGCCGAGGCGACCATCGCCTACGAGGAGGAGGACCTGAAGGTGCGGGCCCGGGAGATCTCGGGTGGAGGCGTGGATGTGGTCGTCGACTCGGTGGGCGGACGTCACAGCGAGGCGGCACTGCGGGCCACCAGGCAGTTCGGGCGCTTCTGTGTCCTCGGGTTTGCCTCCGGACCGATCGCCTCGATCCCGCTCAACCTGGTGCTGTTGAACAACCGGACGGTGGTCGGGGTGGATTGGGGCGGGTGGACGTTCCAGGATCCGATGGACAATCGTGCCCTGATCGGCGAGCTGATGGAATTGGTCGGCTCGGCACGCCTCCACCCCGCGCACCCGGCCGAGTATCGCCTGTCCGAGGCGGCCGCGGTGATGGGCGGCCTCATCGACCGATCGGTCGGGGGCAAGGCCGTCCTCGTCCCTTGAGAGCGCACCGTCCCACACGGCCCGAGGTTCAGCCGGCCACCGCGGCCGGCACCGGGACGCCGGCCCGCTGATAGGCCCGACGGATCTGGGGAGCGGCCTGGTCGACCAGGGACGCCGGGGGGCTGTCGGCCAGGAACTGGCGGTACTGGTCCACCGCTCCCGTGGCGTTGCCGTCCTGCTGGAGCAGGAGCGTGCCCAGGTAGAGCCGGGCCGCGTAGTCGCCCGGATTCAGCTGCACGGCCTTGTTCAGCTTGGCCCGGCCGTCGGCGATCAGCGACGCGCTCTTGCCCTGCTGTCCGGTCTCGACCTCCAGCCACCCCAGCTGGGCCGTGGCCACCTCGTTGTCGGGGTGCCGGGCCAGCACCGACTGGTAGAGGTCGGCGGCCTGGCCGAGCTGGCCGTTGTTCTCGTAGGTGGCCGCCTGGGCGAGGTCCTCGGCGACCTGTTGTTGCTGGGACTGGGCCACGCTTCCGGTGGCTGACTGACCGGGTTGGCGACCCGATGCGAACATGACCACGGCCACCACCAGGGCAGCGCCGAACGCGGCCACCGCTCCCCCGAGGAACCACCAGCTCCGACGGCTCCGGATCCGACGCCGGGGCCCGTCCCCGGCGGCAGCCGGCGGCGTGGTCCCGGGCCACTGTGCTCCCTCGGCCCGGTCCCCCTTCCGGTCGTCGACCGCCACCGACCGGGATGCCGACGACGGTTGCGCCTCCGCTCCCGCCGGCACCGGCGCAACCGAAGCGGCGGGCGACTCCAGTGCTGTCAGGCGCGCCAGGTCGCGCTGCCGCAGGGCCAGGTAGTCCTTGTCGGAGAGGTCTCCGGCCAGGTACTCGGCATCGGCGTCGGCCAGCGACTGGGTCAGGAACCGCCTGCGCTCCTCGACCACCTCCGGGTCGAGGTCCCGCCCGCCGTCACGCTCGTCGGGCCCCTCGCCGACCGCACCCCGACGTCGGACCAGCACGACGACCACCAGGGTTGAAGCCACCAGGCCACCGAGTAGCGGGAGCAACCAGACCAGCAGGGACCAGCCGCTGGCCGGCGGGTCGAGGACGATCGACGACCCGTACCGGTCGACCAGGTAGTTGGTGATCTGCTGGTCGGTCCGGCCTTCGGCGATCTGCTGGGCCACCGCGGCCCGGACGGCCACTGCGGTCGGGGCGGACGACTGGGCGACCGACAGGTCCTCACAGGTCGGACAGCGCACCGCCGACTCGATGGCCGTGGCGCGTTGGGTCGCCGTCGGCGACGACGAGGAGAGCACCCCGCTGCCGATGATCAGGGCGATCACCACCACCACGCCGAACAGTGTCCACAGCGGGAACCGACGCCTGGTCATGTGCCGTAACCGGCGGCCTCGGCCTTGGCAAGGATCTTGTCCAGGCCGGCCGCAGTCGCTCCCCCGAGTACCGATGCCACCACCCGCCCGTCAGGGGCGATCACGAACGAGGTCGGGTTCTCGCGGACCCCGTAGGCCAACGCCAACCTCCCGTTGGCGTCGGCCATCGTCGGCCAGGTGGCACCGATCTTGGCCTGGTAGTCACGGGCCGCAGGGGCGGTGTCGTTGAAGACCACACTGAGCATGGAGGCAGTGCCGCTCTGGTGGTGCTGGAACTGGAAGGCGACCAGTTCGGGCCCTTCCTCCTGGCACGGCACACACCAGCTGGCGAAGAAGTTGACCACCACGTAGTGACCAGGTGCCCTGGCCAACCGGAACGGTGTGCCGTCGACGGTGGCACCGGCGATGGTCGGGGCGACGGCGTGGTTGTCGACCAACGGATTCTTGGCCTCGACGGTGAGGGCCGACGGCCGGGTGGCCAGCACGGCGATGAGGCCGGCGGCGATGACCAGGGTGGAGACACCCACCCAGCGCGCCGTGTGCCGGGCCGGGGCCCGGTGCGCCAGGCCGGCCCGGGGGGTGGCCTCCTCGTCCACGTCGGTCCCGATGGTCACGACGGGTCACCGGCGCCCACCGGGAGCGGGTCGGCCTCCGCCTCCGGACGATCGTCGGGCCCGGCGG
>JADGOG010000015.1 GCA_017883065.1 Acidimicrobiales bacterium | reverse complement strand
GCGAGACCGTCGGTCGACCGCCGATCCGTCTAGCGTTGCTCGGGGCACGGGGACATGACGCCGACGTGGTGCTGCACAGGGGGAGACGTTCACAGTGACCAGGACAATCTCGACGGGTGGTCCCGGGCCGGCATCGCCGAGAACCGCACGGTTCTGCTTGGCCATCGTGGCGCCGATCGCCGTCGTACTCGCTGGCTCCGCTCTCGCCGCCTGCTCCTCCTCGAGCACCGCTTCATCACCGGCCACAGCGGCCACGCCATCGAGCACTTGCCGGCCTCCTGGCAACTGGCGTTCGACAACGGCGACGCCTGTGGTCGGAGTCCCGTCGGACTTCGATCTCACGTCGTTCGACGGCACGAGGATCCGGATCCACTGGTTCCTCGACTCGTCGACCGATGGCCAGGTCCATCCGACCGTGCTGATGGGTCCCGGTTGGGGCCAGTCCGGTGACACCGCTTCCACACAAGCGGCCATCCAGGGCGCCTTGAGCGTCGGACAGCTCAGGCAGGGCGGATTCAACGTGCTCACCTGGGACCCGCGCGGATTCGGGAAGTCCGGTGGAGCGGCCGAGGTCGACAGCCCGAACTACGAAGGCAGAGACGTGTCGGCCATGATCAACTGGGTGGCGCTCCAGCACGGGGTCGAACTCGGCCGACCGGGTGTGCCACGGGTGGGCATGGTCGGTGAGTCCTACGGGGGTGGCATCCAGTTCGCGGCGGCCGAACAGGACTGCCGCATCGACGCCATCGCCCCGACCATCGCCTGGCACTCGTTGGGGACCAGTCTGGACAAGAACAAGACCCCCAAGGCGGGCTGGAGCAACATCCTGCAGAGTGTCGCTTCCTCGGCCACCCTCAATCCGGAGATCACCGCGGCGGACAAGGAGATGAATGGCACCGGCGTCATCGACGCCAAGGCCACCGGGTTCTTCGTCGGTCGGGGCCCGGCCCAGTTCCTCACCAAGGTGAAGGTCCCGACCTTGATCCTGCAGGGCACGGTCGACGATCTGTTCACCCTGGACGAAGGGATCGCCAACTACGAGGCGTTGAAGAGGCAGGGGACGACGGTGGCGATGGCCTGGTTCTGCGGCGGCCACGGCGTCTGTCTGACCGATCCGGGATCGGCGATCGAGGTGGGCCCACTCTCGCTCGCCTGGATGCGGCACTACGTGGCCAGGGACACCTCGGCCCCCGTGCTCAAGGGCTTCGCCTTCGTGGATCAGAACGGCACCTCGTTTGCGGCGCCCGACTACCCGCCGCCCAAGGGCGCACCACAGGTGGGCAACGGCTCCGGGACATTGACGCTCAAGGCCCAGGGGGGGTCGGGTCCACCCACGGTCGCCGCCAACGCCGAGGCAGCCAATGCCGTCGACGCCGTGGCCTACGCCGTGACGCCCGCCCCGGCGGCCAACGCGACGAACATCACCATTCCGTTCGGTCACGATGCTGCCGTCGTAGGCGCACCGTCGCTGTCGCTCACCTACGCGGGAACCGTTCCCGCGGGCGACAGGCCAACCCGGGTGTTCGCCCAGCTGGTCGATCCGTCGACCGGGATAGTGGTGGACAATCAGATCACCCCGATTCCGGTCACCCTGGACGGCAAGAAGCACTCACTCGTCATCCCGATGGAGACGGTCGGCTACACCGCCAAGGCGGGCAGCTCGCTCGAGCTCCAACTGGTGGCCACCACCGTTGCGTACATCACGCCGCGCCTCGGCGGCTCCGTCGACTTCTCCCACGTCGCAATTTCACTCCCCACCGTGCACGGCCTGACCGTCCTCCATCAGGGCTGAGTCGGAGCGCCAGAGCCGATCCGAGCGGGGTCATCGGCTCAGAGCCTGGACGGTGACCAGTTCCGATCGGGACGCCGCGGAGGCAGGTTCATGGGTTCGGTGGGCATCCACCCACTCGCCTCGATGTCCTCCAGGACGTGGACCATGTTGTAGGTGTCCTCTTGGTAGTCGAACTGACCGCCGCCCGCGTAGCGCAGCCGTGAGTATGCCGACTGGGCGAACTGCGAGCCGTCCGGCCGGGCGCCAGGGATGACCTGGGTCCACTTCACGACGACGTCGTTCCCCTCGATGGCCGTGAACTCCACCGGGAATCTCCAGTCTCCCAGGCCGACCATGGAGTGCTCCAGCCAGTGGGCGATGGCCTCCTTGCCCTCGAGGCGACCCCACGAGGCGTCCACGTAGACAGCGTCGTCGGTGTAGAAGTCGGCGAGGGCTCCGAAGCCGTTGGGCTCGAGACCCTCCTCGATGCGGCGACGCAACTCGTGGTACCGATCGACGGCGACCTTGATCTCGTCACGCGGGTGGGGCCGGGAACTGATCGTCATCGAGCGAGGGTAGCCCGCGAGGGGTGGCAGTGTCCGACGAACGGAGGAGGCGTGAGCGTCGTGGTTCACGGCCACCACCGCGTGTGACCGGTACGGCCAGCGATACGGTGTGGGCGTGAAGCGGATGGTGGCGGCGATCGCACTTCTGACTGCATCTCTCGGGTTCGCCATGATCTGCTTGAGTGCCGCGGAACGAACGATGCCAATGCGGTTGGTGGAATGCACCGGAGACGCGGGCGCGAGGTTCTGCGTGTACACGAACCGACCCTGGCCGGAGGTTGCGTTCCTCGTGGGGGCATTCGCCAGTGCGGTGGCAGGAGGATTCGTCTTGGCGAAGAGGCGCCACTCGCCGATTCCGCCTGCCTGACGCACGGAGGTCGCTCGTTCGGCCACCTCACCGGGTCGGGACGGTGACCCCCCCACCTGCATCCATCCCATCCCTCGACGATCAACACGCTCCCCGGCACCACGAACGCAGCGGAAGAGGAACGCCATGGCACTGTCAACGATGGACCCGAGGCCCGCACTTGTGGTCATCGACCTGCAGAAGGGAATCACCACGATTCCCACGGTGCACCCGATGGATGGGATCGTGCAGCGCTCCGCCAGCCTGGCGGAGGCGTTCCGGCATCACGGCCTCCCCGTCGTTCTGGTCAACGTCACGGGTGGGGCGCCCGGTCGGACCGAGACCCCCAGCCGGTTCGGCGCCGATCCGCCACCGGACTGGGCCGATCTCGTCGACGACCTGCACGCTCAGCCAGAGGACATCCTGGTGACCAAGCAGCGGTGGGGCGCATTCCACGGGACCGCGCTCGACGCCACCCTGCAGGAGCTGGGGGTCACCCAGGTGGTCCTCACCGGTGTCGCCACCAGCGCCGGCGTCGAATCCACCGCCCGCGCTGCCCACGAGCACGGCTACCACGTGGTGCTCGCCATCGACGCCATGACCGACCGTGAGGTCGACGCCCATCAGCACAGCATCCAACGCATCTTCCCGAAGCTCGGTGAGACGGCCATGACCGCGGAGATCCTCGACATGCTCGAGCGGGACCGCTGAATCCGCCCGCGCCGGTGTTCGCCGATCCCCCTCGTCATGCCGGACGGACCGACTGAGGACGCCTGGTCCGACCGCCTCCGCCGTCCGCGGGTGTCCGCCGGGGTGGCTGGGTACAGTCGGTCGGTGCGCGATGGCTGGACCGACGATCCCGGTGAGTTCGAACTTCGCAAGGTGCGTTGGAACGGAAGGCCACGCGCCCGCGGAGACCTCCGGGTGACGGGACAGGGCTTCGATTGGCGATCGGGAAAGGTACGCATCCCCTGGGACGACGTCCTGTGCTTCGACGTCATGCGGGTGGGCAGGTGGGAGACGGCCGGGGGAAGGTCGCTCTCCGTTCGTGGCGACGACGATCCGAGGGTCCTCGACCACGAGGTGATCGGAGCCGTCGATGGCGTGATCGCCGCCGGCTACCGCCGAATGGATTCCTACCTCATCGTCGAGACGGACTACGCGATCGACATCTTCACCACGGCTGCGAAGTACCGAACGGTCTGCACCCACCTGCGCTCCGCCATCGACCACTTCCACGCCTAGCCGCCGTACCGGGCGGAGAAGGTCCTCATCCACCAGCTGATCGCCACCACTGGAGCGGTCCGTGTGAAGCTGTGCCGGTGGAGGTCGGGGACGCCCTGCTGGCTGCGTTGGAGGCGCAGTCGGCGCTGGGGAGCGAGGCGACCACGGGCGACCTGGCCAGGCCCTCGAGATGTCCGGGCTGGTCCGTCGCCGAGTTGACGAGCCACTCGATCGGCGTCACCGCCGGTATGGAACGGCGGTTCCTCGGATTACGATTCCGGCATGGCGACCTGGATCATCCTCATCGGTGCCGTCCTCTTGGCGCTGATCCTCGGTGGTGCCGTCCTGGTGGTGATGGTGTTCACCAGGGAGAAGGCGCCGAGCATCCGCCTGCCCGGCCTGAACCGGATCGACCGCCCCGAGGCCGACGACGCTCCCACGCCGCGGACGCCGGAGCACTGACCGCGGGCCGACAGGAAGAGGCCGGCGCCCCCGGGTCGCTCTGGCGGAGCCGGGCTCAGGGAAGACGGAGCGTCCCGACCTCGTCTCGGACGACCATCCCCTCGTCGATGAGCAGGCCGACCACCCGCTCGACCCTGGCGGCATCGTCCGGCCAACCCACCGCCTCCCCCACCTGGTCGGGCCCGACCGGGCCGGCGCGCAGCCGGTCGACCAGCCGACCACGACCCTGTCGATCGGAGCCGGCGAACCGGCTCTGGGTGGTCGACACCCCCGCCGACCCCTGTGCCGGATCCGGGCACTCGAAGCGATCGGCCGCCCATCGGCACCGCCGACGCACCGGGCACTGCTCGCAGCGAGGAGTGTCGGCCACGCACACCAGTGCCCCCAGGTCGAGAAGCGACTGACCGAAGGCCCACCCCCGGCCCTCGGGGACCATGGCATCGACCAGCAGCTGCGCCTCACCACCTGCGATCCTCCGACCGGCCACCGCCCGCGACAGCACCCGACCGGCGTTGGTGTCGACCACGCCCACGTCGAGTTCGTAGGCGAAGGCCAGGACCGCCCGTGCCGTATACGCTCCCACGCCGGGCAACGCCAGCAGCGCGCCGAGGTCACCGGGCACGCTTCCGCCGTGAACGTCCACGATCAACCCGGCGGCCCGGTGGAGATTGCGGGCCCGCCGGTTGTAGCCGAGCCCCTCCCACGCCCGCAGCACATCACCGAGCGGCGCGGCTGCACACGCCAACGGGTCGGGGAAACGGGCGAGGAACCGCCCGTGGGCGGGCACCACCCTGGCCAGCTGGGTCTGCTGGGCCATCACCTCGCTGACCAGTACCGCCCACGGATCGCGGGTCGACCGCCACGGAAGGTCGGGTCGTCTCGACCCGCCACCGGTCGCCGTCCCCCACCGGACGATCGCCTCGCCGATGGCACGCACCTGGCGGGGTTCACGGATGGAGCCGATCGGCGCCGTCCGGGCGACCGGTTCGCTCAACTCCAGACGTCGTCCCCGTACGGGCGCCGGCGGGGCGGGGCGCCGGCCTGCTTCCACACCATCACCTTGCGCCGGAAGAAGCAGACTTCTTCGCCCCGCTGGTTGAACCCCTTGGTCTCCACCGTGACCACGCCCCGGTCATCACGCGACTTGGACTCGACCTTGCCGATCACCTTGGTCTCCGCGTAGATGGTGTCTCCGTGGAACGTCGGGGCGCGGTGGATCAGTGACTCCACCTCGAGGTTGGCGATGGCCGCTCCGCTCACGTCGGGGACGCTCATGCCCAGCACCAGCGAGTAGACCAGGTTCCCCACCACCACGTTCTTCCCCTGGACGGTTTCGTTCTCCGCGTACCAGGCGTTGGTGTGAAGAGGATGGTGATTCATGGTGATCATGCAGAAGAGGTGGTCATCGGCCTCGGTGATGGTCTTGCCCGGCCAGTGGCGGTAGACGTCGCCGGGCTCGAACTCCTCGTAGTAGCGGCCGAAGGGCCGATCGAACGTGGTCATCGGGGGTCTCCTCTCACTCCTTGGGAGCGGTGGGCCGGGTGGTGAATCCGAGCACCCAGTCGGTCTGCGACTCCCCGTCGATGGCCATGCGCCAGGTGTAGCGGGTGCCCGGGGTGAGTGGCAGCGGTCCCAGATTGACGGCCAGGGCGACATCGATCGGGGACCCCTCGGGGATGCCCGGGGGGCGCCCCACGGTGAACTCGCCGCGCACCTCGACGGGGTGTTCGCCCTCGGGAGTGTCGACCAGGACGGGACGGCCGTCGGCGTCCTCGAGGAACAGCTCCCAGTGATGGGCGGCCTCGGCCTCGTGCCACCCGACATCGATCTTGAGGGCGATGGCCGAGGGAACCGGGTCGGGGCCGGTCATGCTCCACCCACCACCCAGCACATACAGCTTGCCGTCGGAGACCTGGGCAGCGTCACAGAGCATCATGGTCACTCGCACGGAACGTGAGGTTATCGGCTGGCGGGGTGGGTCCGATGCAGATCGGCGGCTCCCGGGCCGGACCCGAGCGCCCACCGGGGTCGCATCACTGGACGCGGCTGCGGCACCCGATGGGAGAATCGTCGACCGGTAGCCTGAGACCATGGAGCTCCGAGGACTGCGGGACGACGTCTACCGGCGGCCGCTGGCCACCGCCCTCGACCGCCTGGGGATCTCCCCGGGGTGGACCTGCGTCGACGTGGGCGCCGGGGGCGGCGACGTCACCGTGGCCCTGGCGGAGATCGTCGGGCGGGAGGGCAGGGTCTACGCCGTGGACAGTGATCCCCTGGCCCGCGACGAAGTGGCCGAAGCGGCGGCGGCCCACAGCCAGGTGCTGGCCATCACCCAGGCCGGCGAGGACCTGCGCCTCCCCGAACTGGTCGATCTGGCCTTCTGCCGCTTTCTCCTCCTCCATGTGGTGGACCCGGCCGTCGTGCTGGCCCGGATGGCCGGGGCGGTGCGTCCCGGTGGCTGGGTGGTGGCCCAGGAGCCGATCACCTCGGCCGGACGGATCGACGGGCACCCCTTCTCGATGCCGCACGCCCGCCATCCCGACATCGGGGCGCTCCTGCCCTCCCTGGCCCGCGATGCCGGTCTGCTCACCGTGGACGCCTGGGCCGAGGCCCCTGCCGGAGCCGGACCCGGGCCGGTGGCCGAGTACGTGACCCTGCTCACCGAGGTGGACCCCGGGGACGATCCCGTGGTCCTGCCACCCCTGGTCACCGTGGTGGCCCAGGTGCCCGCACCCTGAGCGGCGGACCCGAGCCCCGGTCGGCTCGGACCGGTAGGCGTGAGACACGAAATATCGTAAGTCTCAGGGCGATGAGTCCGGGAAGATCGGTCGATGCACCGCATCTCCCCTGACGTGAGACGCCAAGCGGACTCTGTCTCTTCCCCGGACCGCCCCGACAGGTCGCCACATCAGAACTACCAGCTCAGCGCCGAATTGTTGGGGGAACGACATCGGCGCTCGTCGGTGACGTAAAGTCGGCAAGCCCAACGCCCGGGGACAGCTCTCGCCGGTGAGGATGGCTGACCGATACATGATGAAACCAGGGGGAACTGTGGAGTCTGGACCGAGGAAATCACGTCTGTTCGCGTTGGGGATGGTGCTGGCGGTCGCCGCCACCACGCTCACGTGGAGTTCGACCGACGCCGCCAGGGCCGGCGCGTCGACGAGCAAGAAGATCCCGGCCAGCGCCTTCAAGGACCACACCGGGATCACCAAGACCCAGGTGAAGCTGGCCAATGTGTCCACCCTGACGGCCGGACTGTTCAAGGGGGCCACGGTCGGCGCCCAGGCCTATGCCGACTACGTGAACTCGACCGGTGGCGTCAACGGCAGGAAGCTCAGATTGACCGATTCCGATGACCATTTCGGCGGGGCCGGCAACAAGCAGGCGACGCAGAGCGCCATCAACGGCGACTTCGCCATGGTCGGCAACTTCTCGCTCGAGGACAGCTACGGCGGCAAGCTCCTGGCGGCCAATCCCGGCATGCCCGATGTGTCCGTCGTCCTCGACACCACCACCAACAAGCTCCCCAACGTCTACAGCGCGGTGCCCCTCAACGGCGGGTGGGAAGAAGGTCCGCTGCAGTACTTCAAGAAGAAGTTCCCGAAGACCCTTCACTACGCAGCCTCGATGGTCGCCGGACTGCCGTCGGCCGAGACGGACTGGGCCGGCGAGAAGTACGTCCTCGGCAAGGTCGGCTTCAAGGTCATCTACGAGCCCACCTACACGGTGTCCACCACCGACTTCACCCAGAACGTCATCGCCATGAAGAACATGGGGGTCAAGATCCTGTTCGTGGACCAGATGGCCGAGACCTACGCCTCGGCTCTGCTCAAGGCCCTGAGTCAGCAGAACTTCCACCCGGTGGTCATCCTCGGTGCGGCCACCTACACCAATACCCTGGTGGCCGACTCGGGCGGGGCGGCCAACGTCAACGGCGACTATCTCCAGCAGAATGCCTCTCTCTACCTCGGCCAGGACTCCTCGACCATCCCCGCCGTCGGGACGTTCCTCCACTGGGTCAACGTGGCCTCCCCCGGATTCAAGCCGGACCTGTACACCCTGTATGCCTGGTTGTCGGCCCAGCTGTTCGCCCAGGCGCTCAAGAACGCCGGCTCCAATCCCAGCCGAGGGTCCCTGCTGCAGGCCCTGTCCAAGGTCACCACCTTCGACGGGAACCACATCATCGCCCCCAACAACCCGGCGGCCAAGACCATCGGCAACTGCTACCTGATCGGCCTGGTGGTCAACGGCAAGTTCCAGCGCCACGACGACCCGCCGGCGAGTAGCGGCACCCACGGGTACCGGTGTGACTACCAGTACGTGAACCCGCCGGCGTCCTGACCCACCCCTCCGGTGGGCCGGCGCCAGTCGGGGCGCCGAG
This sequence comes from Acidimicrobiales bacterium, assembly GCA_017883065.1. GTDB lineage: Bacteria > Actinomycetota > Acidimicrobiia > Acidimicrobiales > RAAP-2 > Bog-756. Next base: position 25,093 of record JADGOG010000015.1, on the reverse strand, counting down.
CCCGTCGGGGTTGGGACCACGACGATGGGTGCCGGTAACCTGGCCACGTGACCACCGACACCGCTCCCGCCTCTGATCTCGCCGCTGCCGCCTCTGCGGTGACCCTGGCCCAGTCGGTCGTCGACGCCGGGATCGCCGCGCTGATCACTGCAGGTGGGCCCGACCGGGCCCAGGTCCTGGCCTACGACGTCTCCCATGCTGCCGCTGCGGTGCGGACCGCCGAGGCCGCTCTGACCTACGGGGCCTTCGGCGAGACCGAGGCCCGCATCGCCTGCGCCTTCGCCGCCGACGCCGTGGCCGACCTGGCCGGGCGCATCATCGGCCGGGCCAAGGAGTGGAACGTGGGCACCGACTGGATGGCGCCGGCCGAGGAGTTCGTGGCCACCTATCGCGACCCGGGCTTCCTCGCCGGCCTGGCCCAGGTGCAGGGCGACCGCCACCTTGACTCGGACTTCGAGCTGGTACGCGACACCTTCCACCGTTTCGCCGACGAACAGATCCGCCCCCGGGCCGAGCACATCCACCGGGCCAACACCGACATCCCCGAGGAGATCATCTCGGGCATGGCCGAGATGGGCGGGTTCGGGATGTCGGTCCCCGAAGAGTACGGGGGCTTCGCCACCGGCGGCGAGGCGGACTACATGGGCATGGTGGTGGCCACCGAAGAGCTGTCGTGGGGATCGCTCGGAGCCGGCGGCTCACTGATCACCCGGCCGGAGATCCTGACCCGGGCCATCGTCTTCGGGGGCACCGAGGAACAGAAGCAGGAGTGGCTGCCCAAGCTGGCCTCGGCCGAGGTGATGGGGGCGGTGGCGGTCACCGAGCCCGACTTCGGGTCCGACGTGGCCGGCGTGGTCACCGCCGCCGTCCCGGTCCCGGGAGGATGGCTGATCAACGGGGTCAAGACCTGGTGCACCTTCGCGGCCCGGGCCGATGTGTTGTTGCTCCTGGCCCGCACCGATCCCGACAGGAGCAAGGCCCACCGGGGCCTGTCCCTCTTTCTGGTCCCCAAGCCCCAGGCCGAGGGGCACGGGTTCCTCTTCACCCAGCAGGCCGGTGTCGACGGTCGTCCGGCCGACTCGTCGGGACGGATGGAGGGCCGGGCCATCGACACCCTCGGCTACCGGGGTATGCACTCCTACGAGGTGGCTTTCGAGAACTGGTTCGTGCCCGACGCCAACCTGGTGGGCGGCGAGGACGGACTGGGCAAGGGCTTCTACCTGCAGATGCAGGGCTTCGAGAACGGCCGGCTCCAGACCGCGGCACGGGCCATCGGCGTGATGCAGGCCAGCTACGAGGCGGCCCTCGAGTACGCGCAGAACCGGAAGGTGTTCGGCGAGGCGATCATCGGGTACCAGCTGACCCAGGCCAAGCTGGCCCGGATGGCGGTGATCATCCAGGCCACCCGCCAGTTCGCCTACGAGGTGGCCGTACTCATGTCCAAGGGCGAGGGAACCCTCGAGGCGTCGATGATCAAGGCCTACGTGTGCCGGGCCGCCGAGTGGGTCACCCGCGAGGCGCTGCAGATCCACGGGGGCATGGGGTACGCCGAGGAGTTTCCGGTCAGCCGCTACTTCGTCGACGCCCGGGTGCTGTCCATCTTCGAGGGTGCCGACGAGACGCTCTGCCTGAAGGTGATCGCCCGCCGGTTGGTGAGCGACACCCCCGGCTGAGCCGCGCCCGCGACACCACCAGGCGGACGGGGCCGCCGCTCCGGCGCTCGGGGAGGGCTACCGTGAGGACGTGGAACACGCCTCCCTCGTCAGCGCGGTCAGGACCGAGAGCGCGGCCCTCATGTTCGCCCTCGAGGCCGGGGACGTCGACGATCTCGTCCCGACCTGCGAGGGGTGGGAAGTTGCCGACCTGGCCGTTCACGTCGGCAACTTCTGCGCGTTCTGGAGCCACGTGCTGTGCGAGGGCACCGGGAGGCCGAAGACCCCCCTCGACGAACCTCCCTCCGGCGAGGACCTGGTGCCATGGGTGGCAGGCGCTTGCTCCGGGCTGCTCGCCGAGCTCGAGGCCACCCCGGCCTCCACTCCCGTGTGGACGTGGTTCGGGCCCGACCATTCCGCTCGCTTCGTGGCGCGTCGCTGCGCCCACGAGCTGGCCATCCACCGCTACGACGCCCAGTCAGCCCGGGGGATCTGCGCCCCCGTCCCCATCGAACTTGCCGCCGACGGCATCGACGAGGTGCTCGACACGCTGCTGGCCGCCCATGACCACTCGGGCCACGGCAGCGGCCGGGTGATGGCGCTCCAGTCGACCGACCTCGGTGCCGAATGGGTGCTGACCATGGGCCCCGACCGGGTGGAGGTCCAGCGCCGGTCAACGGACGATGCCCCTCTCGGCGGTAGTGCGCTAATGATCAGCGGTACCACCTCGGACATCGAGCTGACCCTCTACCACCGACCGACCCTCAGCCCCGTCGACGTGCACGGGGACTACACCGTGCTCGAGGAGTGGCACCGCGAATTCACCTTCTGAGCGACGTCTGCTGCGCCGTGGTACCCGGACGCGGGGACCCGAAGGATCCGGGAGCCGGATTCCCACCCCCGGCAGGGGCGGCCGGTGGAGGTTCAGCCCTCCGAGCGGGCCAGGCCGGCGCGCTCGCCACGGGTGACGAACTTCGTGGCCATCTTGCGTGAGGCCTCGTCGATCATCTCGTCCCCGAACATGACCGCTCCGGTGCGGTCGTCCTCGGTGGCCTTGCGGTAGGCGTCGAGGATGTCCCAGGCCCTGTCGAACTGCTCCTGGGTGGGCGAGTACACCTGGTTCAGCACGCCGACCTGGTCCGGGGTGAGGGCCCACTTGCCGTCGTAGCCGAGCACCCGGGTCCGCTGGGAGAACTCGCGCAGGCTGTCCAGCTCGCGGATCTTGAGGAACGGCCCGTCGATCACCTGGAGGCCGTTGGCCCGACCGGCCATGAGGATCTTCGAGAAGACGTAGTTGAAGTGGTCGCCCGGGTACTCGGGGATGGACACGCCCCCGGTGAGCACCGGCATCTCCATCGACGCGGCGAAGTCGGCGGGGCCGAAGATGATCGTCTCGAGCCGCGGGGAGGCGGCACAGATCTCCTCCACGTTGATCAGGCCCCCGGTGGTCTCGATCTGGGCCTCGATGCCGATGTGCCCCACCGGCAGGCCGCACTTCTTCTCCACCTGGGAGAGCAGCAGGTCGAGGGCGATCACCTCGGCAGCCGTCTGCACCTTGGGCAGCATGAGCTCATCGAGGCGCTCACCGGCGGTGGAGACCACCTCGATCACGTCGCCGTACGTCCACTCGGTGTCCCAGGCGTTGATCCGGACGCAGAGAACCCGGTCGTCCCACGGAAGGTTCTTGATGGCGTCGGCCACCTTGGCCCGGGCCGCCTCCTTCTCCAGGGGCGCCACCGAGTCCTCGAGGTCGAGGAAGCTCATGTCGGCCGGCACGGTCGGGGCCTTGGCCAGGAATCGCTCGTTGGAGCCCGGCGAGGACATGCACGAGCGGCGCGGAAGGTTTCGGGATCGTTCAGACATGCCCTGCATGGTACGGCCCAATCGAGCGGAGCCCCAAATACCTCACGGCGGGCCGGTCAGGCCGGGCGGTGCTCGGTTCCCACCCCGTAGCGCCCGGTGTAGTCACTGAACTCGTCGGCCAGGCCGGCGTACGTCCACCCGAAATCGGCAGGGTCGTAGCGGTGGGCGCCGAAGGCGTCCTTCGGGCGCTGGTCGAGGAAGACACGCATCCGGCGCTCGTGCAGGTCGGACACCTCGTCACCGAAGCTGGCGTACAGAGCCCGGACCGTCCCGATCGGGTCGCTCACCAGGGCGTCGTAGTGGAGGTGCTGGCACCAGCCGTCGCCCGACGTGGTGTCGAAGGCCATGGCCGAACCGAGGGCGAAGGCGCACTTGCGCTTCCACTCCTCGGCCGTGGGTGTCGGGTCCGACCGTTTGGTGAGCGGTCGCTGGCCGGCGTTGGCCAGGCTGGCCAGCGAGGTCACCACCGGACCCGGGTCGCGATGGGTCCAGATGACCCGGGCGCCGGGATAGGCGGCGTGCAGCGCCTCCAGGTGCCACAGGTGGTTGGGAGTCTTGAGGATCCACCGCTCGGTGGGCTGACGGGACTGCAGCGCCTGGAGAGCCAGGCGGTGCTGGGCGTAGGCCGAGGTCATGTCGGCCTGCTCCAACCACCGGGCGTAGGTGGGCACGTGGGCCTGGGTCTCGAGGGCCAGGGTGCGCACGTCGTACATGAAGAGCGAGACGCACTCCTGCGCCAGGGTCGCCCCGAAGGGATGCATCGCCCGCAGCGGCGGATTCAGCTTCATCAGCCCGTCGAGCTCCTTGGTGGTCTGGGCGATGCGGGGATCGGCGTCGGCCTCCTCGAGTGAGGCCGGAGGGATCAGGTGGGCCGCCTCCCACTGGCGGAGCGGGCGGGCTACCGGATCGAGTCCCAGCAGCATGGACAGCACGCTGGTGCCGGTGCGGGGAAGACCGACGATGACCCACGGGCTGTCGATGCACTCGTCTGCCACCGCCGGGTGGTCGAGCGACCAACGGTGGAGCTCGATGCGGTTGGCCAGGGCGGCGGCCAGCATCTTGGTGATGAGGATCCGCCCGAAGGTGGTCAGTTCGGCCTCGGTGCGACATGCTTCGAGGAAGATCTCGAGGGGGTCGCGATACGAGTCGCTGCCCAGGTCGTCGGAGCCGGCTGCCTTGACCGCAGCGGCCACCACCGAGTCCGGCGACAGGGAGGGGCGGTCGAGGCCGAACCGGGCCAGTTGGGCGCCGACCCCGTTCAGGACGCGCAGGGGCGGGCTCGTCAGCTCGGAGTCGCGCCAGGTGAACTCGACCTGCGTCACCGGCTCGACCCGGCACCGGACGCCACCTCGACCACGGTGCGACCCTGCGAGCGTCGGGCTTCGTGCTCGTCGAGTGCCGCCCCGGCGTCGGCCATCTCCACCCTGCGGCCCACCACCGGACGGATCCGGCCGGCCGCGGCCAGCTGGAGGAGCTCGGCGTGGACCTCGTCGGCCACGTCCCTCCCGAACGGGTTGAACCCGAACCGGCGCATCCCCGGGTCGACGGCGTCCACCCAGGCCAGCATCACCCCCACGATGTCGATGTTGCCGATGCAGGCCATGCGCAGGGGCCGGCCGGTCATGCCGTTGTCGTCGTCGTCGGCGAACCCGACGGCCAGGTAGCGGCCGCCGCGAGCGGTGCACCGCCACGAGCGTTCGACGAAGTCGCCACCGGCCAGGTCGAAGACGACATCGGCACCGACGTCGTCCGTGGCGACCAGGACGGCCTCGACGAAGTCCTCGGTGGTGTGGTCGATGACCAGGTCGGCACCGAGCGACCGGCAGAGTGCTGCCTTGTCCGGACCTCCGACCACGGCGATGACCCGGGCGCCGGCCGCCTTGCCCAGCTGGATGCCGGCGGTCCCGAGCCCGCTGGCCGCCGAGTGCACCACCAGGGTGTCGCCTGCTCCGAGACGCCCCCTTCGGAACAGCGCCAGGTGCGACGTGTGGAACGTCAACAGGAAGGCGGCGGCCTCGGCATCGTCGAACTGCTCGGGAGCGTGGAAGACGGAGACGCTGGGGGCGACGGCGTACTCGGCGATCCCTCCCAGCGCGTTGGCGGTGATGGCCACCACCCGCTCGCCCAACCAGGCTTCGGCCCCTTCGCCCACCGCGTCGACCACACCGCACACGTCCATGCCCAGGGTGAACGGTGGTGGGGTGGGGACCGAGACCAGCTTCCCCCGGCATCGGTCGATGTCGTTGAAGTTGAGGGAAGCGGCACCGACCCTGACCCGCACCTCGCCGGGGCCCGGCTCGGGACGGTCGATCTCCCGCACGGCCAGCACCTCGCCCGGCGAGCCGTGGCTGGTCACCACCAAGGCCTGCATCCGCGTCATGTGCACTCCCCCGATCGTCGGCTCACCCCTGGTGCCGTGCGAGCCGGGACCTCGTGGCCACGCCCCCGGCAGGCCGGTGTGAGACGCCATCACCATAGTGTCTCAGGACGGCGGCGCGCCTCAGGGGGAGAGGGAGGAGTCGGTCACCAGATGGTCGAAGGCGGGCAGGAACCAGGTGGACAGCTGCCGGCGGATCTCGTCGGGGTGCCGTCCGCCCTCACCGGGGACGGCGGCGAACGAGATGAGGATCCGCATGATCCAGTCGGACAGGTCGGCCATCGCCTCCTCGGTGAGCGTGCCGTCGGCCAGTGCCGGAGCCAGCAAGGGGCGCACGCCGGCGTCGCCGATCCGGCGGAGTGCCTCCTCGCGGATGGCCTGGGTGGCCGCCCACGCCGCCGATTCCCCGCCGAAGACGGCGGCATGGACCGGACGCCTCTGGATCTCCCCGATGGCGAAGAGCATCCCTTCGAGGATCCTCGCCGACGGGTCGGACACGTCGGCGAGGTGCATCCGGGCGGCCGCGGCCATCTCCTCGGACTCGCGGGTCAGCACGGCGAGGAAGATCGCCTCGTGACTGCCGTGGCGACGGTAGAGGGTGGCCCTGGAGATCCCCACTTCCCGGGCGATGTCCGCGGCCGTCGTCTTGCCCACACCGAGCCTCAGGTAGCACGAGGCCGCAGCGTCGAGGATGGCCTTCCCGTCATCGACCGGCGACGGTCGGCCGGGCGCCGTCATGAGGCGGCGTCCACCCGGATCTGCTCGGACAGCACGTCAGGGGTCAGCTGCTCGGCCAGCAGCCGGTCGAACCGGAGCGGGTCGCCGTCGACGAAGGCGCGGCACAGGGGCAGGCCCTCGACGTAACAGGTCAGGTAGGCCCGCCAGGTCGGGTGGGTGAGGAACTCGACCGCCTTGGCCGCCCGGTCGCTCGACAGGAGGCCCCACCGAGCCACCTCTGCGGTCACGATGTCCACGTCGGCCCGGTCTTCGTGCAGCCGGAAGGCGGCGTTCTGGCGGACCGCGCCGAGGGCCTCGCTCGCCTCGGACACCTCGGCCACCACCTCGGCGTCGTAACGGATCCCCAGCGGGCGGAGGTGCTCGGCCACGATCAGCTCGGGACGACGGCCCATGGCCACCTCGAGACCCAGGTCGGCCAGACCCTCGGCCAGGAGGCACTGCGGGGTCCCCACCAGGAAGATGGACTCCTCCCACCAGTGTCGGCGTCGGACCAGCCCCACCTCCTTGCGGGTGTGCTCGGTGTGATGGCCCGGGTAGGACTCGTGGGCCACCAGGTGGGCCAGGGAGGTGGAGAGCACGGGCAGGTCGGTGTTGACCGCCACCCGGCTGTGCAGGTCACCGAGGTAGTAGTTGAAGCCCGACCAGGGCTGGCCGGTGACCAGATCGAACTCGACGTGCTCCCCGTCGGGGAGTCCGAAGAGGGTCTTGGTCCGATGGCGCAGGTCCTCGGCCAACGAGTCGATGGCCGGACGGAGCTTGTCCACCGGGACCGCATGGGACTCCCGCCACGCCACCAGGCGTTCGGCCAGCGGGTCCGAGCCAGGGAGCACTTCCTCCAGCCGTCGGTGGGCGGCCACCAGGACCTCCTCGTCCACCCGGGTCGGGCGAACCCCGTAGCAGGCCTCGACCTCGTCGGCGTAGCCGATCTGCTCCCCGGCCAGCTTGCGGGCCGTGGTCAGCAGGCCGACCACCTGGGCCCGCAACCAGTGTCTCCGGGAGGGGGCCGCCCCGTCCTCGGGCCCACCGCCAGACGGATGGGCGGTCTCGAGCGGCGAACCTGCGTCGATCGACGCCAGCAGTGAGCGGGAGTCCGCCACCAGGCGATCGGGGGCGACCAGGGGCTCGGCCTCCACCGATGCCGCACGCCCGGCCGGGCCGTAGTAGGCGTCCACCATCCCGTCGATGTGGCGGCCCAGCCGGAGGCCGAGCGTCAGGTACTCCTCGACCAGACCGGGCTCGGCCATCGGGGCTCAGCCCAACGTCTGGCGGAAGAAGGCGACAGTCCGGTCCCACAGCAGTTCGGCCGACTCCTCGTGGTACGCCTCGGGCCGGTCCTCGTTGAAGAAGGCGTGGCCGGCTCCGGCATAGGAGTGGAGGGACACGTCGATGCCCAGGCCCTGCAGCCGGGACACCATGTCCCCGGCCGCCTCCGGGGTGAAGTAGTCGTCCTGTTGTGCCGCGTGGATCTGGACGGCGGCGTCCATGGCCGAGAAGTCGGGCTGGACGTCCGGCCACGGGATGAGGCCGTAGGCGGGGACGACCGCCTTGACCGCGTCGGGCCGCTGGGTGCCGAGCACCAGCGCCAGGCCGCCGCCCATGCAGAACCCGATGACGCCGACGTGGGGGCGTCCGGTGCGACCCGTCAGTTCGTCGACGGCGCCGCTCAGGTCCTTGGCCGCCTTGCCCATCTCGAGGGCCATCATCTGCTTTCCCGCCTCGTCCGGCTCGGTCAGAGGCACCGTGGTCCCGTGGTAGAGGTCGGGGGCGAGCGCGGTGAAGCCGGCTTCGGCGAACCGGTCGCAGGTCCGCTTGATCTGGTCGACCAGGCCCCACCACTCCTGCAGGACGATGATGCCGCTGGTCCCCGCGGGTCCGCCGGACGGCTCGGCGATATACCCTTGGCCGGTGGTTCCATTGCTCGGAAATTCGATGATCTCACCCATGGATTGCGACCCTACCGCAGGCGCCGATGCTGGCGAATTGCCGGGCGTCGCAGGGACGGCAATCGGGGGCCGCCCACACCAGGTGTTGCCACCACAATGGCGGTGCTCGCCGAACGCAATCTTCCGGTAAACATGCAGCTCAGAGGGTCATTCGTGCGGGGTGTCCTTGTGGATGGTGGCTCAGTGGACTAGACAGTGGGGCGATATGACTCACGCCGAGCAGTACTCGACGTCAGAGCCGTGTGCCCCTGCCCGAATCGGAAAGAAGGCCCGTAGAAGGGCTATTCCTGTGGTCGCGTTGATGACCACCCTGGGCCTCACCGGCGCCCTCTTTTCTTCGACGCGCCCGGCCTCTGCCGACCAGATCACCACGGAGAAGGCACAGGCCGCGGCCATCACGGCCAAGATCCAGGCCACCCAGGGCCAGATCCAGGCACTGACCGGCCAGGTACAGGCCGCCGACTACCGGCTCTCCCAGCTCGACAGCCAGATCGCCGCCAACCAGGCCCAGGTGGCCAAGGACCAGACCGAGGTGGCCAAGGACCAGAGCCAGCTCCGCACCCAGGCCATCAGCGACTACACCAGCAGCGGTACCAGCAACCAGATCACCCAGATGTTCTCGGGCAACCCCAACACCAGTGACGTGCGCTCGGAGTACTCATCCATCGCCACCGGCAACGTGACCACCACCATCGACCGCCTCCACACCGCTCAGACGCAGCTCCAGGCGACCCAGGGCGTCCTGAAGCAGCAACAGACCCAGGCCCAGTCCACCAAGGACAGCCTCAGCACGGCCCAGTCCCAGGCCAACGCCCTGGTGGCCCAGGACCGGCAGACACTCACCAGCGTGAACGCCAGCATCCAGACCCTGGTCGCCCAGCAGCAACAAGCTCAGGAGGCCGCGGCCAAGGCCGCCGCGGCGGCAGCGTTCAACCAGAGGGTGGCCGCCGCACAGAAGTCGCAGGCCGCCAGCCAGTCCTCGTCGGGCGCGTCCAACGGAGCCAACTCGGGCGGCGGGAGTGCCACCGCCACCGTGACGGCGGCGTCCAACCCTCCCCCGGTGCCCTCGGGCGCAGCCGGTGCCATCGAGGCCGCGAAGAGCCAGATCGGCGTCCCGTACGTGTGGGGCGGCGAGTCCCCCGGCAGTGGCTTCGACTGCTCAGGACTGACCCAGTGGTCCTACGCCCGGGCGGGCATTTCGATCCCCCGGACCTCGGGGGCACAGTACGCGGCCACCACCCACATCTCGCTGGCCGACATCGCCCCGGGCGACCTGCTCTTCTACGGACCGGGCGGCTCTGACCACGTGGCCATGTACGTCGGCGGCGGCGAGATGATCGAGGCCCCGCAGACGGGCTCCTTCGTGCACATCACCGGCGTGCGTACCAACTACGGCTTCGTCGGGGTCGGCCGGGTCGGCTGACCCGCCACTCCCCTGTCGAACGCTCCTGCCTCCCGCTGACTGTCAGCGGAGCACCGCCTGGTCGTCCACCCTCAACCCTGGTCGTGTGCAGCCATCCCGGGCGGCGGCATCTGGCCGACCGTCCCACCGGTACGGGGACCCGGAGGCCGGGCGAACCGGAAGGCGATCGCCTCCCTGCCGGCCTGGATGACCATGGCCTGACCGGTCTCGTCGCCGACGAGGAGGTCCACCACCGCCCCGGACACGGCGGACACGTCGATGAGCGGGAACCCACTCCCCTCGAGCACCTCGCGCAGGTCGTCGATGAGCGGGGTGTCCACGATGCTCGGGCAGACGCAGTTGATGGTGATGTGGCGTTCGGCCAGCTGCGGGCTGAGCGAGCGGACCAGGCCGACCACCGCGTGCTTGGTCATGCAGTAGACCGGGTCCGGGGAGAAGCCGATGAGCCCGGCCAGTGAGGCGGTGGCCACGATGGCACCGCCGCCCCGTGCCGTCATGGCCGGCGCCAGGGCCCGTACACCGAAGAACACACCGTCGATGTTGACCCCGACCGTCCGCCGGTAGATGTCGTCGGTGACCCCGGTGATATCAGCCTCGCCGGTCATCACCCCGGCGTTGAGGTGGGCGAGATCGATGCCGCCGAACCGGGCGGTCACCGCGTCGACGATGCCCGGCCACGCGGACGATCGGCCCACGTCGGCCTGGAGGGCGATCCCGTCCAGATCGGCGGCCACCCGCTGGGCCGCATCTCCGTCGAGATCGACCAAGGCAACCGATGCACCGGCATCGGCCAGTCGGGTGGCGGTGGCCAGGCCGATGCCCGAACCGCCCCCGGTGACCACGGCCACCTTGCCCTCAAGCGCTCCCACGCCAACCCCCGTGTCTCCTGATCGACCCGCCCGGCGTCACACTATCGGGGCCGTGGGGCATACTGGGAGGGCGTCGCCTGCGCCTCGGTCCGGGCGCACCTCCACCATGACCACCCCCCACCGATGAGACCCGTCCCCGTCGCCTTCCACGTGTGGTTCCTCGAGGTCCACACCTACGGGATCGGCCTGGCTCTGACCTTCTGGTTCGGTCTGCGGTACACCGAGCGCCGGCTGCGCAACGCGGGCTACCCGTGGCAATGGGTCACCGGCATGTTCGTCTGGGTGATCGTGGCCGCCATCGTGGGGGCCCGTGCCCTCCATGTGGTCTCCAACCTCTCCTTCTACGTTCACAACCCTGGCCAGATCGCGGCCATCTGGCAAGGTGGGCTCTCCTCGTTCGGTGGGCTGCTCTTCGCCGTGCCCGTGGCCATCGTCAGCGCCCGCCGACGGTGTCCCCAGCTGGCAACCATGCGCTTCGCCGACCTGATGGCCCCGGTGCTGATGGCCTGTTGGGGCATCGGACGACTCCTCGGTCCCCAGCTGATGGTGGCGGGTGGTGGCCATCCGACCAACCAGTGGTTCGGCATGTACTACGCCGGCCAAGTGGGCAAGCGGCTGCCGGTGCCGATCTTCCAGGCCGTCGAGGACTTCGCCATCTTCGGCATCCTCTTGCTGGTCGAGCGCTGGCTGAGTACCAACGCGCCCCCGCCGGCCACCGGCGAGGACGGGACGCCCGCTCCCACACTCCTTCCCCCGTCGGGCATCGTGCTGGGTGTGGGCATGGTGCTCTGGGGCATCGAGCGCTTTCTCGACGAACACCTGTGGCTCGGTGAGGACGGGCATCTCGGCTCGCTCCTGGTGCAGTTGGCCGGTTCCGCCCTGGCCGTGGCCGGCGTGATCCTGCTGATCTCGCGGTTCGGGCCGCTCCAGCGGTGGCGGCGAGGAGAGGGGGGCGACCCCGCACCGGTGCACCCCGACGGCGTTGCCGCACCACCCTCCGAGGTCGCCGGTGGTGATGTTGGTGGTGATGTTGGTGGTGGGCGTGGCGGTGGCGGTGGCACCGACGACGGGGGCACTGAGGGCGCTTCCGCCGAAGCCCTCACCGGCATGGAGCAGGCCTCCCCGGCCCCGGACAGTCCGGCGCAGGTCCCCTCGACGACTACCGGGTCAGGGCTCGCCGACCTCGAATGAGCGCCGCAGCGGCGAGAGCGACGCCGGCGGTAAGGGCCACGGCGGTCGGTGTGCGCAGCGCCCCGGTGAACACGACCGCAGCCCCGAGCTCGACGGCGTTGACCACCTTCCCCACCACCGGCCCGGCGGCCGTGAACCGGCGATGGAAGACCAGGAGCCCTTCGGAGCTGCGCAGCCGACGGGTGAGGAGCACGGCCAGTCCCCGCAGGAGGCCGAAGGTCGAGCCGATGGCCAGGGCCACCATCGGCTGGGCAGTGAGAGCTCCGAGGACGATCATCAGGTAGACCGCGGCGGTGGTGATGTACGTGGCCAGGCCGGTGCCGATCTGCCAGCCGAAACCGGCACCGTAGACCCAGGCCCGGTACTGGTCGAGCCACCGCTCGTTGACCTGTCGGCGGTGGATGGGGAGTCGCCATCCGCCGACGCCGGCGTCCGATCCGGCGGCCACCAGTGCGGCCACCAGGGCCAGGAATCCGAGGGTGGTGGGTGTGAGGGCCAGTACCCGCATCCCCGCCGCGGCCAGGGCCATCATGCCGCCCAGCGTGGCTCCTCCGGCCGTGGCCCCGATGACGAACCACCCGGCGGTCGACCGGTACGAGTTGCCCTTGGCCCCCTCACTCAACGGCGTGATGGTGGACAGCATGGACAGTCCACACGGCGACCAGGTGGAGCGGACGGCGGCGGCGACCGCCACCACAGCGGCGACGACGGCGATGCAGAGGGTCATGGGGCACCTCGGTGGTTCGAGCGGACGGGCAGGGCGGAGACGAGGGCGATCACGGTCAGGCCGGCGATCCGAGGAAGGGGACGGCGAAGGTGAAGATCCCGCCGTCCTGGGCCACCAACCAGTAGCCCTGGCCGGTTGTCGGCGAGGCCATCCCCACCACCGGTCGGTTGAGGTGGAGGCTCCCGGTCGAACCGTGGAACTTGGCATCGCCGAAGGAGAACACCCCGCCGTCGGAGGCCACCGTCCAGTAGCCCGTACCGCTGGGGGTGGCGGCCATGCCCACCATCGGCTGGTTGAGGACCCGGGCCCCCATCGAGCCGAAGAAGGGGGCGTCGCCGAAGCAGAAGATGCCCCCGTCGGAGGCCACCGTCCAGTAGCCCTTGCCGTTGGGGGTGGCGGCCATGCCCACCATCGGCTGGTTGAGCCGCCGACCGCCCATCGAGCCGAAGTACGGGGCCCCGTAGGCGAAGATGCCGCCGTCTCCGGCCACCAGGTAGTAGCCGCCTCCCGGATGGGCGGCCATGGCCACCATCGGCTTGTTGAGCGTGCCCGCAGTGGCATCGCCGTCGTTGGGGAAGTCCCCGAACGGGATCATCCGGCCGAACGAGGTGACCATGCCGTACCCCGCTCCATCGGCGCTGGGCGCCATCCCCACCACCTGGCAGTTGGTGAGGGGCGAACTGCACGGCCCGGGGGCCGCCACCGGGAACGCGGGAGTCCAGCAGGCGGCGTTCTGCTCGGCGGTGCTGTTGTCCTGGGCGTTGGCGGTGGTGCAGGTCGGGTCGATCTCCCAGGGCGGGACGCAGGCGACCAGCCGACAGACGATCCGGCCGATGCAGTTGACATGCTGGTTGCACTGCCCGTACCGGAACTGGAAGCATCCGGTCACGTACGAGTTGCACCCGTTGGGACCGCAGCCGCAGTGGACGCCGTCGCAACCCGGCTCGCAGAATCCCCACCCGTTGCCGCACCCGGTGGTGCACGAGCACGTGGCGTTGCAGTCCATGTAGTAGCGGGGGCCGCCGCAGTACGACGAATTGTCGGCCTTCCACCAGCCGCCCATGATCGTGTTGCTGGGGCAGTAGTTGTAGCCGTTGTTGACCGAGCAGCAGAACTCGGTGAAACCGGCACAGCAGGTCGAACCGCAGCCGCAGTTGCTGCTCCCACACCGACAGACCAGTCCGTAGGCGGTGCCGGGTTTGAGGGCCAGGTCGAGGCCGGCGCCGATGGCTACAGCGCTTCCGGCGTAGGCGGACCGGTTGATGAAGCTGCGACGGGAGAGCTTCGACTCGAGGAAGGTCGAGGCCCGTTCGACCAGAGTGGCGCTCACCGGGTCACTCCGTCCTCTCGAAGGTGACGCCGACAAGACGGCGCGCCGCCTGAAGTTCGGCCAGCACCGAGAGGGCGAGCACGCAGAGCCAGGCACCCAGCCCGCTCGCGCCGATCAACGGCAGGCCGTACCAGGGCTGGCGGCTGAGGACCGACGCCATGGTGCCGCCGGTTCCGGCCAGGGCGACGGACAGGGCGGAGGCGGCCAGGGCGATGTCGATGGCGGCGTGGAGCATGGTGGCCGGAGTGTCCGGGGTCCCGAAGCAGCCACAACTGGCCAGCGCACCCCCCTTCGAACGGGCGTAGAGCACGAACCCGGCGAAGAGCAGGTAGGAGAGAGCGACCAGCACGGAGGGAATCGGACGGGGCAGCACCATGGCGACCAGACCGAGAAGCGCCTCGACCACCGCGCCGACCCGGACCACGGTGACCGTGGTGGCGAGTCGCATCGGCACCATGCCGGCCAGGGCCCGGGCGGTGTCACGGGGACGGACCGCCTTGGCCACACCGGCACCCACCAGGAGGGCGCAGGCAATGAGATAGAGGCCGATCAGTTCCATCGGGCACCGGGGGCCATGGTCGGCCCGGTCGGCACGCTCCGCGCGGTGAGGGGAACCGTCGGTGCACTGATCCCGATGGAGCCGACCAGATCGTTCACGCGGGGCACCAGCGCACTTCGGCGGGTGTGGCTGCCCAGCACCACGTAGAGGGTGAACGGTCTCCCCGAGTCGGTGAAGAACCACTGGGTCCCCGATTGTCCACCCAGGCCGCGGCGCAGGACGTACGGCCGGAAGTCGTCGGCGGTCAGCGAACGGGGCATGCCCTGGCGGGAGAAGAGCGCGGTGCCGATGCTCTCGGGGCCGTACTCGAACAGGGAGGCGAAGATGTCGTTGGGGCCCATCAGATTCACCGCGCCGCTGCCGAAGTCACCCACATCGGCGGGGAGGGCGAAGGTGGCGAAGTGGGCCACCGGATAGGTGACCTCGTTCCCGATCACGCTGCGTACGAAGATGCGGCCCTCGAAGCCACCGGGCAGGGGGGCCTCGATCCCGTGGGCCCTGAGCAGGGCCACGATCAGCCCGCCCTTCCCAGTGGCGCACCGTCGGGTCCGTAGAGATCAGCCAGGGAACGCGGGTAGAGGCTCGGGTCGCCGGGGAGGATCCCGGCGGCCAACAACTCCCGGTCGTTGGCCAGTTCGCGCTCGGGGCCGTCCAGCCCCTCCGCGTGGGCCCGGCTCTGGGTGACCAGGTCGAAGGGCCGGCCGTCGGCCTCCGCCCGGCGCACCAGCTCCACCACCTGGTGGACCTGGTTGGCCACCCCTTCGCCGATCCGTCGCCCCGAACGACCGTCGACCAGCACGAAGAAGGGCGAACCGGGGATCTCGTAGTCGCCCCACGCCTCGGTGGACATCACCACCGGCAGCCCGACCGGCGCCTGGGTGGCCACCTCGGCGGGGATCTCCAGGTCGGGTCCCTTGGTCACCACGACCAGGCGGGTGTGGGCGGGAAGGCCGAGCTGGTCGTGCCTCTGCAGTGCATCCCAGAATCCCGCACAGGTGGCACAACCCGACGAGAGGAAGGCCAGCAGGGTCAGGTGCTCACCCTCCATCGACACGCCCAGGGCGTCGCCGGTCGGGGTGACTCCTGCCACCGCCGGGGCCGAGGTCGAGTTGCGCTCACCGGGCAGCGGGGGTCCGAGGGCAATGGGGACCTGGTGAAGGCCGACCCCGTCGGGACCGTTGGCCGTGCCGTGGCGGTGGTCATGGGCGAGGTCCTCGGTCCCGGACGGCTCGCCCACCCCTACCCCCAGCTCATGGAGAGACTTGAGGATGTCGGCGTGGCTGCGCAGGAGACCAGCGACCAGGATGCCGAGGAGCAAGACCACGGTGCTCAGAACGACTGCAAGTGCGACCACGAAGACCTCCGCGAACTAGTGGGCAGTGCAGACCAGTGTGGATGCCCCGTACCCGCCCCTCATGCTACGGAGTCCGCGAGCAGAAGCGGTGTATGTCGGACTACTCGGGAGCGTCGAGTTCGGCGCGGAGCTTCTCGTCCTTGGCCCGCGACGTATGGGCCAGCGCATGCTGGTGGTCGATGAGCGCTTGGCGCAACGCGGGATCGCCGGCGGCGAGGATCCGGGCGGCGAGGAGTCCGGCATTCTGGCCTGCGCCGATGGCCACGGTGGCCACCGGGATGCCGGCGGGCATCTGCACGATCGAGAGCAGCGAGTCCATCCCGTCGAGCCGGGACAGCGGGACCGGCAGACCGATCACCGGGAGGACGGTGACCGAGGCCAGCATGCCCGGCAGGTGAGCAGCGCCCCCGGCGGCACCGATCAGGACACCGAGTCCGCGATCGGCGGCGGAAGCTCCGTACTCGAGTAGTTGATGGGGCGTCCGGTGGGCCGAGAGCACCCGCACCTCGGAGGCCACCCCGAGCTGGTCGAGGATGTCACGGGCGGGAGCGACGACCGTCCAGTCAGAGTCGCTCCCCATCACGATGCCGACGCGGGGGCCGCTCATGGGAGGAGCAGCGCCTCGGCTGCAGCCCTGGCCGCTCCGAGGGCGGCCTCCGGGTCGTCGGCCAGAACGGTGACGTGGCCGAGCTTGCGTCCGGGCGCATAGGCCTTTGCATAGAGATGGAGGTGCACGGTGGGGTCCTCGAGGGCGTGCTGGACGGTACGGGTGAGATCGACCGGCTCGGCCGGGCCGAGGAGATTCACGGTAGCCGCGGCCGGGGCCAGCAGGGTGGGAGCACCCAGTGGCCAGTCGAGCACCGACCGAAGGTGGTTCTCGAACTGCGAGGTGGTGGTGCCCTCGATCGTGGCATGGCCGCTGTTGTGGGGCCGGGCCGCCAGTTCGTTGACCACCAGGTCCCCTCCCCGGGTGAGGAAGAGCTCGACCGCCAGGATGCCGGTGGCACCGATCCGCTCGGCGATGGTGGCGGCCAGCTCCTCGGCCCGGGTGGCGACGTCGTCAGGGATCCGGGCGGGCATGACCAGCTCGCGGCAGATGCCGTCACGCTGCACGGTCTCGACCACCGGATAGGTCACCGACTCCCCATTCGGGCGTCTCGCCACCAGCACAGCGAGTTCGACGGCGATGTCGACGTGTGCCTCGAGCAGCCAGCGATCGTAGGTGTGGAGGTCGGGCCGATCCTCCAGCTCGGCGGGCGAAGCCACGACATGCACGCCCCGGCCGTCGTAGCCGCCCATCGGCGCCTTGACGACGATGGGCCATCCGTTGGCCTCGCCGAACCGGGCGGCGGCGGCGACGTCGCCGGGAGCGGCATCGACGAACGCCGGGATGGTGATGCCGGCATCGCCGAGCACCCGCCGGGCGACGCTCTTGTCCTGGGCGAGCAGCTTGGCTGCCGGCCCGGGGCGCACCACGTGGCCGGCGTCGACGAGCGCCCGGAGGTGGGCATTGGGCACATGTTCGTGGTCGAAGGTGACCACGTCGCTCCCCTTGGCCAAGGCCAGGAGCGCATCGAGGTCGTCGGGATCGCCGGGGACGAAGCGGGCGCCGGCCAGGACCGCGGGATCCCAGTCATGGGCGGTGAGGACCTGCAGTTCGATCCCGAGACCGATGGCGGCCTGCTGGGTCATCCGGGCCAATTGGCCCCCACCGACCATGCCGACCACCGCGGTGGGCACGCTGACCTCCGGACCCCGATGCGTGGTGGCGGTGGCGCGCGCATCGTCGTCGGTGGGCACGCCTGTGAGCTTAGTCAGGGGACCATCGGTCGAACGCACCTCTGGGCGGGCGCCGATCGGGGTTCCGCGCGCCCGGTCGGTGGGTCAGGATGAGGGGAACGACACAGGACCGGAGGTCCCCCATGGCACTGCGCATCGAGACGGTCACCATCGACGCCGAGGACCCGGTGTCCCTGGCCCGCTTCTGGTCCGAGGCCCTCGGGTGGGAGTGGCGTGAGGACGAGGACGGCGATGTGTGGGTCGAACCGGGTGGGGACAACCCTGACCTCGGGTTGGTGCGTCCGCTGCTCTTCCTCGAGGTCCCCGAAGCCAAGTCCACCAAGAACCGGCTCCATCTCGACCTGACCCCCGACGACCAGGCGGCCGAGGTGGAGCGTCTCCGTGGCTTGGGTGCGACCCCGGTCTCCGTGGGCCAGATCGGCGACGAGGACTGGGTGGTCCTGGCGGACCTCGAGGGGAACGAGTTCTGCGTGCTCAGCGCTCCCTAAGGGCGTGCCGGTCGGTGCCGGTCTGTGCAGGTCTGTGCAGGTCTGTGCAGGTCTTGCACGGCAGCATCGCCCTACTTGTTCGCCGATCCTGCGTACGGTGCACGCGGATTGAAGAAATCTGCCGGCCAGACTGGTACCGGAAGCCGACCCCGAAGCCGGTGGCAGCAGACCGGGAAGAGCGAACGGCGTCATCGCCCTTCCCGGAGCGCTACTTGGCCTCGGTGGCCGCCTTGGCCTCGGCCGCCTTGCGGTACGCCTCCAACTGGTCGAGGAGAGGCATCCGTTCCTGGCCGACCGTGGAGTCGAGGCGGGCGGCGATGTCCTCAGGGGTCCACCGACCCTCGGCGTACATGGCCCGTACCTCACGGGGCTGGTTCCACACCGCGATCTTCGGTCCCACCGACGTGTAGACCTGGCCGGTCACGTGCTTGGCCTTGTCCGAGAGCAGGTAGATGACCAACGGGGCCACGTCTTCGGGGTCGCCCATCTCGGCGAGGTCCATCGGCACGTTGGCCGACATGCGGGTACGGGCCACCGGGGCCACCGCGTTGGCGGTGATCCCGTAGCGGTTGAGCCCGGCGGCGGCGGACCGGACGAGCGACACGATCCCGCCCTTGGCCGCGGCGTAGTTGGCCTGAGCCACGGAGCCGGCGAACGCTCCCGAGGTGAAGGCCACCAGCGAGCCCCCGCCTTCCTGCTTGCGCATGATCGCCGACGCCGCCCGGAACACGGTGAAGTGGCCCTTCAGGTGGGTCTCGATCACCGCGTCCCACTCGTCCTCAGCCATGTTGAAGAGCATCCGCTCACGCAGGATGCCGGCGATGGCAACCACGCCGTCGACGCGACCCCACCGCTCGACACCGGCCCCGATGATCTTCTCGCCACCATCGAGGGTGGTCACGCTCTCGCCCACGGCCACCGCCTCGCCGCCGGCGGCCTCGATCTCCGCCACCAGGGCCTCGGCCACCGCACTGGTGGGGTCCTCGCCGGCCAGGCCGACACCGATGTCGGCCACCACCACTCGGGCGCCCTCGGCCGCCGCGGCCAGGGCCACGGCGCGGCCGATCCCACCCCCGGCTCCGGTGATGGCCACGACCTTGTCCTGCAAGAATCCACTCATTGCGCACTGCCTCTCTGTCACTCGACTGACTGCTCAACGGGGCCACTGGCCGCCCCGGGCGACACGGCCACCACGGACCGATCGCCCCGGGCACCGGACCACCGGTTCGGAGGAGGTTGACCGTATACGAGAACCTGTTCTAGCGTCCCCACCGGGTCGGCGCCACCTCGAAACCAGCTCCACATCCGCAGGTGGCCCGGTCGCTCCGAGGGTGGAACGGGAGGGGCACGGGACCGTCGGCCTCAACCATCGCTTGGAGAACGCATCCGGCACTGAACCACCGCAACACGGTGGAGGGGGTACTGAAGACCATGGGTGATCTCGGATTCTGGGCGCTGGCACACGAGCATCCGGAGAAGCTGGCGCTGGTCGACGTGGACGGCACCGAGTACTCCGCCAGCCGGTTGCTGGGCCGGAGCAATCAGGTGGTGCACGGGCTGCGCGGACTCAACCTCCAGCCCGGGGACGTGGTGGCCACCCTCCTCCCCAATGGCGTGGAGGCGTTCGAGCTCTACCTCGCCGCCCTCCAGGCCGGGTGGTACCTGGTGCCGATCAACCACCACCTGATCGCCCCTGAGGTCGGCTATATCCTGAAGGACTCCGAGGCCAAGGTGTTCATCGCCCACGAGCGCTTTGCCGATGTGGCGCTCGACGCCGCCGACGAGGCCGAGCTCCCCTCGTCGCGGTGCTTCGCCGTCGGAGAGATCAGTGGATTCGGGTCCTACGCCATGATGCGTGACAACCAACCCACCAACGACCCAGCCGACCGCACGATCGGCGACGTCATGAACTACACCTCGGGGACCACCGGCAACCCCAAGGGCGTGTTCCGCCCGCTGAGCGGCGCCACTCCCGAGCAGGGGGCGCTCGGGCTGTCGGGGATCCTCTTCCTCTTCGGCATCTCCCCCGAGCAGGACCACGTCCACATCGTGGGCTCGCCGCTCTACCACACCGCGGTGATGCGCTACTCGGGCGCGTCCATCAACCTGCTCCACACCGTGGTCCTGATGGACAAGTGGCACCCCGAGGAGATGCTCCAGCTCATCGAGAAGCACAAGGTGACCAACTCGCACATGGTCCCCACCCAGTTCCACCGTCTGTTGGCCCTGCCCGAGGAGACCCGCGCCAAGTACGACATGTCCTCGCTCCAGCACATGATCCACGCAGCCGCGCCCTGCCCGATCGATGTCAAGCACAAGATGATCGAATGGTGGGGCAACGCCATCGACGAGTACTACGCCGCATCCGAGGGCGGGGGCACGCTCGTCTCCGCCGAGGAGTGGCTGCAGAAGCCGGGGACCGTCGGCAAGGCGTGGCCCATCTCGGAGATCGCCATCTTCGACGACGCGGGCAACCGGGTGGAAGAGCCCAATGTCATCGGCACCGTCTACATGTCCATGCAGACCGGGGACTTCAGCTACCACAAGGACAAGGAGAAGACCGACAGCAACCGCATCGGGAAGTTCTTCACCGTCGGCGACGTCGGGCTCATCGACGAGGACGGCTACCTGTTCCTGCGCGACCGCAAGATCGACATGATCATCTCGGGCGGCGCGAACATCTACCCGGCCGAGATCGAGAACGTCTTACTCGGGTTCCCCAAGGTGGGCGACGTCGCCGTCTTCGGCATCCCCCACGAGGACTGGGGCGAGGAGATCAAGGCGGTCGTCGAGCCGGCCGAGGGCGTGGAGCCCTCTCCGGAGTTGGCCGACGAGATCCTCGAGTACTGCTCGACCCGGCTGGCCAGGTTCAAGACACCCAAGTCGATCGATTTCACCGACGCCATGCCCCGGGACCCGAATGGCAAGCTCTACAAGCGCAAGCTCCGCGATCCCTACTGGGAGGGCCGGGAGAAGATCTGAGGGCCCCGGCCCCGGCCCTGATCACGGGAGTGGTCGTCCGTACCGATCGTCGGTGACCACGCTCGTCCCGAACCGCTGGGTCCGGACTCCGACTGTCTGCGACCATCCCTGCCGCTCGTAGAACCGGCGGGCCCGTTGATTGGTGTCGAGCACCCACAGGACGACCGAGGCAAACCCGGCCTCGGCCAGGCGGGCCAGCACGGCATCGTGGAGGAAGCGGCCGGCACCGAGCCCCCATGCGCCCGGGTGGAGGTAGAAGGTGTAGAGCTCGGCGGTATCGGGGTCGAGGCCGGCGTCCCGGCACGGACCGGCGTGGGCGAATCCGACCACCCCGCCGTCGACCTCCACCACCCAGACCTGGTCCGACGACCGGTCGGCCAGCAGTTGCTCCCATTGCCGTGTCCGGTCCCCTACCGACAGCCCGGTCAGGAACTCCTCGTCGAGGAGTCCTCGATAGGCGGCCAGCCACGAGGCGACGTGGACGGCGGCGATGACCGGGGCGTGGTCGAGGTCGGCGGTCCGGGTCCGATAGTCCTCCGGTTGGTTGTGAACCTGCACGTGTCGGGGGCGGCGATGCCTCCGCTCAGGCGGAGGGACGGTCGCCGGGCTCGGCGGCCACACGGGCGGCCTCGGCCCGCATGGCGGCCAGCATGGTCGGGTCGACGCTGTCCACGTTCCCCTCGGCGATGGCCAGGAATTGGGCCGGCAGCACTTCGATGAAGATCCCGTCCGCCTCGGCGGTCAGCACATCGCCGTGGTAGATCCCGGCCCAGGTCTTCACCTTGCGGCCGCTGCGACTCAGGCAGCGCGCCTCGATGCGCAGGTCGGTGCGCAGCGGCGTGGGCTTCCGGTAGCGAACGGTGAGGGTGCCGGTCATGCCCGGGTTTCCGGCCACGATGTTGGCCGCACCGAGGATCTCGTCGAACGTCTCGGCGATGACGCCGCCGTGGACGCAGGTGGGCGGTCCCTCGTAGGCGTAGTCGAAGTACGCCTCGGCCCGGATCTCGCGATAGCCGCCGTCGGCTCCGTCGACGGCCCAGATCCGAATCGGCGGGGCGATGGGGTTGGCCGCACCCATGATCGGGCTCGTCGGGAAGAGGTCCTGCGCCGCTTTGGTCGGGTCCGGCTGCCGGCGGGGACGCCGGGCGCCGGCACGCTTGGCGAGCAGCTCAGCGATCCTCTCGACATCGACGGCTGCCTCGGCGAGCGCGTCGTCGTCGAGCTCGGACGCCACGGTCATGGTGATGATCGGGCGGAGCGCCGCGGCCAGTCGCTCACGAGCGTCGGGCTCGGAACCCTCGCCGGACTCCGGCCCGGTCACCGGCGCTGGTAGTGAGGGGTGCGCTTCTCGGCGAAGGCCTTCTGGCCCTCCTTGGCGTCCTCGGTGGCGAAGATCGGCCACCCGAGCTCGAGCTCGATCTTGAGCGCCTCCTCCTCAGGGATGCCCTCGGTCGCCTTGACCGATGCCTTGATCGCCTCGACGGCCAGTGGCCCGTTGGCCCCGATCACCTCGGCGATCTCCAGCGCCACCTCGAGGGCGCTCCCGTCGGGTACCACCCGGCCGATCAGGCCGATCTCCTTGGCCTCCTGGGCCGAGACCTCCCGGGCGGTCAGCAGCAGGTCCATGGCGACCGTGAAGGGGATCTGGCGGCGGAGCCGCACGGTCGATCCGCCCAGTGGGAACAGGCCCCGGCGAGCCTCGAAGACGCCGAACTTGGCCCCTTCGCCAGCGACCCGGATGTCGGTGGCCTGAAGGATCTCGGTCCCGCCGGCCACGGCCCAGCCCTCGACGGCGGCGATCAGCGGCTTCTTCAGCGAGTAGTGGCGGAGCAACGCCTTCCAGTGGAGGTCGGGGTCGGCGGCCATCCGCTCCTTGACCGACTCGTTGCCCGGTCCGGACATCGACTTGAGGTCCATGCCGGCGCAGAAGGTCCCTCCGGCTCCGGTCAGGATGGCACAGCGGATGTCGTCGTTGGAATCGATCTCCACCCAGGCGTCGGCCATGCCCACCAACATCGGTCCCGAGAGCGCGTTCTTCGCCTCGGGTCGGTTCATGGTCACCACCGCGGTGGATCCGAACTGCTCGTAGGTCAGATGTTCGGTGCCGGTCACACTGCTCCTTCCTCGGGGGCGGACGGCAGCCGTCGGACGCCCCCCTCGGCGCCGCAGCGCCACAATCGATCGGATGGGGAGCCGGCGACAGGCCGACGACCCCCTTGACTAGAACTCATTCTACTTTCTGGCCACGGGTCGGGTGGACGACGGGCGGGCGGCGACCGGCGGCGACCGCCGGCGACCGCCGGCACGGGACATGCCCAGGCACGGAGCCGGCTACGGAACCGTGGATCCGGCGGCCATTCCCACCATGGGGCGCTGGAGGACGAGGCCGCCGGTCGACCCCTCGAAGGTGGCATCACCGAACGAGAAGACGCCGCCATCGGCGGCCACCAGCCAGTAGCCGCCGCCTGTGGACGTGCCGGCCATGCCGACCACCGGACGGACCAGGTGGAGCGCACCGGTCGACCCCTTGAAGGGTGCGCCGAAGGCGAAGATGCCTCCGTCGGAGGCCACCAGCCAGTAGCCCGATCCAGCAGGGTCGGCGGCCATCCCCACCACCGGCCGGTTGAGGCGGAGGGCGCCGGTCGATCCGTGGAAGTGGGCGTCACCGAAGGTGAAGATCCCGCCGTCGGAGGCGACCAGCCAGTAGCCGTTGCCGTCGCTGGTGGCAGCCATCCCCACCACCGGCCGATTGAGGCGGAGGGCGCCGGTCGAGCCATGGAAGTGGGCGTCGCCGAAGGAGAAGATCCCGCCGTCGGAGGCCACCAGCCAGTAGCCCTTCCCATCCGCGGTCGAGGCCATGCCCACAATGGGTTGATTGAGGTGCATGGCGCCGGTGGAGCCGTAGAAGCGGGCGTCGCCGTAGGTGAAGACACCCCCGTCCGAGGCCACCAGCCAGTAGCCGCCGTGGTCTGGGGTCGAGGCCATGCCCACCACCGGCCGCTGCAACGGGAGGGCACCGGCCGAACCGTGGAAGGCGGCGCCGCCCAGCGAGAACACCCCACCGTCGGAGGCGACCAGCCAGTAGCCCGGCCGGGGCGGTGCGGCCGCCGGAGGACCGGGGAGCCCTGCCGGGCCCTTGAAGGCGTGGATCTGGGTCGAGGACGGTGCCAGGACCAGCCCGTCGGCGGCGGCCGGCGACGGGAACGACGACGAGGACGAGCCGATGGAGAACTGCTGGACGGTGGCCCCGGTGGCCGCATTCAGTGCGACCAGGGTGCCGCCCCCGACCGACCACACCAGTCCGCCGGCCACGATCGGCGACCCGTGGGCCCCGCTCGAGCTGGACCACAGCGCGCTGGGCGGTCCCGAGGTGGGGCGGACGGCGTGGATGCCGCTGCTGCACGGTACGAAAAGGGTGCCGTCGAGGTCGGCCGATCCACCGTCGGCGAAACAGAACGTGCTGGAGGCCACCTGGCCGCCGACGCCGCCGAGATGGGACTGGTTCAGTACGTAGGCGGTGGTCGACTTCCCCACCTCGAAGACCAAGCCGTTGGGGAGCAGGGCCGGCGTGGTCGAGCCCAGGTCGGCGTCGGATGCGTTGTCCGCGTACCAGGCGGCCGGGGCGAAGTTGTCGATCAGCTGCATCGTCGGGCTGAGCTTGAGGACGCTGTCGCTCAGGTCGTAGGTATCGCCCGAGGAGTGGCGAGCGCTGTTGCCGGTGGCCACCCACACGTTGCCCTGGGCGTCTATCGACGGTGCTGCTCCCCCCATCCACACCGCACCCTGGCTGTTGCCGG
>JADGOG010000177.1 GCA_017883065.1 Acidimicrobiales bacterium | reverse complement strand
CCGCTACCTTGGCCCTGGGGATCTCATGGACGACTGGTTCAGGCCGGGGTCGGGCCAGGAAGTCGAGCCAGTGGGGGAGGTACCAGTTCCACCGGCCGAGGAGGGTCATCACCGAAGGCAGAAGCACGAGGCGCACAATGGTCGCGTCGATCAGCACGGCCGATGCCAGCGCCACCCCGAGTTGCTTGAAGGCGATCTCGCTCAACGTGGCGAAGACGGCGAACACCGCGACCATCACCAGGGCCGCACTGGTGATGACGCCGGCCGTCGAGGTGACTCCCTCGGCCACTGCCTGAGTCGTTGGCAGCCCCCGTTCGTGACCTTCCCGGATCCGGCTGAGGATCAGCACGTGGTAGTCCATCGACAAGCCGAAGAGCACCACCAGCAGGAAGAGCGGTATCCAGTCGATCACTCCGCCAACGTCCTGCGCCCCGATCAGCGATCGGAGGCGCCCGTACTGGAACACGAGGACCATCACCCCGTACGCCGCCCCCACGGACAAGAGATTCAACACGATGGTTACCAGGGGGATCACCACCGAACGGAACGAGAACAGAAGCAGAAGGAAGGCCAGGCCCAGCACGAAGATGAACACGAGTGGCAGGTGCCGGTTCATGGTCTGGTTGAAGTCGACCGACGAGGCGGTCATCCCGGTGACGTACGCATGCGTACCTGGCACCCGACCGACGGTGCCGGGGATGACCTGGTCGCGCAGGGCCGAGAGGGCTGAGGTGGACTTGGTGTCGGTCCCGCTGCCGGCAAGGGAGATCGTGACGATCGCAACTGTCCGGTCGGGGCTGACCACCTCCACCACCGGGCCGCCCATCTGACTCTTCCTGGCCATGACCTCGCGGCTCAAGGCGGCCACGCCGGCGCTCACCTCCGGAGTGCTGACGTCGTTGGCGGTGACCACGACCAGGGCAGACATCGGCGCGCCGGGGAAGGCAGCCTGGATCCGATCGTACGTCTGCATGATGGCCAGGTTGCGGGGAAGTCCGACGGCGCCCGGGTCGACCGTACGCATGGCCAGAGCGGGAGCAGCCAGGGCGAGAAGCAGTCCGGTCGACAGGACCACCGAGAGGACCGGCCGGCGCAGCACCCGTTCGACCAGCCAGGTCCACACCCGTGAAGTGCCCTTGGCCCTTCTCTTGGCGATGAAGGGCACCCGCCCCCACTCGATACCGTCGCCGAGGCGGGCCATGACGGCCGGTAGGACGGTGACCGAGCCGATGATGGCGACGGCCACGACCAGCATCGTCCCAATACCGAGCGAGATGAACACGGCATTGCCGGCCAGGAGCATTCCGGCCATGGCGGTCATCACCGTCAGCCCGGAGATCAGCACAGCTCTCCCCGACGTGGCCGCAGCGCGGGCGAGGGCGGTGTCCCCGCTGCAGCCCGCGTGTCGCTCTTCCAGCTTCCGCCGAAGGTAGAACATCGAGTAGTCCACACCCACGGCCAGTCCGACCAGTAGGACGACCGGCTCGATCTGCCCTTGCGCCACGGGATACAGATGGCTGATCGGCTTGATCAACCCGAGCGCCCCGATGACGGCGGTGAACCCGAGTAGTAGCGGCACCCCCGCCGCCGTCAGGGACCCGAATGCGATGAGCAGGATGAGCAGAGTGATCGGGAGGGACGTGTGCTCGGCCCGGGTGAAGTCGCCGTTGTAGGCCTTGATCAGTGCTTTGTTGGCGCTGGCCGAGCCGAACTCCTCCACCCGCAACTGTGGGTGGTCAGCGCCGGTGGCCGCCGTGGCGGCAAGCGGGCCGACCACGTTGGTCTGGGCCTGGTTGCTGTCCCCCGCCACGTCGAAGGTGACCAGGATCGACCGTCCGTCGGCCGAGCGGAGGACCGGGCTCAGGATCGCCCCGGCGGCTGGGATCGGAGACTGAATATCGGCGACCGTCTTCAGGCTGCGGAGACGGCCCACGAGCTCGCCCACGGCGGGAGCGAAGTCCGCTCCGCTCCTGGCCACCCCCCGTTCCTGAAGGAGGACCTGCTCCCTGCTGTGGTACGGAAACGCCCTCTCGAAGGCGCTGGTGCCCTGCCCGGACTGGCCGTTGCCCATCTGGGCGTTCGTAAGACTGTGTTGCCCGACGACGCCCCCGAGAAGGTACGCCGCCACCACGAAGACCAGCCAACCGAGGATGGCCGTCCGCCTGTGGCGGACACTCCAGGCGCCCGCCGCCCCGGCGAGATTGCGGGACGGTCCCATGGTTGCCAGTCTCGGCCTCGGCGCTGAGTGGGGGGTAGGGCACAAAGTCCCCGCCTGCCTCGGTCCCCGGCCTGGACGACTCGCTGCCGGGGCGGTCCGACACCGCGCCCGCCCTCCCGCTGGACCCTGTCTCCACTCCGACGTACTGCGCGCCGGGCCGGCAGCACGGAATGGGCCGGGCGCTGATCTGATCCACCACCTCGGTGGCGGAACCGGCTGCGGGAGGGCGGACGGCCGAGTCGGGTCTGGCACCGGTGAACCGGCTGACGTTGTCGTCGGTGACGCCGCCCTTCATGGGTTGATCGGACGCCAGAACCTCAACAGGTCGATCGTGGGCGTGACGCCGTCATGACCCAGGGTGGGGGTGTTCGCGGCGGTACTCGAGTCAGACCGTCGATCCCGGACCGATTCTCGTGCCGACCGACTGAATGATCACAACGGTACGACGTGCGATCCCCCTCGGAGTGACAGATCGGCACCGGTGCAGCACAATCGGAGTTGTGATGAAGGCTCGCAACGGTCCCCGAGACCTCACTGTCGTCGCCGTACCGCTGTATTTCGGGGGCATGGCCGCCGAATACCTCTGGATACGCCGACAGCCCGCCAGGCGGGGGACAGCGGGTGACTATGAGCTCCATGACACTCTGACCAGCCTGGCCATGGGTGTCGGGAGCCTACTGGGCCCCCTGGTCGTTCCCAAGCTGCTCGGGCCCTTTACGCCTGGTCGAGGACGATACGGCAAGCGGGTCGTCATGGTTGCACTCGGGGCTGCCGTTGTGACCACCGCGGCCGACATCGTGGGCAGCAGGCTGCGGGAACAAGACAACGGCGGGGCACGGGTTGCGGCCGACACGTTGGAGTCGGGTGAAGGCACAGACCAAGGCTCGTCGGTCAAGAGACGTGGACGACGGCGAGCGGTGGCCCGCTCGGCCCGCAAGGTCGCGTCGGCCGGTGGGGTGGTGGCTGTCGCAGTAGGCGGGCTCGCCGTTACGTCCACTTGGGCCTCACGGATGACGCCCGCGCGAATGTGGAGGCGCAGACTGCTTCCCGCCATGGGTACTGGGCCCCTGGCGCTCGCCCTGGCCATCGCCGGGTGGGACTTCATCTACTACTGGAATCACCGCTTCATGCACGAATCTCGGTACATGTGGGCGATTCACGTGGTGCATCATTCGAGCGAGCACTACAACCTGTCGACGGCCCTGCGCCAACCGGTGGCTGATGCTCTCGGCACCTTCTTGCCCTACGGCATCCTGTGCCTGTTCGGGATCAGGCCGGAATTGGTCACGACAGCCCGAGGCGTGAATCTGCTCTACCAATTCTGGATCCACACCGAGACCATCGACCAGTTGGGTCCGTCCGAAGCAGTCCTCAATACCCCGTCGCATCATCGCGTCCACCATGGGTCCAATCGGCAGTATCTCGATCGCAACCACGGCAGCATTCTGATCGTTTGGGACCGGCTCTTCGGTACCTTTGAGCCCGAAGTCCAACCGGTCGTGTACGGCCTTACCAAGAACGTCGACTCCTTCAACCTCGGTCGGGTTGCGACACACGAGTACGCCGACATGCTGCGCGACGTTGCCCGGTCGGACAATTGGGGGGATCGACTTTCCTTCGTCGTCCGAGGTCCGGGTTGGGCCACCCGACATCGGCGGGTTGGGCTCGCTGACATTGCCGATGCGAACGGGAGATCGGACGGGTAGTTGTCGGGAATTGGTGAAGCTGGATCGATCGGCGTCGCCCCCACAGCGCACCAGTGATTCGACATGCGGGGTGGTCATCGCGTTGTCATTGCAGACCGATGATCTGGATGGCCGGGGCCATCGCCGGCATTCGAGGGTGATTTCGCAAGCGATCCCGACGGGATGGGGCGGAAAGTCGGGGCACATCGGTCACCGCCGGGTGGTCGCACTTCCAGTTCTGCTCGGTCCATAAGGGTTGCCCAAGGTCAGACGACACCGGACACCAGCTTGGCGCAGGTCCCTACTTCGGTCTTGGCGGCCGCTAGTTGGGGGGGAGTGGCAGGGCGAGCTCCACCTGGACGGCGAACGCATCGAAGACCATGTCGAGCCGTGAGGCTCCCCGTGCCACTGCGCGTCCCCATCGCGCTGGCAGGGGAGGGTTGACGGGTTCCAACCCACCCCCACACCCACACCCACCTGGAACACTCCGCTTCGCCGCGGTGGGGACCCGGACAGCCCGCTTGACCTGCCGGGCCGGCAGATCCCGGATCAGCGGTGAGGGTGCGCCCAGGAGGGCTGAAGGCTGCCGGATCGGACACCGGTTCCGTCACACGGC
>JADGOG010000087.1 GCA_017883065.1 Acidimicrobiales bacterium | reverse complement strand
TGCGGCGCCGTGCTTCCCACACACCGACGCCACCCGGTCCGTCCGCTCCGAGCCGTCGTCGACCACCAGGACCGGGGCCGACCCTCCGAGGCTGGCCAGACACCGGTCCAACGGCTCACTGCGGTCTCGTGTCGGCACCACCACGGTCACCGCCCCGTCCCACCGCGGGTGGGCTCCGTCCCCGTCCCACCTTGGGTGGGCCATGCCCGCGTCGACCAGCCGGGCACCGAGGCGACGGGCACTCTCTGCCAACGGCCCCCCGGCCACGAGCGCAGCGAGAGCGTCGACGCCGGAGTCGCTCAGGATGAGCAGGCGACCCGGGTGGCCACCAGCCAGGACCGTCCCCCTGCGGAAGGAGCGGACCGATCGATCGAGGTCGAGTCCGAAACCCTCCGGCAGCAGGGTCACAGCGAGAGGCCCCCGTCCACGGGGATCACCGCCCCGGTCAGGGCACTGCTGTCCGGTCCGGCCAGCCACACCAGCGCCGCAGCCACCTCTTCGGGGGCCAGCAGCCGCTTGACCGGCTGGTGGTCGGCCAGGGACTTCGTATCGTCCAGGCCGTAGAGGCGGGCACTCTCCTCGACCAGAGCAGTGGCTGTCGATCCGGGGCTGACGGCATTGGCGGTGACCCCGGAGTCACCGAGCTCCGCAGCCAGTCCCCGGACGAGTCCGGCCACGCCCGCCTTGGCGGCCCCGTAGGCGGAGAGCAGTGGGAGTCCCCGGGTGGCGGCAGCCGAGGCCACCGCCAGGAAGCGACCACTCCGCGGTGTGGGCCGGCGGAGCAGCGCAGGGATCCCCACCCGTGCCGCGGCGATCGGTCCGCCGAGGTCGACCCCGAGGACCGCCTCCAGCTGGTCGGCAGGCATCTCCCAGAGGGGGACACCCCCGGCGATCACCCCGGCCACCGCCACCATGGCATCGAGCCCACCGAACCGGTCCTCGGCGATGGCCACCGCCTCGGCGAGTGCCGGCTCGTCCGTGGTGTCGGCCACATGGGCGATGACCCGTTGCTCTGGTGACCCTCCATCTGGGCCCGGCGCCGCCTGGGCCGACGCCACCACCTCGCGCAGCTGGTCGGTGGTGCCCAGGGCATAGGGGAGACGGGGATCATCGGATCCCCGGTCGACAGCCACCACCGACCATCCGGCCGCGGCCAGGCCCCGCACGGTGGCGGCACCGATCCCCCGAGCCGCACCGGTGACCACGGCGACACGGGTCATCAGCTCACCTCCACCCGTCGCCGGTCCGAACGGAGGTCGAGGGTGCGCACGAGGTCGTCGGCAGCATCAGAAAGCAGGCGCCGTCCCTCCTCGGCACTGGCACCGCTCGGATCCCCGAGCACGCCGTTGGCGCTCACCGCCCGGACGCCCTTGTCCCGGAGGAGGGGCAGCAGTGCCGCTGCGGTCCGACGGTCTCCGGGTTCGGCCCTGCCCATGGCGACCCGGTCGGGGGCGATGGCCAGCATCAGCGACGTCTCGGTCCTGCCCGCATGGAGGTCGCCTCCCCACCGTGGCGTCCACGCCTCCACCGGTTGGCCTTCGGCCCCCAGCCGCTCCATGGCCCGCTTCAGCGGGAGGGCGTTGCCCCCGTGGGCGGACACCACGACGGTGTGGGTGAAGTCGATGCTGGCCGACCGCCCGAGCTCCACCAGCACCAACTCGATCGCCTCCTGCCCGATGGACAGGGTGCCGGCGAAGCCCTGGTGCTCGCCGCTGGACCCGTAGGACAGGGCCGGTGCCACCACCACGTGACCTCGTCGGGCGGCCGCCGCCTCGGCGACGGCTTGGGCGATGTCGGTGTCGGTGGTCAGCGGCAGGTGGGGGCCGTGCTGCTCGGTCGATCCCAGGGGGATGAGCAGGATCCATCCGGCCTGGGCGTGGCGAGCGGCGTCCGGCCACGTGGTCCGATCGAGCCGGGTCACCGTGCGGTCCCCCTGACCACGGATCAGCGGGGTGTCAGGTCAGGTCGGAAGGCGGCCAGCGGGTTCTCGTCGCAGGCCCGGTCCGGCGGGTGGGGGAGCAGGGCCACCGCCACCCGGTGTCCGCCTGACGGCCGAGCCGCGCCGTCGGCACCGGTCCCCACGGCACCACGGGGTCGCCTCGAGTGGTCGAGCGAGGGCTTGGGGGGTTCGATGTCGCCACGAGCGTCGAGGGCGTACTCGCCGTGCCCGAGCACGCACTCGGGGTCGGGTCCGTCGAGGGGCAGGCCGGTGAAGAACTTGGCCGCCATGCACCCACCCCGACAGGAGTCGTAGTGGCCGCACGAGCCGCACGCCCCCGCGCTCTGGGGTTGGCGGAGCTCGGTGAAGAGGTCGGAGTGCCGCCAGACCTCGGCGAAGCCGCCCGGCGCCCGGACGTTGCCGGCCAGGAACTCATCGTGGATGGCGAACGGGCAGGCGTAGACCGCTCCCACCGGGTCGACCAGGCAGACCACCCGGCCGGCGCCACAGAGGTTGAGCCCGGGCAGCGATTCCCCGTACCCGGCAAGATGGAAGAACGAGTCTCCGGTGAGGACGTCCTCGCCGTGGGCCACCAACCAGTCGTAGAGCGACCGCTGCTGGTCGCCCGTGGGGTGGAGCTCGTCCCACACGTCGGCGCCCCGCCCCGAGGGGCGCAGGCGGGTCAGCCGGAGTTGGGCACCGTACCGGTCGGCCAGGGCCTTGAACTCGTCCAGTTGGCCGACGTTGTGGCGGGTGACCACCACCGAGATCTTGAACCCGGAGAAGCCGGCCTCGGCCAGTCGGGCCATGGCGGTGACGGCGGTGTCGTAGGAGCCCGCACCGCGCACGGCGTCGTTGACGGCGGCGGTGGACCCGTCGAGGGAGATCTGCACGTCCACGTAGTCGCTGGCCGCCAGCCGCCGGGCCACCTCCTCGGTGATGCGCGAGCCGTTGGTGGAGAACTTCACGCCGACGTGGTGGTCGGTGGCGTACTCGACCAGCTCCCAAAAGTCGGCCCGGACGGTTGGCTCACCCCCACCGATATTGACGTAGAAGATCTGCATCTGCTCGAACTGATCGATGAGCGCCCTGCATTCGTCTGTGGTCAGCTCGTCGGGGTCACGCCGTCCGGAGCTCGACAGGCAGTGGACGCAGGCCAGGTTGCATGCGTAGGTCAGCTCCCAGGTCAGGCAGATGGGGGCGTCGAGCCCCTGCTCGAACCGGTCGACCAGTCGTCCCACGGCTGCGTCCCCGCCCGCGGGGCGCTCACCGACCAGGGTCACGATGCCATCCGTTCACAGATCATGCCCGACTCGGCCAGCGTGGTGAGTGCCTGCTCGTAGGTGCTCCACTGTTCGGGGGTCACCCCGGCGGCGCGGCAGGCGTCGTGGCCGGTGGGCTGGTCGGCCAACGCCTCCACCACGGCGAGGAGTGTCCGGCTCTTCAGGAACGACAGGCGTCGGGTGCCGAAGTGGTACGCCAGCGCCCCGAACGATTCCGGTCGCAAGGAGACCTGTGGATGGAGCATCCACGGTCGCGCCCCGTCGAAGCGGGGGCCCGACTCGGGCTGATGTGGAGGCATCGAGGTGGGTGCGGCGCTTAGTAGACGCCGCACATGCCGTCGATGGAGACGTCCTCGACGAGCAGGTCCTCTTCCACCAAGGTGCGGTGGTCGGACCCCGGACCGGTCGGCTCGGCACCGGCCGCTCCGGCGACCCCGGAGGTGGTCGCTTCGGCGGGCGCTGCGGTGGTGGTGACGGTCATCTGCGCTCCAGTCATCAGCCGGCCAGGCCGGGTTGGGTGATGTGTTTCAATTTATAGCACTCGATGTCAGAATGGAAGCCTGATGACCGGTTCGCTCGGCCTGGGGGAGGGCACCACTGGCGCCGTGGCCCGCGGGCGTCGACCGAGCACCTCCCGCGAGGACGTGGCCCGGGCGGCCCTCGACCTCTTCGCCCGACAGGGCTTCGACGAGACCACGGTCGACGAGATCGCCGCCGCCGTGGGGGTCAGCCGGCGCACCTTCTTCCGATACTTCGACTCCAAACGCGACGTGGTCTGGGGTGAGTTCGACGACGAGTTGGTGCGGCTGCGTGCCCTCCTGGCCGAGGCCCCGGCCGACCGGCCGATGATGGACGTGCTGCGTTGGGCGGTGGTCACCACCAACCGCTTCGGGGCAGGGGAGCTCGAAGAGCTCCGGACCCGGATACGCCTGATCGGTACGGTGCCCTCCCTGATCGCCCACTCCGCGGTGATGCACGATCACTGGCGTGCGGTGGTCGCCTCGTTCGTGGCCGGTCGGGTCGGAGGGTCGCCCGACGACCTCTACCCCCAGACGGTGGCCCACGCCGCCCTCGGCGCCTCGGTGGCCGCCTTCAACCACTGGGCCGCCGGGAGTCCCGAGGAGTTGACCGTGGAGGTGGACCGGGCGCTCCGGCTCCTGGCCACCGGGTTCGACGAGGGGTCACCCGGGGTTCGGTGAGGCCCCGGCGGGCTCGACGTGGCCTCGCCGGTGGCGCGATGCTTGGTGGTGAGGCATCTGCTCGCGCGATGCTGTCAGTGGGGGCACGCCGGGTGCCGTCACATGGGGGAGGCTCACTCGAATGAAGATCCGTGCCGCTGTCTGTTCCGGGCTCCACGAGCCGTGGAAGGTCGAAGAGGTCGACATCGATCCGCCGGGACCCCACGAGGTGGTGGTCCAGATGGCCTACGCCGGCATGTGCCACTCCGATGAGCACCTGCGAACCGGTGACATGAGCGCCGCCCCCGAGGTGCTCGAGGTGTTCGGTGTGAGCTCGATGTTCCCGATGATCGGTGGCCACGAGGGCGCCGGCGTGGTGGCCGAGGTAGGTCCCGGGGTCGAGTCGCTGGCCGTGGGCGACCACGTGGCCGCCTCGTTCATCCCCGCCTGCGGACGGTGCTTCTGGTGCGCGTCGGGTCGCCAGTACCTGTGCGATCTGGGGATGACCATCCTCGCCGGTCCGATGATGAGTGACGGTCAGTGGCGCTACCACCTCGACGGTCAGCACGTGAACCGGATGACCCAACTCGGCACCTTCTCCGACTCGCTCCTGGCCAACGAGGCCTCGCTGGTGAAGATCGATCCCTCGGTGTCGCTGCGCGCCGCGGCCCTGATCAGTTGCGGCATCTCCACCGGGTACGGCTCGGCGGTGGACCGTGCCCACGTGAAGCCGGGCGAGACCGTCGTGGTGATCGGCTGTGGCGGGGTCGGCTCCGGGGCCATCCAGGGAGCGAAGTTGGCCGGTGCCCGGCAGATCGTCGCCGTCGACCCCCTGCCCTTCAAGGTGGACAAGGCCAAGCAGATCGGTGCCACCCATGGGGCGGCGTCGATCCTCGAGGCCAACCTGATCCTCCCCGAACTGACCGAGGGACGGATGGCCGACGTGGTCATCCTCACCCCGGGCGTGCTCACCGGCGACCTGGTGGCGCCGGCCATGGCCCTGGCCTCCAAGGACGGTCGGGTGGTGGCCACCGCCATCGCCCCGTTCAACCAGGACGAGGTCAGCCTCAACCTGTTCAACCTGTCCATGTTCAACCAGGCCCTCCTGGGGACCGTGTTCGGGTCCTGCAGTCCTCGGGTGCAGATCCCCAACCTGCTGCGGCTCTACGAGGCCGGCCTGTTGGAGATCGACTCGCTGATCACCCAGGAGTACACGCTCGACCAGGTCCAGAACGGCTACGACGACCTGGCCGCCGGGTCCAACCTGCGGGGCGTGGTCAACTTCGGGATCTGACCCGATCGGTCGATCCGGCGGTCCGGCCAACGGACAGGCCGGCGGTCCGTCCAGCGGTTACGGTCTGCCCATGCGTCGGGGGATCGCCGTACTCATGTCGGTCTGTTGTGCCGCCCTGGTGGCGGCGTGCAGCTCTTCGTCGAGCGCTCCGTCCACTGGGTCGGTGTTCACGGTGGCGTCCAGGGTGGCGAGTCCGGCCTCCTTCGTGGTGGGCGGCGATCCGGCCACCATCCGGACGCCGGACGGAGTGGTCCGAGGGACCACCGCCGGCGCCACCCGGCAGTTCCTGGGGATCCCCTATGCCCGGCCACCACTGGGCAATTTGCGCTGGCAGGCACCTCGACCGGTGATGCCGTGGTCGCCCACCCTGGACGCCACCCGGGTGGGCAGCGAGTGTCCCCAGATCATCCCGGTGGTCAACACGTACGCAGGCAGCGAGAACTGCCTCTTCCTCAACGTGTATGCGCCCACGGTGGTGCCGACCACACCCCGGCCGGTCATGGTGTGGATCCACGGCGGAGGGTTCACCGTGGGCAGCGGAGCTGACGACAGCGTGGCCAACTACGCCGCCGACCACCAGGTGGTGGCGGTCAGTCTCAACTACCGGTTGGGCCCGCTCGGGTTTCTCGCCCTCCGGTCGCTGGCCGCCGCGGACAGGCACCACTCCACCGGCAACCTCGGCCTCCTCGACCAGCAGGCCGCCCTCCGTTGGGTGAAGTCGGACATCGCCTCGTTCGGAGGTGACCCGAACAACGTGACCATCTTCGGCGAGTCGGCCGGAGGGATCAGCGTCTGCGCCCAGCTGGTGTCGCCCACCTCGGCCGGCCTCTTCGAGAAGGCGATCACCGAGAGCGGTCCGTGCACCCTGCCGACCGTCCCGGTGGCCAAGGCCGAGGCCCAGGGCGTGGAGCTCGCCACCAAGCTGGGCTGCGCCGCCCGCGCTGACCTGGTGACCTGCATGCGGTCCAAGCCGGCTCAACAGGTGGTCGAGGCCCTACCACCGGACCCGTCCTTCCTCTTCGGCGACGGTGCCTCGTGGGTCCCGGTGGCCGACGGCGTCACCCTGCCGGTGCACTCCGCCGCGGCACTGGCCGCCGGCCACTTCCACCACGTGCCGATGATCGTCGGTGCCAACCGGGACGAGGGCCGGCTGTTCGTGGCGCTCCACTACAACGCCACCGGCCAGAGCCTCACCGCAGGCCAGTGGCCGGCCGCCGTCGACCAGTACTTCGGCCCGAAGGTGGGCGCGGCCGTGCAGCGGGAGTATCCGCTGGCCGACTACCCGGACCCGGGTTCCGCGCTGGGCCAGGCGGTGGGTGATGCGGTCCTGGCCTGTCCGGCGGTGGACAGCGCCGCCATCCTGTCCCGCTACGTGCCGGTCTTCGAGTACGAGTACGACCAGGTGCACAACCCCTTCGTCCTACCCACGCCGGGCATCGATCTCGGTGCCTTCCACTCCAGTGAGCTTCCCTACGTGTTCGGCGGCCCGGTGGAGTCAAGCGGGAACTTCGTCTTCACCCCGGCCCAGCAGCGGTTGTCCGACACGGTCAGCGGGGCCTGGACGCGGTTCGCCGTCACCGGCAGCCCCTCGGGCGGTGGGCTGCGCTGGCCCCGACTGATCAAGCCGGGCGGCACCTACCTCTCGCTCGACACGCCGATCTCGCTGCACGCCGCCATGAAGCATCACCTCTGTGGTTTCTGGGCCAGGTCGGGGTGGTCGGTGACGGACCGGGTCACCAAGTAGCCGGCCTGTCCCGGGCACCCCGCTCGTTCCGGACGCCCCGGTCGACCGGGACACGGGGCCCACGCCGGGGGTGGCCACTACGCTGGGGAAACCCCGCCGGCCCGATCGGAGAGTGACCGTGGCGTTCGACCTTGCCGCGCTGTTGGCAGCACACCAGGGCGAGAACTTCGACCTCCATGCGCAGTTCATGAACCCGGAGCTGGTCAAGGTGCTGACCACGTTGGGCTTCGACCGCTACTACGTGCGCGCCGAGGGCGCGTACCTGATCGACGACCAGGGCGACCGGTACCTCGACTTCCTCTCCGGATTCGGCGTGTTCGCCCTCGGCCGCAGCCATCCGGTGATCAAGGACGCTCTCCGACAGGCCATCGAGGCCGATCTCCCCAACCTGGTCCAGTTGGACTGCGCCCTGCTCCCCGGTCTGTTGGCCAAGGAGTTGGTCGACCGGGCCCACCCCGGCATCGAGCGAGTCTTCTTCGCCAACTCCGGGGCGGAGACGGTGGAGGCGGCCATCAAGTTCGCCCGATGTGCCACCAGCCGAAAGCGGATCCTCTACTGCGACCATGCCTTCCACGGGCTGACCAACGGGGCACTCTCCCTGAACGGGGGCAAGGAGTTCAAGAAGGGGTTCGGCCCGCTGCTGCCCGACTGCGTCCAGGTCCCCTTCGGGGACATCGACGCCCTGGCCCGGCACCTTCGGCGCGACGACGTGGCCGCCTTCGTGGTCGAGCCGATCCAGGGCAAGGGCGTCTACCTGGCGTCCGACGGCTACT
Organism: Acidimicrobiales bacterium; assembly: GCA_017883065.1. Lineage (GTDB taxonomy): Bacteria > Actinomycetota > Acidimicrobiia > Acidimicrobiales > RAAP-2 > Bog-756. The sequence goes on along the minus strand of JADGOG010000087.1, from coordinate 4,452 downwards.
GGGAGGCGGTCCAGTCGCTGTGTCGGGCGCACGGCACCCTGCTGGTCATCGACGAGGTCCAGACCGGAATGGGTCGGACCGGCCGCTTCTTCTGCCATCAGCACTGGGGCCTCGAGCCGGACATCATCACACTGTCCAAGGCCCTCTCCGGCGGGTACATCCCGGTGGGGGCGGTCCTGACCACGGCCACCGTCTTCGACGCGGTGTTCAGCTCGATGGAGCGTGCGGTGGTGCACTCGTCCACCTTCGCCCGAAACCAACTTGCCATGGTGGCCGGCCTGGCCACCCTGCAGGTCATCGACGACGAGGGCATCGTGGAACGGGCCGACAAGGTCGGCACCCGGATGATGGAGGCACTGCAGCCGCTGGTGGACAAGTACGAGCTCCTCCGCGAGGTGCGGGGAAAGGGCCTGATGATCGGCCTCCACTTCGGGCCGCCCGAGTCCCGGGGGCAACGGGCCCGCTTCGCCATGATGGAGTTGGCCCGCAAGGGCCTCTTCTCCCAACTGATCGTGGTACCCCTCTTCCACCGCCACCGGATCCTGACCCAGGTGGCGGCCGACAACGTCAACATCATCAAACTGCTCCCACCGTTGACCATCGGCGACGAGGAGATCGACGCCTTCGTCACCGCCCTCGACGACGTGTTGGCCGACGCCACCCGAGGATCGGGGTTGCTGGTCGAGGTGGGCACCTCCATGGTCCGGAACGGACTGCGCCGGGGCCGGACCCGATCCACCGGCTCATCCCGTCCGGGCCCCGACCGCTCGTGACCGGACCAGGGGTCGAGATCCAGGTCGGGGACCGCGTGCTGGTGACCGGGGCGGCCGGGTTCATCGGGTCTTCGGTGACCCGCGAGCTGGTGGCCCGTGGCGCCCACGTGGTGGCTCTGGTCGAACCGGGGGGCGACACCACCAACCTCGACGGCTTGGAGGTGGAAGTGGTCAGTGGCGATCTCCGTGACGCTCCCGCCGTGGCCAAGGCGGCCGACGGGTGCCGGCTGGCGTTCCACGTGGCCGCGCTCTATCGCTTCTGGGCGCCGGACCCGGCCGCGTTCTACGACATCAACGTGACCGGGACCCGCCACCTCCTCGACGCCGTCCGTCGGGCCGGCTGCGAGCGCCTGGTGTACACCTCGACGGTGGGCACGCTCGGCCTGCACGGCGCATCGTCCACCGTCCCGGTCGACGAGACGTCCCATGCCTTTGTCGACCACCTCTTCGGGGGGTACAAGCAGTCCAAGTACGTGGCCGAGCACGAGGTGCTGCGGGCTGCCGCCGAGGGGCTCCCGGTTGTCCTGGTGCAGCCGACGACACCGGTCGGTCCCCGCGACCGGGTCCCCACGCCCACCGGCCGCACCGTGCTCGAGTTCCTCAACGGACGGTTCCCCGGGTACGTCGACACCACGTTGAACATCGTCGACGTGGAGGACGTGGCCCACGGCCATCTGCTCGCCGCCGAGCGGGGCGCCATCGGCCGGAGCTACATCCTCGGGGGCGAGAACCTCCTGTTGAAAGAGGTGCTGGCCATGCTGGCCTCGGCGACTGGCCTGCCCCCTCCCACCCGACGGTTCCCGAGCAGTGTGGCCCTCCTCGCCGCCCACGTATCCGACCTTGTGGAGGGACGGCTGCTCCGTCGTGAACCCTCGATCCCGCTCGAGGGGGCCAGGATGTCGACCACCCACATGTCCTTCAGCGACGAGCGGGCGCGCACCGAGCTGGGGTACACCTCACTCCCGGCATCCGAGGCGCTGGCCCGGGCGGCCCGGTGGTTCGTGGATGAGGGGATGGTCCGACCCGAGCGCCGGTCGAAGCTCCGCTGGGCCGACTGACCACCGTTCGCCCGGTGCTGGTGGCGCGGGTGCCAGGATGACCGACGTCCGGTTGCGATCCTGGCTTACCCTCTCCGCCGGCCTGTCCACTGTTCTGGTTTCATACGATGGGTATGCGGATCGATGATGGATGTCGCGTACGAAGAGTATGCCGACAAAAAAATCAGGCAGCGGGTCGAGGGGACGAGCCCACCGGCTCGGTGCACGAACGACCGTTGTCGGGACGACCCAACGGCGCCGGAGTGCGTACACCGTCCACGTCGCCCCGGGATCTGCCGGCGCTGCCTAGGGTGTCCGCATGCGTCTGGTGATCGGGTCCGACCATGCCGGCTTCGAGCTCAAGGAGGCCGTGGTCCGGCACCTCGAGGACGGAGGCCACCAGGTGGTCGACGTGGGGACGTTCTCCATCGAGCCGGTCGACTACCCACCGATCTGCGCCGACGTGGCCCGCCGGGTGGTCCGGGGCGATGGCGACCGGGGCATCGTGATCGGGGGGAGCGGCCAGGGCGAGGCCATCGCCGCCAACAAGGTGCACGGGGCCCGGGCGGCACTGTGCCACGACGAGTACACCTCGCGCCTGTCCCGTCTGCACAACGACGCGACCGTGCTCTCGCTGGGCGCCCGGGTGGTGGCCACCGCGCTGGCTCTCGACATCGTCGACGTCTTTCTGGCGACCGAGTTCGAGGGTGGGCGCCACGTCGCCCGCATCGCCGAGCTGGCCGCCATCGAGGCCGAGGAGTGTGCCGGCTCCGCCCCCTCTGCCCCATGAGCGACGAGGTCGTCGCGGAACAAGGGGCCGGCAGGACGGTCGAGTTGGTCCGGTACGTGGCCGATGTGGCGGTGCCGTGCGACGTACCGGGCCGGGTGCTGCGACCCGGTGTGGTCGAGGTGGTCGACGGCATCGTGCGCCACGTCGGCAGCGAGGCATCGGTCGGCGGACCTCCGGGTCCCGCGGCGCCGACGGTGCGGACGGTGCGGGTCCCGGGTGCCCTCCTCCCGGGACTGGTCAACGTGCACTGCCATTCCCCGATGACCCTGTTCCGCGGCTCGGGGGAGAACCTCCCCCTCCACCAGTGGCTGAACCACGTGCTCTGGCCCCGGGAGGCCCAGCTCGACCCGGCCGACGTGTTCTGGGGCATGACACTGGCCGCCAGTGAGCTGCTGTGCTTCGGGGTGACCACCACGTGTGAGGCCTACTTCTTCGAGGACGCCCTGGCCGACGCCGTGGTGGCCGCCGGGTCCCGGGCGGTGGTGACCCCGGGGGTGCTCCAGCTGCCCGGACACCCGTCCGGGGAAGAGTGGTGGGACCGTCGCACGGCCGAGATCGTCGACTTCCATCACCGTCGGCACGGCGACGCCGGACGGATCGAGGTCGGCTTCGCCCCGCACGCCGCCTACACGGTGCCGTTGCCGGTACTCGTGGACATCGCCTCCGAGGCGAGGCGGCTCGACGCCCTCTTCCACATCCATCTGGCCGAGACGGAAGAGGAGTGTGCCCGATTCTCCGCCGAGCACGGTGGGTCGACCCCGGCGGTGCTGGCGAACGCCGGGGTGTTCGACGGGCGGGTGCTCGCCGCCCACAGCATCTGGCTGTCCGACGATGACCTCGACGTCTACCGGAGCTACGACGTGGCGGTAGCCCACTGTCCCCAGAGCAACGCCAAGCTGGCCTCGGGGGTGGCCCGCCTGGTCGACCTGCTGGCCGCCGGCATCCGGGTGGGGCTGGGGACCGACGGACCGGCATCCAACAACGACCTCGATCTGTGGGAGGACATGCGCCTGGCCGCCATGCTGGCCCGGATCAGGGAACGTGATGCCGCCGCCCTTCCGGCGGCCACCGCACTGGACCTGGCCACCCGGGCTGCCGGGCTGTCCATCGGTCGACCCGACCTGGGGGTGCTGGCCCCGGGATCGCAAGCGGACATGATCGCCGTGCGCCTGGACGATCCGGCCTTCGTCCCCATCCTCGACGACGCCCAGTTGATCGAGCACCTGGTGTGGTCGGCCTCCAGTCGCCTGGTCACCGACGTATGGGTCAACGGGATGCCGGTGGTGGAGGCCGGCCGGTGCCTGACCGTCGACGACGAACGGGCCCGTCACGAAGTGCAGGTCCGCGCCGAACGCCTGATGCGGGCGGCGGAGTGATCGGACTCGCCCTGGGGCGGACCTGACGGGGAGCCAACAGTCGTCCGACCACCGGCTCCCGGCCGAGCGATGCCGGCAGGTCGGTCCGTTCAGACAGTGGCCAGGTGGGTGACCAGCCCCCTCCGCCCCCCTCCGCTCCCCACCGGCCCCCAGAAGTGGGTGAGGTGCTCCGGGGTGGTCATGCATGCGAACACCAGCTCGCGCGGTGCGTCCCTGGTGCGAACGAAGGTGGGTTCCCCGAGATCGGGGTCGTCACTGGCCATGGGGTACCTCTTTGGCTCGACGGTGCACCGTCGGTTTGGTCAGGTGTGTCGGGGGTGCTGTTCGGCGTAGGAGGTGACACCTGAGGCGAAACGGGCGATCATCCGCTGGAGCAAGATCTCCAGCGCCCGACCGGTCCCGGGTACCTTGGCGTCGAACGTCCCCGACCACGAGAGGTGGCTCCCCGCTCCGGCCGTCCCGTCAGGGGAGAGAAC
>JADGOG010000014.1 GCA_017883065.1 Acidimicrobiales bacterium | reverse complement strand
CGACACCCCCAAGGTGGCCACACGGAAGAAGAAGAAGAAGACCGGACGGCGGCGACCGCCACCGCCGACCCAGACCGGATCACCGGACCCGCCCAACCCACCGGACCCGCCGAACGAGTCAACCCTGTTCGACCTCGAGGAGTGAGGCGCGGGCGCGGCGCGGCGCCAACGGGCGGGTCGGACAGACGCTCCTGCAGAAGGTCGAAGCCCGGCAACGTGAGAGGCCTGGCGGATCGCGGCATTGCCTGCTGAACAGCACGGCCATCCCGGTGATCGCGATCACCTGACCTCCTCGTCGGTCACGTCACCGATGAGCGAATTCTCCGGACTGTTCGACCCATTCGATTGAAGGTCGGCGATCTTGGCGACGTCAAGCGCCAAAGATCCGGAGCCCACGTGACCGTCCCTCCGGCACTGGACCGATGCCCACGCCAAAGCACCTGTACCTGCATCACAGCCCTGGCGCCACAGCCCCTGTACCTACGGCACGGCCCCGATATCAGCCGTCAGGGACAAGACTTCCGCACAGGGGGCCTCTAGGCCGGAGCCAACGGGCAGGACCGTGTGCCGGTGTTCAGCCTGAGGCGGGAGGCGGCGGGGGTGGTGGCCACGGCGCCTGTTTGGGCCAGCGTCCCGGTGCCGGTTGGGCCGGCAAAGGGGACGGCGCCTGGGGCCAGTGTCCGGCCGGAGGTGGCGGGGGAGGGGGCCACGGCTCTGCGCCGGTGCGCCCGTCCCCGCTCTGCTGGGGTGGAGTCGACGGCTGGGTCGCTCCGTGTTGATTGGCGGCGTGGTTCGCACCCGTCACGCCGGTGTCGGCAGGAGCTTCGCTGTCGGACGGAACGACACTCTCCCCGGTGGCCTCGGCGGCGCTCGGGTCGGACGTCTCGGCGTCCTGCTCCGGCGGACCGTCGACGTTGTCGGAACCGGTCGGACCGTGCTGGGAGGCCACGAAGATCGGGGGAACCAATTTGACCCCGTGCTCATGGACCGGACGGCCGTAGGCGGTGTCGACCAGCCGGCCAACCGTCTCACCGTCGATGGTCTCCTCGTCGAGCAGGGCTCGGGCCACGGCGTCGAGTCCACCCCGATGTCGGGCCAGCACCTCGAGGGCCCGCTGCTCCTGCTCGCGCAGGATGATCTCCACCTCGTCATCGATGATCTGACTGGTGTGCTCGGAGTAGTCGCGGGTGTGCATGAGGTCCTCCCCCAAGAACACCTGGCCCTGGGAGCCCCATGCCATCGGGCCGATCTTGTCGCTCATGCCCCACTCGCGGACCATCTTGCGGGCCAGTTCGGTGTTGCCGACCAGGTCGTTGCTGGCCCCGGTGGACAGGTCCCCGTAGACCAGGAGCTCGGCGGCGCGCCCACCCATGCGGACGGCCAGAGAGTCCTCGATGTGCTGGCGGGGGTGGATGTGACGTTCCTCCATGGGGAGCTGCATGGTCACGCCCAGGGCCATGCCGGTCGGAAGGATGGTCACCTTGTGCACCGGATCGGCCTCAGGCAGCACGTAGGCGAGGACGGCGTGGCCCCCTTCGTGGAAGGCAACCCGTTCCTTCTCCGCGCCGGACAGGACGAGGCTGTCGCGTCGCTGGCCCATCAGGACCCTGTCGCGGGAGGCCTCGAAGTCCACGTTCTGGATCAGTTTGGAGCCCCGGCGCACGGCGTGGAGGGCAGCCTCGTTCACCAGGTTGGCAAGGTCAGCGCCACTCATCCCCGGCGTGCCCCGGGCCACCGTGCCCAGGTCGACGGTGGGATCGACCCTCTTGTCCTTGCAGTGCACCTGAAGGATGGGCAGGCGCTCGTCGAGGTCGGGGAGCGGCACCACGATCTGTCGGTCGAATCGGCCGGGCCGGAGGATGGCGGCATCCAGGATGTCGGGCCGGTTGGTGGCGGCCATCACCACGATGCCTTCGGTCGGATCGAAGCCGTCCATCTCCGAGAGCATCTGGTTGAGGGTCTGCTCACGCTCGTCGTGTCCGCCCCCGAGGCCGGCACCACGCTTGCGGCCGATGGAGTCGATCTCGTCGATGAACACGATGGCCGGTGCCTGCTTGCGGGCAGTGGCGAAGAGGTCGCGCACCCGGCTGGCGCCGACACCGACGAACATCTCCATGAAGTCGGATCCGCTGACTGACATGAAGGGAACACCGGCCTCGCCAGCCACGGCTCGGGCCAGCAGCGTCTTCCCCGTCCCGGGAGGGCCGACCAGCAAGATGCCCTTGGGGATCCGTGCACCGATCTCCTTGAACCTCGCGGGGGTCTTCAAGAAGTCCACGACTTCACTGATCTCGAGTTTGACCCCGTCGTAGCCGGCCACATCATCGAAGGTGGTGGAGGGCTTCTCGGTGGAGTAGAGCTTGGCCTTGGACCGGCCGATCGACATGATGCTGCCCATTTGACCCTGCGCCTTTCGGCTGACATAGAAGAAGATGCCACCAATGAGTGCGAACGGAAGGATCCACCCCAGGATTCCGAGCAGGGGATTCGATGTCGGAGTGACCAGCTTGTAGTTCGATCCGAGGGGTTTGAGGGCGTTGACCTCGGAATCGATGACCGGATTGGGCCCATTGACCGTATAGCTGCGACCGTCCGAGAGAGTGCCCGTGATCACTCCAGTGGTCTGGTCGACTGTCGCCGTCTTGACCTGCTTGCCTTGGATGTCGGTGAGGAATGTGCTGTAGGTGAGGGTGTTGGTGTTGGTCTTGTGGAGGAGGTTGGGGACAATCAGCACCGAGAGCACCGCCACCACGATCACGAGGTAGAGAACTATGCGGTTCTTGTTCTGGCCGGGCACGTCCTGGCCCGGGCCACCGGTCGCCGGCGGACCGCCGGGAGCATTGGGGTTTGGCGGAGTCACCCCATCATGCTATGCGCCCCAGGCGCGGTTTGAGGCATCGGCCCGGGCCGTCTTGGGTGCTGCGGCCTCGGCACGCGCTCCCATCGATATCGTGAGGGGGTGATCGAGCGGTCCGAACAGGGTGCGGACCCCCACGCGTCGTCCGGAGGTCCGCCCGAGGGCGGACCGTTCCCGGGCGCCGGCGCTGGCTCCCCTCCCCCTGCCGGATGGCCGCCGCCACCCGTCGCCCCGCCACCTCCGCCCGGCGCTGGTTTCCCCGGGTGGGCGCCACCCCCTCCGTCCGTCCCGCCGTGGGCCACGGCGACCGAGGCGCCCGTCAGCGGCCCGAACGGGCCGGACGTGTCCCTCGGGCGCCAGCTCGCCGCCGGGGTCGCCCCGGCAAACCGGGTCGTGGCCTGGACCTGGTTGCTCTTCGCCATCCTCGGCTTTGTGGGGGGACAGGTGTTGGCGGCGCTGTTCGTGGCCATCACCGCGGCCATCAGCGGCGACACCACCCCACTGGCGGCCATCGCCAAGCTCTCCGAGCCGCCCACCTGGTACATCGTCTCGACGCTGCTCGGCCTGTGGGGAGGGTTCTTTGGTTCGGCCTGGCTGGCCACGGGCGTCCGGGGCACGAAGAGCTTCCGTCGTGACCTGGGCCTGCGGTTCCGGTGGATCGATCTGATCGGCATCCCCATCGGCGTGGCCGGGCAGTTCCTGGTGGCGCTCATCTACGTCCCCATCTCCCACCACGTGCACGACTTCAGCCAACGCTTCAACGCGCCCAGCCATCGCCTCACCGGCGGGTCCCATGGGACGGCGTTCGCGATCATCGCCATCCTCACCGTCGTCGGGGCGCCGTTCTTCGAGGAGCTCTTCTTCCGCGGGGTACTCCTGCGCTCACTGGCACGGCTGTTCGGCAACATCGCCGGCTGGGTGGGGCCGACCCTGGCCATCGTGGTCACCGGGCTGCTCTTCGGCCTGGCCCATGCCGAATCGCTGCAGTTCATCGGCCTGGCCACCTTCGGGATCATCCTGTCGGTGGTCTCCTACAGAACCGGGCGCCTGGGCATGAACATGGTCGCCCACGCCTCGTTCAATCTCGTAGCGGTGGCCGCCGCGGTGATCGGCCCTCTCTCCGTCGCCCACTGTGCGGTGTTCTGAGGTGACCGCGCCCGTCGACGTCGTCCCGGCCCGAGCCGTCCCGGAGCTGCCGGGACCCACTCCGCCGGCCGAGGGGCCGTCGCTCCTCCGACGCCTGACCAGCCGGTCGGCGTGGCCCGGTTGGGCCAACCTGGTGGCAGTCCTCGGGGTGACCCTGGTGGCCCTCAGCCAGCTGCACCCGATGCTCCTCGTGGCCAACACCACCACGGCGGGCGGCGACACCGGGGCCCACGTGATGCTGCCGGCATTCTTGAAGTCCCACCTGTTGACGCACGGCCAGCTGACCGGGTGGGACCCCGATTGGTACGACGGCTTCCCCATCTACACCTTCTATTTCCCACTGCCCGGCCTGATCGCCGTTCTGTTCAACGCGGTGGTCCCCTACGGGATCGCCTTCAAGCTGGTGACGGTGCTGGGCACGCTCACCCTGCCGGTGTGCGCCTGGGCATTCGGTCGGATGGCCGGCCTGCGCGACCCGGGACCGGCCTGTCTGGGCGCAGCCACCCTGCCCTTCCTCTTCGAACCCAGCTTCTCCATCTACGGGGGCAACCTCCTGTCCACCCTGGCCGGGGAGTTCTCGTACTCGCTCAGCCTGTCCCTGGCCCTTCTCTTCCTGGGCGTGGTGGCGCTGGGCCTGCGCACCGGACGGTACCGGGCCCTGGCCGCCACCTTGTTCGCCGCCACCTTGCTCTGCCACCTGATCCCCGCCCTGTTCGCCGCCGCCGGCCTGGGTGTGTGGCTGCTGCTCGACGCCGATCTGCTGCGGGGGCTGCACCGGGGGGCGGGCTCCCGACCGGCCCGACGCCGGTGGTCCCGTCGACTGACCTGGTCGGTGGTGGCCGGTGCGGTGGGTGTCGGGCTCACCGCCTGGTGGCTGATCCCGTTCGCCACCGGTCAGCCCTATACGACCAACATGGGCTGGACCAACGTGGAGGGCTTCCCCCACCTGCTCTTCCCCGCCTCGGCGCGGTGGGTGCTGGCCGCCGACCTGGTCGGGCTGGTGGCCATGGTGGCGCGTCGCAACCGGGTGGCGCTCTTCCTGGCGCTGATGGGGGGGATCTCGGCTGCGGTGGTCTGCCTCGATCCGCAAGGGAAGTTGTACAACGTCAGGTTCTTGCCGCTCTGGTTCCTGTGCCTCTACCTGATGGCCGGCTACGCCCTGGCGGAGACGGTCGCCGCCGTGGCCCGCTGGAACCGCCGCCGTCGACTCGACCAGTGGGTGGCGGTGGTCAAGGAGCGCCTGGCCTCGGTGCAGGGGATGGCCTGGAGACCCGGGGAGAGGATCAGCCGATTCCGTCGACCGACACCCGACGGCAACCCACCCGGGTCGGTGGTGGGACCGTTCCTGGCCCTGGCCGCGGTGTGCCTGACGGTGGTGCCTCCCCTGGTGCTCCCCGCCGGAACCCTTTCCGCCATGGGCATCTCGGCCAGCGCCAACCAACCCAGTGAGTGGGCGGCCTGGAACTACTCGGGTTACGAGAAGAAGCCCGACTATCCCGAGTACCACGCGGTGATCCAGATGATGGCCAAGGTGGGTGCGGACCAGGGGTGCGGACGGGCCATGTGGGAGTACGACCCGTCCCTCAATCGCTTCGGCACGACCATGGCGCTCATGCTGCTGCCCTACTGGACGAAGGGCTGTGTCGGCTCGATGGAAGGGCTCCTGTTCGAATCTGCGTCGACCACCCCGTTCCACTTCATCAACCAGAACGAACTATCGGTCACGCCCTCCGACGCGGTGTCCGGCCTTCACTACGCCGGGCTCAACGTGCCCCTCGGTGTCGAACACCTCCAGCAGTTGGGGGTCCGCTACTTCCTGGCCTCGTCCACCACCGTCGAGCAGGCCGCCGATGCCGATCCGGCCCTGACCGAGGTGGCCTCGAACGGTCCGTGGAACACCAGCTACAACGGCCAGACCCTCAACACCACCTGGAAGGTCTACCGGGTCCACGACTCCTCACTGGTCCAGCCCCTGGTCAACCGGCCGGTGGTGTGGACCGGGGTCAAGCCCGACCAGACCAGCTGGCTGGCGCCCGCCGTCGCCTGGTACGACGCCCCCGACCGATGGAACGTGGTGCCGACGGCCGATGGCCCCCCCGGGTGGGAGCGGGTGCGGGCGGGGACCGCTCATCCGGCCGCAGTGGCCGAAGCCCACACTTCGGTCTCCCACGTGGTCCAGACCGACAGCTCGATCTCCTTCCATGTGAGTCGCATCGGCACCCCGGTGGAGGTCAGGGTGTCCTACTTCCCGAACTGGAAGCCCATCGGGGCGGAGGGACCGTGGCGGGCCGCGCCCAACCTGATGGTGGTGGTACCGACCAGCCACGAGGTGACACTCCACTACGCCAACAGCACCTCCGACAAGGTCGGCGAGCTGATCTCGCTGGTCGCCCTGGTGGCGGCCATCGGTCTGGCCGTCACTGGACGCCGGGCGCGTCGATCGGCCGCGCCCACCCCGGCACGGGCCCCGTGAGCCGGACCGGCCCATGCCGGACGGACCCACGCCGGGTGCACCGGTGAGCAGCGCCATCGGGATGTTCCCGCTCTCCCTGGTGCTCTTCCCGCAGGCCGAGCTTCCCCTCCACGTGTTCGAGCCGCGGTACCGCACCCTGATGCGGGACTGCCTGGCCGGCGACGCCGAGTTCGGCGTGGTGCTGATCTCCCGGGGGTCGGAGGTGGGCGGCGGCGATCAGCGCTTCGATACCGGAACGGTGGCCCGCATCTCCCACGTCGGTGCCCTGGACGACGGTCGGCTGATGGTGCTCGCCCAGGGCATGCGCCGGGTGCGGATCACCGAGTGGTCGACCGACTCCCCGTACCCACGGGCCGAGGTGTCCGCCTATCCGCTCGAGCGGGCCGACTCCGATGCTGCAGCGGTGGCCACAGCCGAGGTCGCCGTCCGACGGCTCCGGTCCCTCCTCTCGGAACTGGGCGACGTTCCTGCCCTCCCGCACGACCTGGCTCTGGTCGACGACCTCGACCTGGCCGGGTGGGAGCTGTGCGAACTCGCCCCCTTGGGTCCCATTGACCGCCAGGAGCTGCTCGACCAACCCGGGCTGTCCGGACAGATGGCGATGCTGGCCAGCTTGTGCGATGCCAAGGCCGACGACGTGCTCGGGATGCTGGCCGGCGGCCTCGGAAGCTGATCACCGCACCCCGGCTGATGGCCCAGCGGGGAAGCCGGGCCGATCAGGGTCGTTCGGTTGCCGCCAGAAAGGTGCTGATCCCGTCGGCCAGCCCCTGGGCGGCCTGTTGGCGCCAAGACCCGCTCTCGGTGAGGCCGGCGTCGACCTGGTTCTGCATGTTGGCGCACTCGATGAGCACCTTGGGCACGGTGGTCAGATTGAGCCCGCCCAGGTCGCTCCGGTGGTCGATGCCGTTGGAGCCCGAGTAGTCCGACGCCGGTTCCCCGGTGTCGGACGCGAAGCGGGAGCGGACAGCCGCGCCCAACTGGCCCGATCCGGCGATGATCCCGGTGTTGTTGCTGATCGGGCTGACCACCGGCATCGGCTCGATCACGTCGAATCCGCGCCCGCCGGGCGGACCGCCGTCAGCATGGACGGAGATGGCTGCGTCGGCGCGGGCGGCGTTGCCGATGGCCGCCCGCACGTTGACACACGGTCCGACCCCGGCGTCGGTGGTTCGGGTCATCACCACCGTGGCTCCGGCGGCGGTCAGCAGCGCCGCAAGCCGGGTGCCCACGTCGAAGTTGAAGGCGTGCTCGGAGAAACCGGCACCGGTCTCGGTCCCCACCGTGTCGCACGACTCGGTGAAGTTCCCACCGTCAATGGGCCGGCCGATCGAACCGCTTGCAGCGGCGTTGCCGCCGTCGTGGCCGGGATCGACGGCCACCGTCTCCCCGACCAGGGGCGGCACGTGGACCGAGCCGAGGAGGGGAGCGCCACCGAAGGCGGACAGCGATCCGTCCGAGGAGACCACCCGGTAGCCACCGGTCAGTGAGACAGAGAGCCCGACCGCCCCCCGTCCCAGGGTGCCGGCCGCCGACCCTTCGAAGGGGGCGCCGAAGGAGAAGATCCCGCCGTCCCGGGCCACCAGCCAGTAGCCCCCACCCGGATGGCCCTGCATCCCCACCACCGGGGCGTGGAGAGTGATGGCACCAGTCGAGCCGTGGAAGCGGGCATCCCCGAACGAGAAGATCCCTCCGTCGGAGGCCACCAGCCAGTACCCGCCCCCGTCCGGGGTGGCCGCCATGCCCACCACGGGACGGACCAGCGGCAGCGCACCGGCCGAGCCGAAGAACGGTGCGCCGAAGGAGAAGACGCCCCCGTTCGAGGCCACCACCCAGTAGCCGTCGGTGGTCAGATCCGAAGCCGCCCCCACCACCAGATGGAGGCTGAGAGGCCGGCCGTCCGCCGGGGCTGCCGCTGCGGTCACCGAAGCCAGACGGCCCTCTGCCGGTGGGGCCCAAGCCAAGGAAGCGGCGGCGATCGCCAGGACGACGGCCAGCGTGATCGCCCCGGGGTTCGATCGACCGAGTGTCCACCGCACCACGCGATCCTGCCACAGACCCGCTTCCGGGGGACCGCCATCCCGCCGGGCCGCCCGGCCCGTCTGCGCCACCGGTCTGTGCAGCCAGTCCTGGCCTGCTCCAACGATGACCATTGGCGGTCTGACTAGGATGAGCCGGCCATGGGCAGCCTCTCTTCCGTATTCAAGGCATACGACATCCGAGGGGTCGTCCCCGACGAGCTCAACGCCGACCAGTTCCGTGCCATCGGGATGGCCGTTGCCCGGTTCACCGGAGGGCCCCGCCTCCTCGTGGCCCGGGACATGCGGGAGTCGGGCGTCTCGCTGGCCCGGGCATTCGCCGACGGGGCACGCTCAGTCGGGGTCGCCGTCACCGACCTCGGCCTGGCCTCCACCGATCTGCTCTACTTCGCCGCCGGCAGCCTCGACGCCCCCGGGGCGATGTTCACCGCCTCGCACAACCCGGCCAAGTACAACGGCCTGAAACTGTGTCTTTCCGGTGCCCGTCCCATCGGCCGCGACACCGGTCTCGCCGAGATCCAGGCCACCGCCGAGGCCCTGCTCGAGGAGTGGGGCACCACCGGTCCTCCCGACCTCGATCCGGGCGCGCTGGCTCCGCTCGACGAGCGCTCGGTGCTCGAGGCCTATGCCGACCACGTGCGTTCGTTCGTCGATGTCTCCACCCTGCGCCCGCTGCGGGTGGTGGCGGACACTGCCAACGGGATGGGCGGCCTGGTGGCCCCCAAGGTGTTCGAGGGACTCCCCTTCGATGTGGAGATCCTCTTCCCCGAGCTGGACGGCAACTTCCCCAACCACCCGGCCGATCCCATCCAACCGGAGAACCTGGTGTCGCTGAAGAACGCGGTCCTGGCCGGCGGCGCCGACGTGGGCCTCGCATTCGACGGAGACGCCGACCGGGTGTTCCTGGTGGACGAGAAGGCCGAGCCGGTGTCGGGATCCCTGACCACCGCCCTGGTGGCGTCCTCCATGCTCGACAAGTACCCCGGCGCCACCGTGCTCTACAACTGCATCTGCTCCAAGGTGGTTCCCGAGGTCATCGCCGAGAAGGGCGGGGTGGGCATCCGAACCCAGGTCGGCCACAGCTTCATCAAGCAGGTCATGGCCGAGTCGGGGGCGATCTTCGGTGGTGAGCATTCCGGCCACTACTACTTCCGCGACAACTACCGGGCCGACTCGGGCATCATCGCCGCCATGGTGGTGCTCGAGCTCCTCAGCGTCACCGGCAAGCCGCTTTCGGAGCTGTTGGCACCCTTCAAGCGCTACGCCGCCTCGGGGGAGATCAACACGGTGGTCGACGACCCGGCCGGCGCAGTCGAGCTCATGGCCGCCGAGGTGGAGGCCGCCGGCGGGGCGCTGGGCACGGCGGACCGCCTCGACGGCCTGACCGTCGACCGGGGCGACTGGTGGTACAACCTCCGGCCCTCGAACACCGAGCCGCTGCTCCGTCTCAACGTGGAAGCCCCGGACGCCGCCTCCTGTGCCGCCCGGGTGGCCGAGGTGCAGGCGGACATCGCCCGGCTGCTCGGTGCCTGAACCGATGTCCACCAGCACCAGGTGGGTGCACCCCACTTCCGGTGAGATCGACGAGAAAGGACTGGACGATGACGCTCGAACCGCTGCTCATTGACGTGCTGGCCTGCCCCGAGGACAAGGGGCCGCTCTTGTACTTCGCCGATGAGGACCTGCTGTACAACCCGCGGCTACACCGCTCCTACGACGTGCGTGACGGCATCCCGGTGATGCTGATCGACGAGGCCCATGCCGTTGACGACGCCGAGCACGACCGGCTGACCGCCAAGGCTGAGGCCGACCACGTGCCGAGCACCGGGGGAGCTGCCGGATCATGATGACGGCGGCCGAACGCGGTCCCGCCTCCGTGTACCCGTCGCCGCTGGACGTGGACTCCCTCGACATGTGGGGAGCGACCGTGGGGCTGCCCGAGCAGGTGGCCACTGCGGTGTCGTCGGCCCGCGGGCTCGCCGGTCTGCCCGGGCACGACCAGGTGGAGAACGTGGTCGTCCTCGGCATGGGCGGCAGCGGGATCGCCGGCGACCTGCTGGTGGCCGCGGCCGCCCCGTTCATGCCTGTCCCGGTCACCGTGGTCAAAGGCTACGAGCCACCCGACTTCGTGGGCACCGGATCCCTGGTGTTCGCCATGTCGTTCTCGGGCAACACCGAAGAGACGCTCGAGGCGGCCGCCGGGGCCTACGAGGCCGGCGCCTCGTTGATCGTGGTGTCCGGGGGTGGGGCCCTGGTCGATCTGGCCCGAGAGTGGGACGTGCCGGTGGTACCGGTCCCCACCGACATCCCCCAACCGCGAGCGGCCCTCGGGGCCATGTCCATCCCGCCGTTGGTGCTGCTGGAGGAGATCGGCCTGTTCCCCGGGGCCATCCAGTGGGTGGACCAGGCAGTCGAGCAGCTCCGGATCCGGAGGGACCAGCTGGCCCGCCCGGGCAGCCTGGCCGAGGACCTGGCCCGTCAGATCGGCCGCACCATCCCCCTGGTGCACAGCTCCGGCGACCTGGGCGCCGCCGCCGCCCTGCGGTGGAAGGCCCAGATCAACGAGAATGCCAAGTGCCCGGCCTTCTTCAACGTCTATCCCGAGCTGTGCCACAACGAGTTGGCCGGTTGGGGTCAGCACGGGGACGCCACCCGCCAGTTGATCACCCTGGTCAACCTGCGCCACGACGCCGAGCACCCCCAGGTGAGCCGGCGCTTCGAGCTGGTGGCCGACGTCCTTCGAGAGGTCATGGCCGACGTGATCGAGGTCAGGGCGTCGGGCGAGGGCGACCTGGCCCAGCTGCTCGACCTGGCCCTCATCGGCGACTTCGTCTCCCTCCACCTGGCCGGCAACGAGGGGATCGACCCCGGTCCCATCCCCGTCCTGGTGGACCTGAAGAACGACCTCGCCGTCGGAGCCGGCTGAGGCAGCTGAGGCGGCCTCCTCGTCTGGCGGTGCGCCGATCGAGCAGACAGGACATCCGAGCTGAGGGTCCCCCCTGCTCAGTCCGGCTCCCATCGTCCGGCCCACGTTGCCGTTCGATGACGGCCCGGTCACAACCTGGTGAACTCGGACCGATCTCCCCTGGTATTCCGGCGAGCGGGGCGTACACTTCCAGGGTGAGCTGCATGCGGGTCTGTGGTTGCAAGTCGAAGCCAGTCGCAGGCAAAACGACCCACGTAAGGCAACTTGTGGTTGCTGAGCATGGTGCGGCTTAGGAGTAAGACCTGCCCGTGGCGTCCCCGGCTGTCGGGGGCGGACGGAGAGAGGATGACGCGTGCCATCAAGGGCTCCGCAGGGACACCGGCCACTTCGTGCCGGTACCGCCGTGGCCCGGCCGCAACTCCTCCAGCAGGCGAGTGTGGGGTCAAAGACCAGGTCAGCCGCACGCAGCTCACACCAGTAACCCGACGACCGATCAGGAGGACCGGCCGACCGTACAGGTAGTTCCACCAGCACAACCAGGAGGCGAACAGTATGGACGTGGTCATCGCACATGGCAGGAGAATCGTGTCCACCGACGTGAGGGCGCTCACGGAGGAGAAAGTGGGCCGACTCGGCCGCTTGTGCCCCGGGCTCGATCGAGCGGAGGTCCACTTCTCGGAGGAGCGCAATCCGAGGATCGCCGACAAGGAATGCTGTGAGGTGATCATCGTCGGCCACGGGCGTTCGATCAGGGCCCGTGCCGCTGCCCCTGTCCCACTGGTGGCGGTCGACCTGGTGGTGGAGAAGCTCGAGCACCAGCTCGAGAAGACCAAGGGCCGCATCGTCGGGCGGACCCATCCCCGCCGCCGACCCGCCAACTCGGTGTCCGTCCTCCGCGAACGGGTCCGCACCGCCTGAGGGCGGGACCCAACCCGCCGCCCTCACCGAGAGGCGCGTCGGGCAATCTGGTGCACCCCCGACGGGAGGTGCGCGGGACGATGCAGCCTGTCAGCCGTGGCCGCGACGGTAGAGTGGGCCACCCATGAGTGTGCTCACCAAAGTCCTTCGCGCCGGCGAGGGCAAGAAAGTCCGACGCCTGGCCGAACTGGTGCCGCTGGTCAACGCCCTCGAGCCGGAGATGGAGGCCCGCTCCGACGAGGAGCTGCGCTCCCTGACCGCAGGCTTTCGCGAGCGGTTCGAAAGCGGCGAGAGCCTCGAGGACATGTTGATCGAAGCCTTCGCCCTGGTCAGAGAGGGTGCCTGGCGCGTCCTCGGCCAACGTCACTTCGACGCCCAGCTGATGGGGGGGATGGCCCTCCATTTCGGGTGGATCGCCGAGATGAAGACAGGTGAGGGCAAGACCCTCGTTTCCACCCTGCCGGTGTACCTCAACGCCCTGGCCGGCAACGGCGTCCACGTGGTGACGGTCAACGACTATCTGGCCACCCGCGACTCGGAGTGGATGGGGCAGCTCCACCGGTTCCTCGGCCTCAACGTCGGTCGGGTGGGCCCGGACATTGACGATCCTGCCGCCAAACGGGAGGCCTACGAGGCCGACGTGACCTACGGCACCAACACCGAGTTCGGCTTCGACTACCTGCGGGACAACATGGCCCGGTCCAAGGACGCCATGGTCCAGCGCGGCCACCACTTCGCCATCGTCGACGAGGTGGACTCGATCCTCATCGACGAGGCCCGCACCCCGCTGATCATCTCGGGGCCGGCGGCCGAGTCGGCCCAGCTCTACTACCAGTTCGCCGGCATCGTGCGCACCCTTCGGACCGAGGACGACTACGAGGTGGACGAGGAGAAGCGCATCGTCGTCCCCACCGAGGCCGGCATCGAGAAGGTGGAGCGAGCCCTCGGCGTCTCCAACCTCTACGACGCGGTCGCTGTGAACTACGTACACCACCTGACCCAGGCCCTGTTGGCCAAGGAGCTCTACCGAAGGGACAAGGACTATCTGGTCGCCCAGGGCGAGGTGAAGATCGTCGACGAGTTCACCGGCCGCACCCTCGACGGCCGCCGGTGGTCCGACGGACTCCACCAGGCGGTCGAGGCCAAGGAGCGAGTCCGAATCAAAGAGGAGAACCACACCTGGGCGACGGTGACGCTCCAGAACTACTTCCGCCTCTACGAGAAGTTGTCGGGGATGACCGGAACCGCCGAGACCGAGGCGTCGGAGTTCGCCAACACGTACGAACTGCCGGTTGTGCCCATCCCTCCCAACAGGCCGCTGGTGCGCCAGGACAACCCGGACCTCATCTACAAGTCCGAGGACGCCAAGTTCGCCGCCGTGGTCGACGACATCGCCGAGCGCCACGCCACCGGGCAGCCGGTCCTGGTCGGGACCGCCTCGGTGTCCAAGTCCGAGCACCTCTCCCGCCTGTTGGAGAAGAAGGGCATCCCCCACGAGGTCCTCAACGCCAAGCAGCACTTCCGTGAGGCGGAGATCGTGGCGCAGGCCGGTCGGGTCGGTGCGGTGACCGTGGCCACCAACATGGCCGGCCGTGGAGTCGACATCATCCTCGGGGGCAATCCCGATGGCCTGGCAGCACGCGAGGCACAGGCGCGGGGCATCGACGTGACCACCGACGAGGGCCAGGCGGCGCTCCAGGCGATCCACGCCGAGTTCGAGTCCACCTGCACCCGCGAGGGCGACGAGGTCCGGGCCCTCGGAGGGCTCTACGTGCTGGGGAGCGAACGTCACGAGAGCCGACGGATCGACAACCAGCTGCGGGGACGCTCCGGTCGCCAAGGCGACCCGGGGGAGAGCCGGTTCTTCCTCTCGCTCGAGGACGACCTGATGCGGTTGTTCGCCACCGGTGCCATGAACTGGGTGATGGGCCGGGCCCTCCCCGACGAGGTGCCCATCGAGGCGAAGATGGTGACCAAGGCCATCGAGCGGGCACAGAACACCGTCGAGGGCCGCAACGCCGAGTCGCGCAAGGACGTGCTCAAGTACGACGACGTGATGAACGAGCAGCGCAAGGTCATCTACCGTCGGCGCCTCCAGATCATCGACGGCGAGGACCTGCGTGAGGAGACCACCGAGCTCCTCCAGCACGCCATTACCGGGCTGGTCGTCTCCTCGTGCCCCTCGGACTACCCCGAGGAGTGGGACCTGCCCCAACTGGTCATCGAGGTGACCCAGTACTACCCGACCAAGTTCGTGGCCGACGACCTGGCCGGTGCCAGCACGGTGGACCAGATCACCGAGAGCATCCTCTCCGAAGCACTCGATCTGTACGCGGAGCGGGACGAGACCATCCCCGGGGGCGAGGAGATCGCCCGTCAGCTCGAGCGCGACATCATGCTCCAGATCATCGACCAACGGTGGCAGGACCACCTGGCCGACATGGACTACCTGCGGGAGGGGATCAACCTTCGGGCCATGGGCAATCAGGACCCGCTGGTCGCCTACCAGCGCGAGGGCTTCGCCATGTTCGGGAAGCTGATGGACGGGATCAGCGACGACTATCTCCGCTACGTCTTCCACGTCCAGGTGCTGGCCGAGCCGGCCGCCGAACCGGACCTGCAGCAGGCCAACTACCTCGCCGCCGACGACCCGGTCCAGGGCGACAGTGGCATCTCCGCAGCACTGGCTGCGGCCACCCCGGCGGAGATCGAGCAGGCGGCCGCCGTCATGGACGAGGGCAACGGCGCCCTGCCCGGGATGACCAGTCGGATGGCCGACGACGGCGAGTCCCAGCTCCCCATCGTGAAGTCGGACCGCGAGAAGATCGGCCGCAACGATCCCTGCTGGTGCGATAGCGGCAAGAAGTACAAGTTCTGCCACGGCGCAAACTGAGATGGCACCGGCGGATGGCTCCCGCAAGGGGGCTGGCGAGCCCGAGCGCGTGGACATCCCGGTCATGTTGGACGCCCTGGCCGAGCGGCTGGAGGAGGCCGGGCGCTTCCTGGCCGTCGACCGTCTGAACGAGCGGAGGGCCGAACTGGAGCAGGCGGCATCCGAGCCCGGGCTGTGGGACGACGCCGACAACGCCCGTGCGGTGACCACCGAGCTCGGCCGTGTCACCGAGGACCTCGAACTGTTGGCGGCACTGGCCGGGCAGCTCTCCGATGCGCAGACCCTCAACGAGCTGCTCGAGGAGGAGGACGACCCGTCCCTCCGTCCCGAAGCGGAAGAGGTCCTCGCCGATCTGGACCGGCGGCTCCGCATCCTCGAGCTCCGTTCGTTGTTCGCCGGGAAGTACGACGACGGTGACGCGGTGGCCGAGATCCACGCCGGCGCCGGGGGGACCGACGCCCAGGACTGGGCCGAGATGATGCTGCGCATGTACTCGCGCTGGGCCGAACGCCGGGGCTTCGACATCGAGGTGGAGGAGGCGACCGAGGGACAGGAGGCCGGCCTGATGTCGGCCACTTTCATCATCAAGGGTCGCTACGCCTTCGGCCTGCTGGCTGCGGAACGCGGGGTCCACCGGCTGGTGCGCATCTCTCCGTTCGACGCGCAGCACCGACGGCAGACCAGTTTCGCCTCGCTCGACGTGGTCCCGTTCCTCGAGGATGTGTCCGGCGAGGTGGAGATCGACGAGAAGGACTTGCGCATCGACACCTACCGCTCCTCGGGAGCGGGTGGGCAACACGTCAACAAGACCGACTCTGCAGTCCGGCTCACCCACCTCCCGACCGGGATCGTGGTGTCGTGCCAGAACCAACGGAGTCAGCACCAGAACAAGGCCAAGGCCATGCAGGTCCTCGGAGCCAAGTTGGCAGAACGGCAACGCGCCGAGCACCGGGCCACTCTCGACCAACTGTCAGGTGATCGGACCGACAATGCATGGGGGAACCAGATCCGCTCGTATGTCATGGCGCCCTACCAGCTGGTCAAGGACCTGCGCAGCAACGAGGAGACGGGCAATGTGGAGGCGGTGCTGGACGGCGACCTCGATGCCTTCATCGAAGCGGAGCTGCGTCGACGCGCCGAGGAGCGCCGCGACGCCGACTGAGCCCCCCACCAGCATGATCGCCGCACCATGTACCAGGACACGGTAGGGACAACACGTCTCCGGTGGTCAGAGGGCCTGAACCATTTCATGGGCGAGTGGCGGTAGCATCGATGGGAATGAGAACTCCGTATTGCACCCTCGTCCTCATCGCGCCCCGGGTGGCCTCATGATCAAGTTCCAGAACGTCACCAAGACGTACAAGGGCTCGACGGTCGCACTCAACGACTGCACCGTCGAGATCGACAAGGGGGAGTTCGTCTTCCTGGTCGGACCCTCTGGATCAGGGAAGACCACATTCATCCGGCTCCTCCTACGCGAGGAGGTCCCGGACTCTGGACGCATCTGGGAGGCGGGCAAGGAGATCGGCCACCTGTCCAAGTGGCGCATCCCCTACCTGCGGCGCAACATCGGCTGTGTGTTCCAGGACTTCCGTCTGCTCCCCAACAAGACCGTCTTCGAGAACGTGGCCTTCGCCCTGGAGGTCATCGGTCGGCCCAAGCACGTCATCGCCTCCCAGGTCCCCCAGGTCCTCGACCTGGTCGGACTGACCAAGAAGAGCGAGAACCTCCCCCACGAGCTCTCCGGTGGTGAGCAGCAGCGGGTGGCGGTGGCGCGTGCCTTCGTCAACCGCCCGCTGATCCTGCTGGCCGACGAGCCCACCGGCAACCTCGACCCGAGCACCAGCCTCGGTATCATGCGCCTGCTCGACCGGATCAACCGCACCGGCACCACGGTGATCATCGCCACCCACGATGCCGGCATGGTCGACCAGATGCGCCGCCGGGTCATCGAGTTGGACCGTGGCGCCCTGGTCCGCGACCAGGCCCACGGCGTCTATGGCATTGACAGCGCCACGGCCGCGGCCGGGGCGGGATCGCCGACCGGTCAGAAGGTGGAACAGGCGCCACCGCGTGCGGACGGCGACGAGTTCCCTGACCGCTTCGCGGCCGGCGCCTGATGCCGGTCTCCGCGTCGTACGTCTCACGGGAGGCCGTCACCAACCTGTGGCGCAACCGCCTGATGACCGTGGCCGCCATCTTGACGGTGGCCGTCTCCCTCGCCCTGGTGGGCTCGTCGCTCCTGTTGAAGCAGGGTGCGTCGAAGGCCACCGAGCAATGGCAGAACGGGGTGCAGGCCATCGTCTGGGTGAAGCCGACCGCGCCGCCCTCCCAGTCCGCCGCCATCAAGTCGGAGCTGGACAACTCCCCGTACATCAAGTCGTGCGTCTTCCGGTCCCAGTCCTTCGACTACAACGAGGCGCGGGTCATCGAACCGGCCGACGAGTTCGCCGCCACCGCCGAGGCCGACTACCCCTCGTCGTACCGGTGCGTCCTCAACGACCCTTCCCAGGCGGCGGCCGTCTACCAGAACTTCATCGGCAGACCCGGCGTCTACGACGTCAAGTACCCGGGCCAGCAGATCAAGACCATGCAGAGCGTGATCCGCATCCTGCAGTGGGTGTTCTTGTCGGTGGCGGTGATCCTGCTCCTGTCCGCGTCCGTGCTCATCCTCAACACCATCCGCATGGCCATCTTCGCTCGACGACGTGAGGTGTCGGTGATGAAGCTGGTCGGTGCCACCAACTGGTTCATCCGACTCCCGTTCATGGCCGAAGGCCTGATGCAGGGGTTGGCCGGAGCGGCGGTCGCCGTACTGGTGGTGCTCGCCCTCTACTGGGGCATCGGCCTGGACACGGTCAAGACGGCGGCCAACCAGGGCAACATCATCGCCCAGATGTCACTCAGTGGCTGGGAGGTCGCCGGCACCTGCATCCTGGTCGGTGCCGTCGGCGTGGTGGTCGGCGTGGTCGGATCTGCGTTCGCCGTACGTCGCTTCCTCGACGTCTGACCCCGGCCGTCCGACCGACCGGTTCGGTCACCTCACCTCGCACGTGTCCGGTGGCGCCGCACCGGACAGTCGTTGGGTGACCCACCGGAGGATCTGGGGCGCCGCCGTCGCGAAGACCCCGCCGTGATCTGTGCCGGCGATCGAGTCGTACTGGACGGTGTCGTGCTGGCTGCGGCACAGGTCGGCGGCGACGAAATCGGTGACGACCCGGTACGGGGTGACCTTGTCCTTGGTCCCTTCGACCACCAGCACGGGGGTGGAGGTGGGTGCCTGTCCCGGCCGGTTTCGCGCCGCGTCTGTGCGCACCCCCGGGTCGCTTTCCCATCCGCTCCGGAACAGACGACCGGCATCGGCCGTGTCGTACGTCGCAGCCAGTGCGTCGATGCACCGGCTGGCGATGGCCGGTGCCTGCCGGACCAACGTACCGGTCAGCACCGACGAGAGGGGCAGATTGCCATAGGCCCTCGACCATGCGTCCAGGGCCATCAAGGCGTAGACGGCGTCCGGGTCGTGCTCCGATGACGGCGTGGCCGGGACGAACTCGTCAAGTGAGGTGACCGGTGCCGCCGCCACTGCTCCGGCCACAAAGAGCTCGGGCGAGTAGGCGGCGGCGATCTGGGCGGCGAACAGAGCGGCCTGTCCTCCCTGCGAGTACCCCACCACGGCCACCTGATTGGAGGCGGTCACACCCGCCAGATTGCGGGCGGCCCGGGCGCTGTCGAGCACGCTCTGGGCCTCGCTCTGGCCAACCAGGTAGGGATGGATCCCCGGTGTGCCCAGCCCTTCGTAGTCGGTGGCGGCGACGATCATCCCGCGATCGAGGAAGGCGGTGAGCGACGGGATGGAGGCGAACCCGCCGAGGGAGGGCGCGCACTGATCGGACAGCCCGGTCGTTCCGTGTGCCCAGGCCACGATGGGGAAGCCACCGGGAGGCGGTGTCCCACCGGGGACGACCACCACTCCGGAGACGGCGATGTCGGCTCCGGCGATCGACTGCGAATGGTAGAGGATCCGATACGCAGTGGCACCCCCGGGCAGGAGCCCGGCCGACGGGATCACCACCGAACGGACGATCGCTCCGGGAGGCTCCTGGGGGAGCGGGCCCGGGGTCCGGTAGAAGGCGGCCGGGCTCCCGGGACCACCCCCTGCGTGTGCTCCGGCACCGGCTCCGGCGGCACCGGCGTCGGCGGCAGTGATTGCGCACCCGACGACGAGCACCACGGCCGCGACGGCTCCCGCCGTCCATCGCACCGTGTCGACGGCGGCATGCCCAACTCGCTGCACCCTGCCCCGGGGGCTCGTGGCCACCATCCCGGTTCACAGTAGCCAGGATGGGACGGTGGGCGGGTTCCCCCTACGATTCCACCGATGGATGCACTGCGTATGGTTGAGCACTGGCCGGTTGGCTCGGCGGCGGTCGGGGTGGCCGGCGCCACTCCCGCCATGCCTCCGACGACCACCGTCGGACCGACCGACCGACCGTTCCCGTGGGCATCGGTGACCAAGCCGGCGACGGCACTGGCCGTGCTGGTGGCCATCGAGGAGGGGACGCTCGGGTTGGACGAGCCGGCCGGCCCGCCCGGTTCGACGGTGCGTCACCTGCTGGCCCACGCCTCGGGGCTCGGTCCCGATCCCGGATCGCCCGTCGTTGCTCCGGGCACCGCTCGGATCTACTCCAACACCGGGTATGTGGTCCTGGGTGAGCTGGTGGCCCGGCGGTCGGGGATCCCGTTCGAGGAGTACCTGCAATGTGGCGTGCTGGAGCCGTTGGGCATGGCTGGCACCGCTCTTGTCACCGACGAGCCGGCCGGGGCTGCGGCAGCCGGACTGGCCGGCCCGCTCCGGGATCTCCTCGCCCTGGGTCGGGAGTGGGCCGTGCCCACCCTGGTCAGCGCCCAGACCCACGACGCGGCCACCTCGGTGCACTTCCCCGAGCTGGCCGGCATCCTGCCCGGCTTCCAGCGATTCGACCCGTGCCCGTGGGGGCTCGGCGTCGAGATTCGGGGGGCCAAGTGGCCGCACTGGACAGGGCACACCAACTCACCGTCGACCTACGGCCACTTCGGCCGGACCGGGTCGTTCCTGTGGATCGACCCGGTGGCCGGCCTGGTCTGTGCCGGCCTGGCCGACCGCCCCTTCGGTCCCTGGGCCGCCCAGGCCTGGCCGAAGCTGGCCGATGCCGTCCTGGCCGAGTCGTCCCCGCCGCTCGTCTGATCGGACCGGCCGGTAGCGACCGGCCTGTCCGGACTACTTGCGCAGTTGGGCGTACTCGATGGCCCGGGCCACTGTGGCGTCGGTGGCCTTGGCCAGCGAACCCGAGCCGAAGGGCGGCTGGGGGTCGTACTCGATCATCAGCTGGGCGGCCTCGGCCGCCGTCCGGTCCACCATCAGCTCGACCAGGCGCAGCGCCATGTCGATGCCGCTGGACACACCGGCAGCGGTGATGATCCGCCCATCGAGGTGCTCCACCACCCGGTCAGCGGACGGCACCGCGCCGAGGGCGGCGAGCTGATCGGTGCAGGACCAGTGGGTGGTGGCGGTGAGACCGTCGAGCAGCCCGGCGGCGGCCAGCACCAGCGAGCCGGTGCAGACCGACGTGGTCAGGCGAGTGGTGGCGTGAGCGTGGCGGACCCATGCCAAGACCGACGGGTCGTCAATGAGCACGCGGGTGCCGACGCCTCCGGGGAAGACGATCACGTCTGGCCTGGGATGCTCGTCGAAGGTGGCATCGGCGATCATCCCCAGGATGCCGTTCTCGCTCCGGAACTCACCGAGGTGGGGCCCGATGAAGGTGACGTCGATCGAGGGCACCCGCTGGAGCACCTCGTAAGGCCCGACGGCATCGAGTGCGGTGAACCTCGGGAACAGGGGTATCACCACCTGCAGTCGTCCGGTCATGCCGGTCTCCTCTCCGCGGCGCCCGTGTGGAAGCGTCGGCGATAGGCGTCAGGGGTCACCCCCAGGCGTCGGTGGAAGACCCGACGGAGGGTCTCGCCGGTGCCGAGGCCGCATTCGGCGGCGATGACATCGAGGGTCTCATCGGTCGTCTCCAGCCGGTCACGTGCCGCTTCCACCCTGACCCGCTCGACGAACCGGCCGGGGGTCTCGCCCACCTCTTCGGTGAAGACGCGGGCGAAGTGGCGCACGCTCATGGACGCCGATGTGGCCAGGGCCGGCAGGCGGTGGTCGGCGCCCGGTGCCGCCTCGATGCGCTCCTGCACCGCCCGCACCGAGGACCGCTCGGCCCGTGGCACCCACACCGGAGAGGAGAACTGGGTCTGGCCACCGGGGCGGTGGCGGAACATCACCAGCCAACGGGCGACCGTCTGGGCCACCTCCGCGCCCAAGTCGTCCTCCACCAGTGCCAGGGACAGGTCGATCCCCGCGGTGACCCCTGCACTCGACCAGTACTTTCCGTCCCGCATGTAGATCGGGTCGGCGTCGACCTCCAGGGCGGGGAACTCGGCGGCCAGCTGTTGGGCGCGCGCCCAGTGGGTGGTGACCCGACGACCGTCGAGCAGACCGGCCGACGCGGCCAGGAAGGCACCACTGCAGACGGTGGCGATCCGGCGACACCGCGGCGCCACCCGGGTGATCCACGACAAGAGGACGGCGTCCTCGCGAGCGATCTGGACGCCGCGTCCGCCGGGCAGGACCAGGGTGTCGATCCACTCCTCGACCCCGGGTAGCCGCGAGGTGCACAGCCCCATCCCGCTCTCAGCCTGTACCGGCTGACCGCTCACCGAGACGAACTCCACCCGGTAGCCCCCGCTCCGCCCGAGAGCCTCCACCGCCGTGGAGGCTCCGGAGAAGACCTCGAAGGGTCCGGCCGCGTCCAGCGTCTGGAGGCCGGCATAGCCGACGATGACCACACGACGCGCCTTCACCTGGCCCAGCCTGACTGCTCCCGTCCATGGCGTCAATGACGGATCACCCACAGATTCGGCCAATGCCGATTCCGGACCACGAACGCGTCCGCCGAGCACTTCGAGGTGATCACGCCTAGGCTGCGCCGGATGAAGGGCGTCATCCTCGCCGGTGGGACCGGCTCGCGACTGCATCCGCTGACCCGCATCACCAACAAGCACCTCCTCCCCATCTACGACCGCCCCATGATCAACTGGGGCATCGAGGCGCTGGTCAACGCCGGGATCACCGAGATCATGCTGGTCACCGGGGGCACCCACGCCGGCGAGTTCCTCCGGCTCCTCGGGAACGGGCACGAGTTCGGCATCGACCGTCTCAGCTACGGCTACCAGGACAAGCCGGGCGGCATCGCCGAGGCGCTCGGGCTGGCCGCACGCTTCGTGGACGGAGAGCCGGTGCTGGTCATGCTGGCTGACAACATCGTCGAGCAGTCGATCAAGCCGATGGTTGACGCCTTCAGCGCCGATCCCATCGGTGCCCGCATCCTGCTCACCCCGGTCGAGGAGGTCGAGCACCTCCGGCACCTGGGCGTGCCCACCTTCGACGACGAGAAGCGGGTGGTCGGCATCGTGGAGAAGCCCGAGCAGCCCGACTCCCATTTCGGGGTCACCGGTCTCTACTGCTACGACTCCGACGTATTCGACGTGATCCCCACCCTGATCCCGTCCGGGCGCGGCGAACTGGAGATCACCGATGTGAACAACTACTACATCGGCCAGGGCACCATGGCCTACGACGTGCTCGAGGGGTTCTGGGGCGACGCCGGCGAGTCGATCGACGCGTACTACGCGGTCAACGACTTCGTGCGCACCCACGGAGCCAACAAGGGCTGAGGCCGACGGCCCGGTGCCGGTGACCGGCCCGGTGCCGGTGACCAGCCCGACTCCGGTGACGGTGCTGGCGGGTCGAGACTCGGCCCAACCGACTCAATCCAGCGCCACGCCGGCCCACTCGGCCGCCTCGGCACTGTGGCGGGCATAGTCGACCTTGCCGGCGGGGGAGCGCCCGATGGTGTGTACGAACCGCACTCGGCGCGGCGCCTTGTACCCGGCCAACTTCTCCTTCACGTGGTCGATGACCATCCGCGGGTCGACCGAGTCGGGAGGCGTGCCCGATGTGAGCTCGACCACGGCCACGATCTCCTCCCCGAATCGTTCGTTGGGGATGCCGACCACCACCGAGTCGTGCACCCCCTCGACCGTCTTGACCACCTCTTCGACCTCTTCGGGATAGACCTTCTCGCCGCCGGTGTTGATGACCACCGAACCGCGGCCGAGAAGGTGGATGGTGCCGTCCTCACCCACCTCGGCGAAGTCGCCGGGCACCGAGTACCGGGTCCCGTCGATGACCCGGAAGGTGGCCGCCGACTTGGCCTCGTCCTTGTAGTACCCGAGGGGGATCCGCCCGCCCAGGGCGAGCACGCCGCTGGTGCCCGACCCGGCGACGACGTCGTTTCCGGCAGCGTCGATGACCCGGACCTCCGGGCCAAGGGTGAACCGGGCCGTCCGCTGCGCGGAGCTGCCCGACGAGACCGAGCTCCCCATGCCGAGCGCCTCGGACGAGGAGAACGCGTCCACCAGGAGCACGCCCGGGTGGTGCCGGAGGAGGCCCTCTTTGGACTCCTCGCTCCACATCACCCCCGACGAGATGATCCCGACCAGGCTGGAGAGGTCCCACTGGCCGGGATGCGCCTCGAGAGTGGCCAAGATGGGCTTGGCGAAGGCATCTCCCACGATGATCAGACCGTTGACCTTCTCGCCCTGCACGGTGTCGAGCAGTTCGATCGGGTCGAACTGGCGGGAGGTGAGGGTGACCACCCTGCCCCCCTCGCTCAGGCACTCCAGCGAGGTGAACCCGCCGGTACCGTGCATCAGCGGACAGGCCGGGAGCAGCGTCATCCCCGGGCCGCTGGCGACCAGTTGGGCCCGCACGTCGTCGGTGCTCCCGTCCTCGGGGAAGCGACGGAACCCGGCGCCGTTCAGCCGGGCGAACAGGTCGTCCTGGCGCCACATCACCCCCTTGGGCATGCCGGTGGTCCCCCCGGTGTAGAGCATGTGGAGGTCGTCGGGGCTCCGGCCCCACGGGGCGCGTACCCGCTCGCCGGATGCTCCCGGGCCGGCCGCGACCTCCTCGTAGGGCGTGGCCCACGGAGGGCACTCGCCCGCCCCGTCGTCGATCCAGAGCCAGTGCCGGACGCTGACCGCCCGGTCCCGGATTCCCTCGATGCGCTCGGTGAAGATGCCGTGGAAGACCACCGCCACCGAGTCGGCGTTCTCCCACAGGTAGACCAGTTCGTCGTCGGCGTAGCGGTAGTTGGTGTTGATCGGCACCAGTCCGATCTTGAAGCAGGCGAAGGTCGCCTCGAGGTACTCGGGGCAGTTGTAGAGGTAGAGGGCGACCTTGTCCTGGTGGCCGACACCGCACCCGAGGAGCCACCCGGCCACGCCGTCCGCCCGTCGGTCGAACTCCCGCCAGCCGACGGTTCTGTCGCCGTGGGTGAGGGCGGGAGCTTCGGGGAGCTCGTCGGCCACCGTCTCCCACACGTCTGCAAAGTTCCACTTGCTCACGTATCGCTCCTCATCCCCACACTCGCCCAACCCCCACATGCCGCACTCAGTTGCTGCAGCCTACGCTTGCCCTTGTGGACTTCGCGCTGCCCCCTGACGACGATCCCCGGCGGATCGAGCTACGCGCCTGGATCGAGGAGCACCCCCGGCCCTCGGGCCGCACCCTGGCCGAGGCCGGCCTGGTCGCCCCCCACTGGCCGGTGCCCTGGGGGATCGGGGCCGACCCCACACACCAGCTGATCGTGGACGACGAGCTGAAGCGGGCGGGGGTACAGCGACCCTCCAACACCATCGGGATCGGCTGGGCCGGCCCCACCATCCTCGTGGCCGGGACGCAGGAGCAAAAGGACCGCTACCTGGTGCCGCTGCTGGCCGCCGAGGAGATCTGGTGCCAGTTGTTCAGCGAGCCCGGAGCCGGCTCCGATCTTGCCTCGCTGACCACCCGGGCCGAACTCGACGGTGACGAGTGGGTGGTCCAGGGTCAGAAGGTGTGGACCTCGTACGCGCACACCGCCGCGTTCGGGATCCTCCTGGCCCGCACCGAACCCGACGCGCCCATGCACCAGGGGATCTCCTATTTCATCTGTCCGATGGACGCCCCGGGCATCACCGTTCGACCGCTCATCGACATGACCGGTGCCCACACCTTCAACGAGGTCTTCCTCGACGAGGTGCGGTTGCCGGCGGACGCACTGGTCGGCGAGCGCGGGCGGGGATGGACGTTGGCCAAGGTGACTCTGGGCAATGAGCGGGTCTCGCTGTCCGGATCGGGAGCGCTGTGGGGCATGGGCCCGACCGCCTCCGATCTGGTCGACGCCGTGCGCGGCGCCGGAGGCACGACCGACCCTCGGGTACGTCAGCAGCTGGCTCGCCTGTGGATCGACGGGGAGATCCTCCGGCTGTTGCGCCTGCGCACGGTGTCGGCCGCGCTGGCCGGCATGGAGCCGGGGCCGGAGGCCTCGGTGCGAAAGGCGCTGGCCGACGAGCACGGCAAGCAGGTGATGGCGCTGGCCCGGGACCTGGCCGGCGCCCGCGGCATGTTGGCCGGCACCGGACCGGTGGACCGGGGCGACGGTGGCTCCGGCTCACCCTGGCCCGACGCCATGTGGAGCTACGGTTTCCTCTTCTCGGCGGCGCTGACCATCG
The DNA here is from genome assembly GCA_017883065.1 of Acidimicrobiales bacterium. Lineage (GTDB taxonomy): Bacteria > Actinomycetota > Acidimicrobiia > Acidimicrobiales > RAAP-2 > Bog-756. The sequence goes on along the minus strand of JADGOG010000014.1, from coordinate 9,037 downwards.
GGGGCGGTACCTCCGAGGTCCAGCGCAACATCATCGCCGAACGGACTCTCGGACTTCCCCACGACCCCTCGGCCTGAGCGGCGTCGTCGCGCCGGTGGCGCTCAGGCCGAGATCGGCCCGGCGTCCTCGTAGCCCTGGCGCACGCCCTGGCCGGCCTGTCGGGTCAGCTGCTCCGGCTCGTAGAGCATCCAGTAGGCGTTCCGGGCGTGCTTGCGGGCCCGGTTGACGCAGACAACGGCCAGCTTGGCCGGGTCCTCCTCTTCGTTCTCGTGGACGAAGACCTCGAGGATATGGGTGGAGGTCATCAGTTGGGCCTGCATGAGGCCCTGGGAGGCCTCGTGGGCGCAGACCTGGTCGATGTCCGCCTTGCCGGGCATCCCGAGGGCGACCACGATCAGGCATCCCTCACCCTCGATGAGCCGCTTGCACGCGACGGCGAGGTCCTTGAAACCAGGCACCGTCCGGCGCACCACGTCGAAGGTGGACCCGAACCCGGGGCACTGCTTCAGCTCGTCGATCGCTTCGGCGCCCATGTCGTAGCGGGCGAACATGGTGTCGACCACACCGATCAGATCCATGCCCGGATCCTACCGGGCCACCACACCTCCCCCCGGTCGCACTACCGGCGCCGAAGGGCCTGGCCGGCAGGGTCGAAGCCACCCCGCCAGAGGGAAGGGAGCCCGGTTCGACCTGGTCCCTGCGGTCGACAAGACTCTCTCCGATGATCGAGCAGACCTGTCCCCTCAGCGATGCCGACCCGTGGGTGGCCCGAGATGCGGCCGTGGTCTGGCATGGATTCACCCAGATGGCCGCCTATCCGGGCAACTCGCCGGTGACGGTAGAACGGGCGGAAGGGCGAGAACTGATCGACGTCCACGGGAACCGGTACTTCGATGCCATCTCGTCGTTGTGGGTGACCACGCTCGGCCATCACATCCCCGAGCTCGACCAGGCGGTCGTCGACCAACTGGGCAAGGTGGCCCACGCCACCCTGCTGGGCAACGGCAGCCGGGCCGCCATCGAGTTCGCCGAGGCACTGGCCTCCGTGGTGCCGGTGACCGATGCCCACGTCCTCTTCGCCTCGGACGGCGCCGTGGCCGTCGAACAGGCGCTCAAGATCGCCTTCCAGTACTGGGTCAACCGGGGTGAGGCCGGCCATCGCCAGTTCCTGGCCCTCGATGACGCCTACCACGGCGACACCGTGGGAGCCCTGTCGCTCGGTGACGGAGGGTTCGGCACCACGCTGTTCGATCCGCTCCGGTTCCCGGTGCTCCGCAGCCCCGGGTACGCCTCGGGCGACTGGGCCGTCAAGCTGGTCGGCGCCATCGAGGCCAATGCGTCGTCGTTGGCCGCGGTGGTCATCGAGCCCCTGGTGCAGGGGGCGTCGGGGATCCTGGTGGCCGAGGCGGAGGACCTGGCCCTGGTGGGGGAGGCGTGCCGGTCCCACGGTGTGCTGTTGATCTGTGACGAGGTGGCCACCGGCTTCGGTCGGACCGGTCGTCTGTTCGCCTCGGAGTGGGCCGGCCCCGACTTCCGTCCGGACATCGTCTGCCTGGGCAAGGGGATCACCGGTGGGTACCTTCCCCTGTCGGCCACCGTCGCCTCGGGCCAGGTGTTCGCGGCCTTCGACGGGCCCGACCTCGGGGAGACCACCTTCTACCACGGCCACTCCTACGGTGGGAATGCCCTGGCCTGCGCGGTGGCGCTGCGACATCTCCAGCTGATCGACGAGTGGGACGTCCTGGCCACCGTGGCGGTGACCGCAACGCGTCTGGCCGAGCGGTTGGCTGACTCGGTGGCCGGCCGGCCCGGCGTCGGGGAGATCCGCCAGCGAGGCCTGATGGTCGGGATCGATCTCGATCCTCCCCCCGGGGCGACCCGCTGGGGTCGCAGGGTGTGCGCCGGAGCAGTGGGTCGAGGGGTGCTGTTGCGGCCCCTGGGTGACGTGGTGGTGATCATGCCGCCACTGACCACGACCGTCGAGGAGATCGACCGGGTGGTCGACGCCCTCGTCGCGTCGATCGACGAGGTGGCCTCCGAGGACCGACGGTGACCGGCCGGGTGGCACCGGCAGATGGCGGCTCGGAGGCCCCGGGAGGCCCGCTGTCGGGGTGGTCGGGCTGGGTGGAGCAGTCCTGTCGGGTGGTGGAGGCGGCCGGCCAGTGGCGTGCCCCGCGCACCTTCGACTCCTTCGGGCCCACCGGCGAGCTCGACACCGCCCCGGCCCAGGACGGCCCGGCCCAGGTCGTCTCGTTTGCCTCCAACGACTACCTGGGCCTGTCGGCCCATCCCGGGGTCATCGCCGCCGCACATCGGGCGCTGGACCGATGGGGGAGCGGATCAGGCGGATCCCGCCTGATCACCGGGTCGAGGCCGGTGCACCGGGCACTCGAAGAGGCGCTGGCGTCGTGGAAGGGGTGTGACCGGGCGGTGGTCTTTCCCACCGGGTTTGCGGCCAACCTGTCGGTGCTGTCGGTCTTCGGGACCGAAGGGGCCTGCGTCTTCTCCGACGAATACAATCACGCCTCGATCATCGACGGCTGCCGGATCGCCCGCGCCGAGGTCACCGTCTACCGCCACGGCGACCTCGCCCAGCTCGACGGACTCCTCCGCGCCTGCGTCGGCCGGGCGCTGATCGTGACGGACACGGTCTTCTCCATGGACGGAGACAGCGCCGACCTCGAGGCGTTGGTCGACCTGGCCGAACGGCACGGCGCCCTGCTGGTCCTCGACGAGGCGCACGCCGTGCTCGGTCCCGAGTTGCCCGACTGCTCGGCGCGACGGGTGGACGTGCTCCGGGTGGGGACCCTGTCCAAGACGCTGGGCTCGCTCGGGGGATTCGTCGCCGGCCCGTCCCGGTTCATCGAGCTCCTGGTCAACCGGGCCCGGCCCTACATCTTCACCACCGCCCCTACCCCGGCCGATGCCGCCGCTGCTCTGGCCGCGGTGGACATCGTCCGGTCCGACGAGGGAGCGGCCCTGACCGTGCGGCTCGCCGACCATGTCGCCCGCCTGTCGTCAGCGGTGGGCCGGGCCGGGCACCGCTCGCCCATCGTCCCGGTGGTCATCGGGGACGAGGCCGATGCGGTGGCCGCGTCGGCGGACCTGTTGGCCCGGGGCCAGTGGGTCCCGGCCATCCGGCCCCCCACCGTGCCCCCGGGCACGTCGAGGTTGCGGATCACCCTGTCCGCCCTCCACACCGCCGAGCAGGTCGAACGCCTGATCAGTGAGTTGGTGGGGCTGGGTCTGGCCGGCCGATCCGGCCCCATTGCTCCCGTCCCATCCTCTGCCCATGTCCAGGTGACGGCCGGGGCCGCGGCCGACGGAGGAGAAGGTGCGCCCTGAACGCCTGGTGCTGGTGTGCGGGACGGCCACGGAGGTGGGCAAGACCTGGGTGTGCACCCGCCTGCTGGGGGAGTTGCGGCGCCGAGGGGTGACGGTGGCCGCCCGCAAGCCGGCCCAGTCGTTCGACATCGACCTCGAGGGTGCCCATCTGGGGGGTCCGACCGATGCCGAGCGACTGGGGGCCGCATCGGGCGAACATCCGAGCCTGGTGTGCCACTCGTTCCGCTCCTACCACCGGGCCATGGCCCCACCGATGGCCGCCGAGGCCCTCGGGCTCCCCCCGTTCACCGTGGCCGATCTCATCGACGAGATGGCCTGGCCGTCCGACCGAGTCGACGTGGGTGTGGTCGAACTGGCCGGAGGGGTCCGGTCGCCCCAGGCCTCCGACGGCGATGCCACCGAGGTGCTGGCCGCCCTCCGGCCCGACCTGGTGATCCTGGTCGCCGACGCCGGACTGGGGACGATCAACTCGGTGCGCCTGTCCATGGACGCCCTCTCGTCGGTGACCGGAGCGTCCTCGTCGGTCCGCACCGTGGTGGTGCTCGACCGGTTCGACGGGCATCACGACCTCCACCGCCGCAATCGGGAGTGGCTGTCCGCCCGGAACGGCTACGAGGTGGTGACCCTGCCTGGCGACGACGAGCTGCTGGTCGATCTGGTGCGGTCGCCCGGGCCCGCCTAGAAGCCGAGTCCGGCCCCGGCCACCACTGCCCGGCTGAACGGGCGGGCCAGCGACCGCAATTCTGCACAGTCCCCTTCGCCGAGGGCCTCATAGGGGAAGACAGCCAGGCGGTCGGTGACGTCCTCGATCTCCTGGCGCAGAGCGACCCCTTCGGGGGTGAGGGCGAGCGGTGCCTTGCCCGGATCGGGGTCAGCGAGGGCTTCCACCAGGCCGCGGGCGGCCAGCCGTTCCGTTCCGGCCTCCCACTCGGCGTCCGACCACCCTCGGGTGTCCTTCAAGAACGCCACCGGCAACTCGCCGGTGGCCACGTGGAGCACCAGTGCCTCGACCGGGTCGAGATCGTGGCCGACCAGGATGGTGAGGTGGCCGTCGCCCCGGAACTCCCGCAGAACGGTCTGGGCGTGCCACAGCACCAGGTGGGGCGCGTCGGGCCAGGGCAGGTCGGCGTGGGCGGCGGACAGCGGGCGACCCTCGGGGCGGAGTGCGGACCGCTCGGCGGCCGTCCGTGCCAGTCCGGCGGCACGTGACAGCTCGGGGGAGTCGACACCGTCCCCCAGCATCCGGCGTAGGGCGCGGTCGGCCGAGTCCAGGCGGGCCTCCAGCACGGTCGCCGGTGAGGCGGTGTCCCAGACGTCGGGGATGACCGAGCGCACCAGGCGGGGACTGAAGTTGTAGAACGTGGCGATCACCGTGGCCGCGGACACCGCCCCCATCGCCGCCGCTCGCGAGGCGAAATAGCCGGCCTCCGGCTTGATGCCCAGGTCGACGTAGGACTGGGAGGCCTCGGGTGCGAAGTAGATCATGCCGTGGAGCGGCTCGACGGACCGCCAGGTCTTGCGTGCGGTCAGCGGGGCCACCGGGAAGTTGGACGCTCGGTCGGGCATGGTCCACGGTATCCCGATCCCTGTCACCCGTCCCGGTGCGGAGGCCGGGTCGGGCCGGGGGATGATCGCCGTGTGGAGGTCGTATAGTGCCGAGTAGGGCATAGTGCCGAGCAGGGCGCAGGCGTCGATGAGTGCGCCACGCCAGTGGTCTCGGCCGTGACGGCGTCCTGGCCGGTGACAGAGTCGCAGTCAGAGTCGGAAACGGAGTCGGCGATGTTGAACGGTGTCTCGGGCATGATCGGCGAGACGGCGGTCGTGAAGAAGGTCGTGTCCGACAGCCATCAGCCCGGGTCGGTGTTCAGCCGGGGCGAGGAGTGGTACGCGGTCTCCCTCTTTCCCGGCACCACCATCGATGTGGGGACCACCGTGGTGGTCGCCGACGTCGAGCGTGGTCTGCTGGTCGTCTACCCCGCAGACTGAGTGGATCGAAAGCAGGAGGCGTGCGGACGCACCGGCCGGCGCCAGTGCCTACAGTGGGGTTCAGGAGGTGGTCGTCATGATCATCGGTTCCGTAGGTGCATCGATCGCTCTGGCCGTCGTGGCTGTGGCCATCTTCGCCCTCGTCGTCGTCTTCTTGAAGTCTTGCCTGAAGGTGGTCCAGCAGGGCTGCGTCGGCGTGGTCAAGCGGTTCGGCGAGTTCAAGAAGATCCAACAGCCGGGTCTCCATGTGCTCGTGCCCCTCGCTGACCGGATGGACAAGGTCGACGTCCGCGAGTTCCCCCGGACCGGCGACCAGCAGGCGGTGATCACCGCCGACAACGTGTCCCTGTGGGTCAGCGCCACCATCTTCTGCCAGGTCACCGACGTGAAGCTGGCGCTGTTCGAGGTCAACGACTTCGGCCTGGCCATCGACCAGATGGCCCGCACCGCCCTGCGAGCAGTCTTCGGCGAGCTGACCCTCGACGAGTCGCTGTCCGAGCGGGAGACCATCAACTCCAAGATGCAGGACCACATGGCCGAGGCCACCCTCAAGTGGGGAGTCCGGCTCAACCGCATCGAGATCCTCGACATCACCCCGCCGACCAACGTGCTCCAGGCCATGTCGGAGCAGAAGGAGGCCGAACAGCACAAGCGGGCGGCCATCTTGAAGTCGGAGGGCGACCAGCAGTCGGCCATCAACAGCGCCCAGGGCCGCAAACAGGCCGCCGTGCTGGAAGCCGAAGGGCAGAAGCAGGCTGCCATCCTGGCCGCCGAGGCGCAGAAGCAGGTGCTCGAGCTGCGGGCTGACGGTGAGAAGCGCGCCGCCCAGCTCCGCGGCGAGGGCGAGTCGGCTGCGCTCAATGCCATCGACACCTCGGTGATCAACCCGAACACCCTTGCCATCATGCAACTGCGTGCGCTCCAGGCCCTGGCCACCTCGCCCAATTCCAAGATCGTCGTCCCCTACGAGGCGGCCGGCCTGGTTGGTGCGGCCCAGGTGCTGGTCGACGCCATGAAGGACGCCGGTGGTGACGCTGGAGCGTCCGGCAACGGCAGCGGACGGGCGCCTCAGACGGCGTAGGCGCCTCAGACGGCTCCAGCGAAAGGCCCTCTACTTCATCTCCACCTGGTCGAGGTAGTCGTCGCTCCAGTGGGTGAACACCTCGTCGGGCAGTTTCAGCGTGTGGGTGGGCTGCAGAGCATCGACGAAGGCGCGGTCGTGGCTGACCACCACGATGGTGCCGGGCCATCTGCTGAGCATGGTGCCCACCGCCTCGATCGAGCTCGGGTCGAGATTGTTGGTGGGCTCGTCGAGCAGGAGCACGTTGGCCCGACCTGCAGCCAGCATGGCCAAGCCGAGTTTGGCCCGCTCGCCACCAGACAGGGTCCTGGGCATCTGGTGGGCGGCCTTGCCGGCGATCCCGAACATGCCGAGCAGTGCCCGGCGCTCGGTCTCCTGCACCAGGATGGTGTCATCGATGTTCTCGAGGACGGTGCGTTCCATGTCGACCTGCTCGTGCTCCTGAGCGAAGTAGCCGAGGGTCACGTTGGCGCCCAGCTCGACCGTTCCGGTGGTCGGCTCCTGCACGCCGGCCAGGCACCGCAACAAGCTGGACTTGCCGGCACCGTTGCGACCGATGATCACCGCCCGGTCACCCCGCCGGCAGTGGAAGTTGACCTTGGTCAACACCGTGGTGTCGCCGTACCGGACGCTGAGGTCGGTGGCCCGTAGCGGGACCTCGCCCGAGCGGGTCGGCGTGGGCAGCCGGAAGGAGCTCTTCTTCTCCCGCTTGTGCACCTCGGTCTGACTGCCCTCGAGCCGCTCCACCCGCTTGTCGAGCGACTTGGCGATCCGGGCCCTCCTATTGGTGCTGCCTCGCATGGAGTCGGCCAGGGTGGACAGGCGCTTGATCTCGCGGCCCTCGAGCAGAGCGGCGCGCTCGCGTTGGCTCTGGTCGGCCTCGAGCTGGACCATGTAGGACGAGTAGGTGCCCTTGAACTCGTGGAGGCGGCCGTCGGAGAGATGGAGCACCTTGTTGATCGACCGGTCGAGCAGCTTGAGGTCGTGGGACACCACCAGGATCGCCCCGGGAAACCGCTCCAGCTCCTCCATCAACCACCGCTTGGCGGGGAGGTCGAGATGGTTGGTGGGCTCGTCGAGGATCATGGTGTCCGGCCCCTGGAAGAGCATGCGGATCAGGTCCACCCGTCGGCGCTGTCCGCCCGAGAGGCTCTCGATGTCCTCGAGCAGGAGCTCCTGGCGGAGGCCGAGGCCGTCGGCCAGCCGGGCCATGGTCGACTCCGCCTCGTAACCGCCGTTTTCGCGGAACTGCTCCTCGAGATCGGAGAAGAGCTCGATGTTCTCGGTGTTCGGATCCTTGGCCATCTGGGTGCGGGCCTTGTTCAGGGCGTCGTCGAGGACGTCGAGACCACGACCGGACAGGACGTGGGAGAACCCGATGGGCTCGAGCCCGAGCCCGTGGGCGACCGGCACCTGCGGGAGGTACCCGTAGGTGCCCCGGATGGCTGCGTTCCCGGTGGAACGCACGTTGTGCCCGGGCTCGCCGATGACCACCGAGATGAAGGTGGACTTTCCGGTGCCGTTCCGTCCGACCAGGCCGACCTTCTCGCCTGCACCCACCACGAACGAGGCGTCGCGGAGCAGGGTGCGGTCGCCGATTTCGATGGTGAGGGAGGAGCCGACGATCATCAGGAGAGGTGGGGCGACCAGGTCACGACCGGAGCAGGCCTCCGAGTCGATGCCGGGGGGTCCCGACGTGATCAACCACCGCCAGTCTCCCACAGCCGGTAGTGGCTTCCGTCCGCGGGACTCAGTGGGGCCGCGACATCCTGCGCGCCATCCGCCGGGCCCGGACCACCCGGTGATGGACCATGGCCCGGAAGGCGAGCTGATGGATCGGCCAGAGGAGCCACCAGTAGGCCACGCCCACCAACCCCTTGGTGCGCAGCGCGCCGACCTGCTCGATGCGGGCGGGATGGGCGGACGAGACCCGGAACCCCAGCCACGCCTCGCCGCAGAACCAGGTGAGCGAACTGAGCACCAGGCTCTGGGCCTCGCGTCGCTCGACGGTCCACCAGTCGACGGGGGCACCGGCCTCGATGCGCTCGGGCCGACCCAGTCGGAGATCCTCTCCGAACAGGTGACCGAGGGCGATGCGCACCCGCCAGGCATAGGGCCATCCGTACCAGGCCAACTGCCCGCCGCAGTCGTCGAAGTCGGCGTCCACCCCGGCCACTTCGCCGTCCGCGGAGACCCCGGAGGACCGGACCCGGGCCGAGGATCGATCGGTGTACACGCCGTCGAGGAGACCCTGGCGACGGCCGAACAGGGTCTCGCCAATGGCGTCGGCCTGGGCGGTGAGGGCGGCCTCGATGGCTGCCTCGACATGCAGGGGACGGACCGAGAAGTTGGCGTCGGTCCGATCGCCGTTCCGCACGGTCACTTCGTTGGTGAGACTCCCGATGAGGGCATGGCTCACCGTCCTGTCGACCGGTGTCACCAGGTCCACCCAGTGCGCCGACAGCGACGGGCTGAGCACCGGAACCTTCACGATGAACCTCCGGCGGAGCCCCCGGACCCTGGCGTATGCGTCCATCATCTCCCGATAGGTGGTGACGTCGGGGCAGCCGATCTCGTAGACACCGCCTGGGACCGTCTGCTGGGCCGCCTCGCCCAGGTAGGCCA
>JADGOG010000086.1 GCA_017883065.1 Acidimicrobiales bacterium | reverse complement strand
GCCCGGCGGGAGTGGCGACTGCGCTAGGAGCGCCCGGTGGCGGGGCGCCGGGTGGGTCGGGTCAGACGACCGGGGCGGCCCCGGCCACAGGTGGCAACCCGTGGTAGGGCATCCCCCGCGCTTTCCACGCGTCGTACTTGGCCAGGAACACGGCGCCGAAGGGGTCCTCGCCGACCAGGGGCATCCCGGCACGCCAGATGGTCAGGTCGTCGGGTGCCAGCTCGGAGGCCCGGGTGACGTGGCGGCGGGTCGCCTCGTGGTCACCTTGACGGTGCGCCGCCGAGGCCACCCGGAAATGGAGTCGGGCCAGGACCTCGTCGTCCGAGAGGTCTCCGACACTGCCTCGGGCCTCGTCCTCGGTGATCGGCACCACGCCGTCCCTGGCCCACCGCCGGATCTCATCCAGATGTGGCCCCGACTCGACACCGGTGAATTCGGCGAAGAGGTCGCTGCCGAAGGCGAGGCCGTTGGGTCGGACGATGTTGTCCTCCTCGTCGATCCACACCACGGTGGGCACGTTGGAGATGGCGTAGGACTCGGTGAGCACGTGGTGGGGGTCGTAGAGGACGGGCATGGTGATCCCCTCGGTCCAAGGCCGCACGTCGTCGGCCGACTGGTCGATGGCCACCGCCACCACGACCAGTCCCGTGTCGCTCAGCTCGTCGTGGAGCGCCTGCCAACCCGGCAGGTCGTAGCGACAGCCGCACCAACTCGAGAAGGTGACCAGCACCTTCTTCAACCCGATCCACTCGTGGAGCCGGTGCATCGCGCCGTCGACATCGGGGAGCTCGAAGTCGGGGGCGCGCAGGTCCTCCAGCGCCTGGCGTCGGAGTTCGGCCGGCAGGGCCACCGCCATCAGTCCGGCCTCCAAGTCGACCACCACCGGCCGACCGAGGGCGCCGGCCACCGCGGACAGGTCGAGCCGAGCGCCCACCCGGAGGGATGCCGGATCCCGGACCGGCACGCAGGTGCTCTCGCGACAGAGTCCCGACGGCTTCAACTCCCAACCCAGCGCGGCCGGCAGCTGGTCGGTGTCGATCAAGAAGGTCCCGCGCTCCGGGTCCGGGGTCGCCTCGACCGTCCGGGACTCGGTGTCGATGACGGTGATCTGGGTCATGCCGGTTCTCCTCGGTCGGCCACCACCGTTGCCGCCACCGCGGAACCTGTCAATCGGGGCGGGCACGGTGGCGCACTGGCGGGGGCGGTCATGGCGAGGCGCTTCCGGACAGTCCCGTGGCCTCCGCGAACTGTCGGCTCCGGGTGACATAGCTCCCCTCGCCGTCCGGCGTCGGCGCCGCCGGCGAGAAGAGCACCACTCCCCCCTCGGGCGTGACCCGACGGGCCCGGCCCACCGCGTCGGCCAGGTCGTCCGCCACCTCGACCACCAGCATTCGGTCGCCCGCGTCCGAGCAAGCCATCAGGGCGTCGGTCAGACGGTGGGGCTCGGGAGGCAGGACGATCACCCGAGGGGCGGGACGCCGGGCGGCCACCGCCTCGACCAACCCGCCCGGGTCGACCCCGCGGTCGGCTCCGCCCAGGATCAGCGTGAGCGGACGATCGGGGAAGGACGCCAGCGATGCCATAGTGGCGAAGGGGTTGGAGGCAAGTGCGTCGTCCACGAATGTCACCCCGTCCCGTTCCCCGATGGTCCGGCATCGGGACGGAAGCCCGTCGAACTCGTCGATGGTGGCGGCCACCGCCGCAGGAGAGGGGGCATGACCGTTGAGGAGGAGGCTTCCCGCTATGGCTCCGCACAGGTTCCACCGGTTGTGAGCTCCTGGGGCGCGCAGGTGCCCGGCGTCGGCGAGCGGCGTTCCGTCGACCTCGATCACATCGGCATCGGTCCACCGGACCCGCCCGGTCGGTCCGTAGAGCGCTCGATCGGGATGGCCAGCGGTCCGTCTCACCGCCTCGTCGTTCGCCGCATTCACCGCCAGGGCGCCAGGCGGACCGACCTCCACCAGCCGCAGCTTGTCCCGGTAGTAGGTCTCCACGCCGCCGTGCCAGTCGAGGTGGTCGGGGGCCAGGCTGGTCAGCACGCACACGCCCGGGGTGACGGTGACGTCCGCGGCCTGATAGGAGGAGACCTCGACGACGTAGGCATCGACCAGGGGCCGGCCGTAGGCCTCGGTGACCGGGACACCGATGTTCCCGAGCAGTTCGACGTCGAGCCCGTCCTGGCGCAGCAGTGAGGCGGTCAGGGCGGCCGTGGTGCTCTTGCCCTTGGTGCCGGTGATCGCCACGACGCGGGCGTCGGCGAAGTCCTCCAGCCACAGTGCCATGGCCGTCGTCACCGTCACTCCCGCCGCCTCGGCCCGAGCCAGCTCCGGCCGGTAGCGGCTGACCCCCGGGGAGCGGACCACGACGTCGACTGCCCCCCACGGGACATCGCCCGGGCCCATGGGCTCACCGCTCGCTCCCGCGTGGGGAGCGGCGTCCCCGGCCCGGTCGTCGATCAGGAGCGGCGTCACGCCCCGGTCAGAGAGGAGGCGGGCCATGTCCAGACCCTCACGTCCCAGCCCCCAGATGGCCACCCGCAAGGCGCACAGCTCGTCGAAGGTCATCGGAGCTCGGACAGCTGCCGATCGACCGGACCGGCGATGGCGGGGTCCGGAAATGCCAACTCGTTCAAGGGGGTCAGCAGTGCGCTCACCTCGCTGTCGGACACCAGGCTCCGAGCCCTGTCGGCCAGGGCCTCCACCACCGGCGATTCCTTCCACTCGGGCCGGAACGAGAGGATCCGCATGGCCGCCGCCGATTCGCGTCGCTCCCCCACGCACTCGAAGGGCTTGTCCTCGTCGCTCATCAAGGCGGCGAACCCCGGTATCTGTGCGGGGTCGTCGAACATGTCCCGCCCGACGATGGCGGTGATCGCCGCACGGTCGAGGTACGGCGCCAGCATCAGGCCGACGAACCGACACTTGGGACACTCGCCGCACCACCCGTCTTCGGCGTCGGCGCCATGGCGGAAGATGGTGTTGCAGCTGCAGAACGTGGCGTGGAACTCGGTGAGATGGGCGAATGCCCGGGCGATGGCCAGCTCCGAATAGGGACGGAGTGCCGAGCCGCAGCGGACCTTCGGATCGATTGACGCGGCGATCAGATCGCGCAAGTGCCCTTCGAACGCTGCGCTCTTGGAGTACTGGTGGTTGACCGGCACCCCGTCGACCATGACCGTCTCCTCACTGGCCGAACGTTCCACCGCCATGGCGATGGTGTCGTAGCCGTAGAGGAAGCTTCCCACCACCGCGATCAACGAGACGATGGCGGTGATCGGGACATGTCCGTTCAGGGCTCCGGACCGATTGAGCTCGGCCAGGTTCGGCGACAGGCGCCGACGGACCACCACCAGCTCGAGTCCGGTCTGTCGAGCCAGCTCGAGTACCCGTGGATGGGGGTTCACCGCGAACAACCGTGGGGCCAGGTCGGTGAGGGCTGCGATCAGGACCATCGAGTCCTTGCCCCCGCCGATGGGGACGAGCAGCCCTCCCGGACGATCGGTGGCGACCGGAGGCGGGAGCCGGGTGTGCAGATAGCCGGGCTGGATGATGACCGGGCGTGGGACGGCCAGACCGTTGTTCACTGCGAACTCGCGCAGGCCGTCGTCATAGAGATGGTGGTGGAAGTCGGACTCGATCGGGGTCAGTCCCTCTCCCTCGACCACCACCACGGGTGGTGCTGCTGCCTTGTAGTAGCTGGTCCCAGCGGCGATGTGCAGGTGGAGCAGGGCCCGTTCGAACCCCGGTCCGTCGGTTTCCGGTCCACCGGTCGGCGTCGTCTCGAAGGTGATGGATTCCTCGAACTCCGGGCCGCCGTCGAAGCGGTATCGCAGGGTCAGAACCCGCGTCGCTTCGTCGAAGACACGCTCGGTGACCCGGAACGCGCCGACGGAGCCCGGGTCGAACCGGAGGGGAAGGTTCATCGCGCAACGAGCGTAGTGGTCAGCCTTCCTTCGCCGGGTCTGACGACCTGGTCGCCGACCGGCGGATGTGCTCGGTGACGACCATCGCCGAGCCCTCCAGCTGGATCACCCAGACGTCGCCCTTCTGCAGGCGCAGCTTGGCGCGGGCCGGGGTCGGATCGGGGTAGAGGAACTCGAGCAGCTCGGTCGAGACGTCCCCATGGGTGCAGAGCACAGCGGACTCCCCGGCCATGGTCGTCAGCAGACGGACCGCATCAGCGCCGTGGCCCTCGCTCAGTTCGTCGACCGACTCCACGCCGAGTCCGAGGGCCTCGGCGATCGGCTGCACCGTCTGATAGCAGCGGACGAACGGGCTGGACAGGATGCGCTGAGGACGGAAGCTGCTCAACAGAGGCACCAGGGCCACCGCCCGTTGGCGACCGCGTGGGGTGAGTGGACGCATCCGGTCGTCGCCCTTGTAGGAGCTCCGGCGTCCGGCATGAGCGTGGCGGACCACCAGCAACGGCATGACCATGATGCTGCCATGGCTGGTCCTTCGGGGGCATGATCCCGGCCCCCCACTGGGCGTTGGCCGGCATCCGGTCTGGATCTCGGCGTCCTGCCGGATCCCCTTAGGGCCCGTCCGGGCCGATCCCGCCGACCTCGAGCCCCGGGTGCTCCGGGAACGGGAAGGTGTCCATGTCCCGTCCATGCCGGGCCAGAGAGTGGTACCGACGCTCGGCGAACCACCACCGCCCCGATCGGAAGGAGTACCGGTCGTGATAGAGCCCGTATGCGGTGGTCCAGCGCCCGCTGTCTCGGCTCTGGCGAAGTTCGCACATGTACAGGCGAGCGACGGCGGTGCCCGCCGAGGGACCGTTAGGGAACTCGATATGCGCATTGAGGATCACGAACTCGAAGAACTCGAACTGCTGGACCGAGGTGCCGATGAATGCTCCGATGCCGTCCCCTCCGACGAACTCCATCGGATCCCCGACCCGCACGTCGATGATCACCGGGGCGTCGGGAAGGAACAGCTGCTCGAGCTCGGCCCAGGCGCGGCGGTTGACGACGTCGGCATAGGCGTGTTGGAGCCGCCGGACGGCGGTGTCATGGATGGCTTCTGCCACCAGCAGGTCGTCGATCACCCCGAGAACGCTACCGCTCACCTGCACCCTCGCCTAGGGTCGCCCGCAGGAGGGGCGGGAGCCACCAACCGATCAGCGATCAGGGGGTCCTCATGCAGTATGTGAATCTCGGGCGAACCGGACTCCGGGTGTCGCGCATCTGCCTCGGCATGATGAGTTTCGGGAACGACAGCGATCGCGCCTGGGCCCTCGACGAGGACGGGGCAGAACCGATCATCCGGGAGGCGGTCGAAGGGGGCGTCACCTTCTTCGACACCGCCGATGTCTACTCCCAGGGGGCCAGCGAAGTGGCCACCGGCCGACTGCTGTCGAGGTTCCTCACCCGGGACGAGATGGTGGTGGCCACCAAGGTATTCATGCCGATGACCCCGGGGGAGAATGGGGGTGGGCTCTCCCGTAAGCACATCATGTCGGCCATCGACGCCTCGTTGACCCGCTTGGGGATGGAGTACGTCGACCTCTACCAGATCCACCGGTGGGACCCCCGGACGCCGATCGAAGAGACCATGGAGGCACTCCATGACGTCGTGCACGCGGGCAAGGCCCGCTACATCGGGGCCAGCAGCATGTTCGCCTGGCAGTTCGCCAAGGCCCAATACGTGGCTGATGCGCATCACTGGACGAGGTTCGTGTCCATGCAACCGCACTACAACCTCATCTATCGGGAAGAGGAGCGGGAGATGATCCCCCAGTGCATCGACCAGGGGGTCGGGATCATTCCGTGGAGCCCGCTGGCCAGAGGGGTGCTGGCCGGAAACCGGAGCCGTACCGGTGAGCGCACCACCACTCGCTCGGACTCGGACCCCTTCACCGACTACCTCTACAGCCAACCCACCGACTTCGACGTCGTGGAGCGGGTGGCCGAGGTGGCAGCCGGCCGCGGGGTCCCACCGGCGCAGGTCGCCCTGGCCTGGCTCCTCCAACGACCAGGCGTCACCGCCCCCATCGTGGGGGCCACCAACGTGGGTCACCTGGCCGATGCGCTGGCCGCCGAGGCGCTGGAGCTCGCTGCCGAGGAGATCGCCAGCGTCGAGGAGCCCTACGTCCCACATCCGGTCCTCGGCCACTTCTGAGTTCGCTGCGTGGGCAGCGGGCAGCGGCGGTCGGGCAGCGGCGGTCGGGCAAGGGGCATCGGGCGTCGAGTCCGCTCCCTTCCCACATCCATATTGTTGACTTCCTACTATTGGTAGCCGACTCTAGGCTCGGCTGGCCATACGAAGCGTATGAAACCGGTAGAACCTTCAAGTAGAGCTTGAGGCTGTGGTGGCCGCGCACGCTCCTCCCTCGGCACCGGAGCCGAATCCGGAGCCGGGACCGAAACCTCCAGACTCATCTGGTCCGTCGGGATTGCCAGGACGTGTACGGTGCGCTGAGGGCACCGTCGTGGGGCACCGGAACGGCACCGTCGAGCGGGCGGGGGCCGAGGAGAGGGGAGCGTGACGACTGTGGACCAGCCGACCGGCGTCGACTTCCATTTCGACATCATGTGCCCGTACGCCTACCAGACCTCACTGTGGATGCGGGAGGTGCGCGACGTAGCCGGTATCGATGTCCGGTGGCGGTTCTTCAGTCTCGAAGAGATCAACCGGGTCGAGGGGAAGAAGCACCCCTGGGAGCGGTCTTGGTCCTACGGCTGGTCGATGATGCGGGTGGGTGCCTACCTCCGGCGCCAGGACATGTCCCTCCTCGACCGGTGGTACGACGCTGCCGGTCGGGCCCTCCACGTGGACGGACGCAAGCCGCACCGCCCTGAAGTGGCCGAGGCCATCCTCGGCGAGCTCGGCCTCGACCCTGGCATGGTGGCCGAGGCCATCGACGATCCGACCACCGGCGACGAGGTGCGCGCCGAGCACGACCTGGTGGTGTCGAAGGGGGGCTTCGGCGTGCCCACGTTGATCTTCGACGACGGGCAGGCCCTGTTCGGACCGGTCCTGGTCGATCCCCCCCAGGGTGACGCGGCGCTGCGACTGTGGGGCTGCGTCACCGGCTGGCTGGAATTCCCCCACCTCTACGAGCTGCAACGGCCGAAAGCTCCGGCCGACATCGATGCCATCGCCACGACCTTCTCGGCCTACCTCGATGCCAGGGACTGGTTCACCATCCAGACCGACACGCCCTGACCACAGGCCGTCGGCCTCGGGCTCGAGCCGGGGCGCTCAGACGTCATCGTCGACCGGAGTCTCCTGGCGTGTGGTGGCCAGTCCGGCCACCCGGAGCCGCCAGAGTCCGAGGGCCGGGAACAGCAGCACCGACAACATCCCGGCGGCCACCAGCGAGGCTGCATTGACCACCAGCATGCGATGTGCGTCCAGGGCGATGCTGGTGATGACCACGATCAGCGGCAGACCGGTGGCCGAGAACAACGCCATCGGAGCCAGCTCCGACCCGGACAGTCTCGACCGGTAGAGCAGGAAGACCGGCAGCCCTCGGGCCACCAGCATCAAGAACAGGAAGAGCGGCACCCGCCACAGCGACAGGGGATGCTCGACGAACACGTGGGCGTCGAACTGGATCCCACTGACCACGAAGAAGATCGGGATGAGGAACCCGAACCCGATCGCCTCCAGCTTCGCCCTGATCGCCTTGCTCTCCCCGCTCGCCGTGAACAGACGCACCACGATGCCGGCGGCGAACGCTCCGAGCAGGACGTCGAGGCCCAGGGTGGCGGCCAGTAGCACCAACAGGACGATGAAGAGCAGCGACACCCGCACCGGTAGTTGGGCGCTCGACTCCAGGTGCCGATTCAGCAGGGACACCAGCTTGGGAGGTTGGGCCCGCGCCGCCAACAGAACGGTGATCACCGCCACCACGATGAATGCGATGAGCAGCAGTGAGGTGAGAAGCGGCTCCTTCTTGGTCAGGAGGAGGGCCACCACCACGATGGGAAGGAACTCGCCGACCGTCCCGATGGCGGACACCAGCGCCCCGAACGGGGAGTCCAAGACTCCGGCATCGCGCAGCATGGGCAGCAAGGTACCCAGTGCAGTGGTGGTGAGGGCCAGGCCCACCACAAGCGTGTCCCGGGCCAGTCCGGTGGAGACCAGGGCGAAGGCGGCGCTGAGGCCGATGGCCAATGAGAGCAGCCATCCGACCGTGGCCAACCGGAGCGGGGCGCCTCTGATCCGCTGCAGGTCCAACTCGTAGCCGGCCAGGAAGATCAGGTAGGTCAGACCGAGGTCCGAGAGCCCGGTGACCACGCTGTCCACGTGGGCCAGATCGAAGACATAGGGACCGAGCAGCATGCCCAGGCCGATCTGGAAGACGATCTCGGGTATGGCCAACCTGCCGGTCATCTCGGAGAGGATCGGGGCGAGGACAGCGGCTGCCGCGATCAGCACCAGGGCGGTCACCGACGAGGACGTCACGCCGTCCCGCCCCCCGTGGTCCGTCTACGCATTGCGTCACTGTAGGCGCCCGAAATGCCCGGGTCGGGGCTGTCAGATGCAGCACCGATCGCAGTGGGGCAGACTCATGACAGTGCGACCACCACCTCCATCGACCCGATCCCCGCGGTCCCCACGATCACCATGGTGATCGTGGTCGGGCCCTTCGTCGCCGACGAACACCTCGAACGAGGACATCCTGAACGGCCGGACCGGATGGGGGCGGTCATGGCCGGCATCCACGACCTCCACCTCGGAAGCGATCTGACCCTCCTGCCTGGGCGCCCGGCGGGTCTGACCGAGCTCAGTCGGGTGCACACTCGCGAGTACCTCGACGAGCTGCAGCGGTTCTGCGCGGCCGGGGGCGGGGCACTCGATCCGGACACCTACGCGACGGTGGCGTCGTGGGAGCATGCGCTCCTGGCGGCAGGGGGCGGACTGGTGGCCATCGACGCGCTCCGATCCAGGGGACGCGGCGTGGCCTTCGTGGCCGCACGTCCCCCCGGACATCACGCCCTGGCCGAGCGGTCGATGGGCTTCTGCCTGATCAACAACGTGGCCGTGGCGGCGGCAGCCCTGGTCGAATCGGGCGAGCGGGTGCTGATCGTGGACTGGGATGTTCATCACGGGAACGGGACCCAGGCCGTCTTCTGGGATGTACCCGAGGTCCTCTACGTCTCCACCCACCAGTGGCCGAGCTATCCGGGCAGCGGCCATGCCTCCGAGGTCGGTGGCCCCCGATCTCGCGGGACCACGCTCAACATCCCCCTCCCCCAAGGTGCGACCGGCGACGTGCTGCGCCGCGCCTTCGACCAGCTGGTGGCGCCGGCGGTCGAGGTCTTCCGTCCGACGTGGGTGCTGGTGTCGGCAGGGTTCGACGCCCACCGGGCCGACCCTCTCGCCGACCTGGCCCTGTCCGCCGGTGACTTCGCCGACCTGGCCCAGACCGTCGCCGAGTACGCGCCCGAGCCCGGCCGGCTGGTCCTCTTCCTCGAGGGCGGGTACGACCTGTCTGCACTCCGATCTTCCGTGTCGGCGACTCTCGGCCGCCTGGTGGAGGCCCCGGACCAGCATGAGTCCCCGACCTCGGGAGGACCGGGCGCCGGTGAACTGCGGAAGTTGGCAGAGCAGCGCCACCGGGCGCTGGAGCGGCTGGGATGAGCTGCCCGCTCGTGCGGCGCGGCAGGGCAAACGAGCCGAGGGTGGATCAGGGGTTCGCGGAGACGACTCGAGGAAGGGTGACCCGATGAGCGCACAAGTCGGAACGTCCACACACACGATCGTCGCCGGTGTCGACGGTTCGGACTCGTCGATCGATGCGCTCCGCTGGGCATTCGCCGAGGCCGAGCGAACAGGGGCGGGCCTCGAGGCCATCACCGCCTGGCAGTGGCCGTTGACCCTGGGGGCTGTGGCGCCTTTCGCCCCGGAGTACGATCCCGCCGGCGATGCGCAGCGCATGCTGGACGACATCGTGGCCTCGGTGGCGGGCGAGTTCCCGACGGTGACCGTGCGGACCCGGTCGGTCGAGGGCCATCCCTCCGAAGTGCTGGTGGAGGCGTCCCGCCACGCCGCACTCCTGGTGGTGGGCAGCCGGGGGCACGGGGCATTTGCCGGCGCCGTCCTCGGTTCGGTGAGCCAGCACTGTGTGGCCCATGCCGCCTCGCCCGTGCTGGTCCACCGACACCACCGTTGAGCGCCGCCTCGCCACCATGCCGCCGGAGGGGCCGATCCAGCTGATGAAGAGCGCGCTCCTCCAACAGATCATCGACGGCATGCCTCACGACTTCGCCGACCCGCACGATGACCATCGGGTCACTCGCGAGAAGATGGCGCCCCTCCACGGCCACCCACTGCTTCCGGACACCTCGGTGACACTGGCCGAGATCGGCGCTGTGGGCACCGGTCTCCTCACCCGACCGACCAGTGATGCGGACCGCGGCCTGATCGTCTTCTTCCACGGTGGGGCGTTCGTCTCCTGCGACCTTCAGTCCTATCTCTTCTTTGCGGAATTCATCGCCGAGCAGGTGGGGGTCCCCGTGCTCACCATCGACTACCGGCTGGCCCCCGAGCACCTCTTCCCGGCTGCACTCGACGACTGCCTCTCCGTCGTCGCCGGGTTGGCCGAGCTCGGGCCCATGCAGGACCGTCTGGTCTTCATGGGCGATTCCTGCGGTGGAGGACTGGCGTTGAGCACGGCGATGCAGCGTCGTGACGCCGGTCAGCGGCTCCCCCGAGGCGTGGTCAGCCTCTCCGGCTGGGTGGACCTCGACACCCGCGGCTACCCGGCCGGAGGATCCGTCTCCCGGGATCCGTTCATCACCGAGGGATTCCTCCGGGCCCGGGCACGCGACTATCTGGGTCCGCAGGGCGACCTCCGCGATCCCCGGGCATCTCCGGCCCGCGGTTCACTCGGCGGCCTGCCGCCCCTCCTCCTCCAGGTGGGCGAGACCGACGCGTGCCGGGCCGACGCCGAGCATCTGACCGGGTCCGCCCTGGCTGCCGGCGTCGACGCCCAGTTGGACGTGGTGGCCGGCGGTGTCCACGGGGTGCAGGGACTGGTCAACCTCGGCGTGCCCGAGGCGGTGGCTGCATGGGAGTCGGTCCGCCGGTTCACCGGAGCAGTGTTGGCCGGCTGAACGCCGTTCTCGCGACCGACCGCTTCAACCGGACAGAGGCACGACCCCGGCGATGGTCACCAGGTGTCGACGCAGCTGCGCTTCTTGCCCGACCGCGGCGCAGGAGGTGGAGCCGTCCGGAGCGCCTCGACGATCCGCCGCCTCGAGTCGACCGGGTCGATCACGTCGTCGATCTCCAGTGCCGACGCCACGTTGATCGCCTTGCCGTGCTCGTAGGCCCGTTCGACCATGTGGTCGAACAGCGCCTCGCGCTCGTGGGGATCCTCGACGGCCTCCAGCTCGCGACGGAACCCGAGCCGGACCGCGCCCTCGAGCCCCATGCCGCCGAACTCGCCGCTCGGCCAGGCCACCGTGAAGATCGGCTCACGGAAGCTGCCCCCGGCCATGGCCTGGGAGCCGAGGCCGTACCCCTTGCGCAGGACGATGGTGAAGAAGGGCACCGTCATGCTGGCACCGGTCACGAAGAGGCGGCTGAAGTGCCGAACCTGAGCGGTCTGCTCGGCGTCCGGTCCGACCATGAACCCGGGCGTGTCGCAGAGGAAGAGGACCGGAAGATCGTGGGCGTCGCAGAGCTGGAGGAACCGGGCAGCCTTGTCGGCACCGTCGCTGTCGATGGCACCTCCGAGGTGGGTGGGGTCGTTGGCCACCACGCCGAGGGGTCTTCCCTCGACCCGCGCCAGGGCGGTGACCATCCCCTTGCCGAACCCTCCCCGCAGCTCGAGGACCGAGTCGGTGTCGGCCAGCGTGGTGACCACCCGTCTGATGTCGTAGGCCCTACGACGCTCTTCGGGGATGCAGGTGCGCAACAGACGCTGGTCGGCGCACTCCCAGCGGTCGGTGGGTCCCTGGAAGTACGCCAGGTACTGCTTGGCCAGCCGTACCGCATCGGCGTCGTCCTCGGCCACCACGTCGACCACCCCGTTGGGCACCTGCACACTGAGGGGTCCGACCTCCTCGGGTCGGACCGTGCCGAGTCCCCCGCCTTCGATCATGGCCGGGCCACCCATCCCGATCGACGCTCCCTCGGTGGCGATGATCACGTCGCAGCAACCGAGCAGGGCGGCGTTTCCGGCAAAGCACCACCCCGACACGATCCCCACCAACGGCACCAGGCCGCTCAATCCGCCGAACAGGGCAAAGGCCCGGGTGTCGAGTCCGGTGATCACCGCGTTGTCGGTGTCACCCGGCCGGCCGCCGCCGCCCTCGGCAAACAGGACCACCGGCAGGCGGAGCCGTTCGACCAGTTCGAAGACCCTGTCCTTCTTGCGGTGGTTGAGCTGGCCCTGTGTGCCGGCCATGACCATGTAGTCGTAGGACAGGACGGCGCACGAGGTGGGTCGTCCGGTGAACAGGTCCGCGTTGATGGTCCCGATACCGGTGACCAGCCCGTCGGCCGGCGTTCGCTCGATCAGCTCCTCCAGCGATCGGCGGGCCCGCTGAGCGGCGATGGCCAGCGCACCGTACTCGGTGAAGGTCCCGGCATCGACCAGATCGTCGATGTTCTCGCGTGCGGTGCGCCTCCCCTGTCCGTGGCGGCGGGCAACCGGCTCGGGGCGGGCGGCGTCGAGGGTCATGGCTCGGCGGTGGTGAAGCTCGGCCAGGTCGGGCCGAATCGCCTCCAGGTCGTCCTGCTCCCGTCCGATCGATTCCGGACCAGCCCGGCCCGAGGACTCGACGGTGGCCAACAGGTCCCCCGGGGCGACGACGGCACCGATCCCCACCAGAAGGCTCCGGACGGTACCAGAAACGGGCGCCCGCACCACGTGCTCCATCTTCATCGACTCGAGGATGACCAGCGATGCGTCCGGGGCCACCATGGCACCCACAGCGACCGACACGTGCACGACCGTTCCCTGCAGGGGTGCCTCGATGGACGCGATCGAACCGGCCGCCTCGTCCCCGGGAGCCCCGGG
>JADGOG010000013.1 GCA_017883065.1 Acidimicrobiales bacterium | reverse complement strand
GGCCCCGGAGGTCGAGATCCCGGCCGCCTCCACCGACTCCGATCCGGCTGTGCCGTCGATGTCCCTGATGGCCGTGCCCTCCGACCACCACGACCGTTTCCAGCCCAACGACCCGCGCCGCTCCGACGTGGACGAGTGGGGCCGTTCCGAGCACATGCGCTCCATCCTCCGGCGGGTCTACAACCCGATGTACAAGTACTGGTTCCGGGTGGAGTGGGAGGGACTCGAGAAGATCCCCAGTGACGGCGGGGCCCTCCTCATCGCCAACCATGCCGGAGCCATCCCCCCCGACGCGCCAGCCATCATGCACGGCATCGAGCAGGAGCTCGGCCGCCCGGTCTACGGCCTGGCCGACTACTTCTTCCGCACCGTGCCGGTGGTGGGCACCCTGTGGTCGAGGACCGGCGGCGTGCCCGCCCACCCCGACAACGCCTACCGCATCCTCCACGACCAGAAGCAGCTCGCCCTGGTGTTCCCCGAGGGGACCAAGGCCACCTCCAAGACCTACGCCGACCGGTACCGCCTGCGGCGGTTCGGACGGGGCGGCTTCGTGGAGATCGCCATGCGGGCCGGGGTGCCGGTCATCCCCATCGCCGTGGTGGGAGCCGAGGAGTCGATGCCCACAGTGTTCCGGATCTCCGGCGTGGCCAAGATGCTCGGTCTTCCCTACTTTCCGGTCACCGTCAACAGCTTGTTGATGGGGCCCATCGGCTACGTGACCTACTTCCCGACCAAGATCAAGCTGCGGGTGCTCGACCCGGTGACCTTCGACGTCGAGCCGGGCCAGGAGCGCTACTCGAGGAGCCGGGTGATGGACGAGGCCGAGCGGATCCGGGCCATCATGCAGGACGCGCTCCACGACATGCTGCGCGAACGCCGCAGCGTCTGGTTCGGCTGACCGGTGGGTCGGCGCGTCCTCATCACCGGGCTGGACACCTTCTGGGGTGGACGGATGGCCCAGGCCCTCGAGGCCCAGCCTGACTTCGAGATGATCCTCGGGCTGGGGGCCAACGAGCCCAAGGTGCCCCTCGAGCGCACCGAGTTCGTCCGCTCCGACCAGAAGTACTCCATCTTGAACCGGATCGTGCGGGCCACCCAGGTCGACACCATCGTCCACACCTTCCTCGAGACCAACTCGGTCAACGTCTCGAGCCGGACCCTGCACGAGATCAACGTGATCGGCACGCTCAACCTGCTGGCCGCGGCGGGCACCTCGGGATCGTCGGTCCGCCAGGTGGTGGTCAAGTCCTCCGCCCACGTCTACGGGGCGGCGGAGACCGACCCGACCTGGTTCCGTGAGACCGACCGACGCAAGAGCCCGGTCCGCTCCCGCCTCGAGCGGTCGCTCATCGAGGTGGAGTCGCTGGTCCGCGACTTCACCGAGGACAACCCCCACCTGGTGGTGTCGGTCCTCCGCTTCGCCAATGTGCTGGGCACCGACATCGTCACCCCGACCAGCGTGAACCTGCGCCACCGGCTGTTACCGGTCATCACCGGGTTCGACCCCCTGGTCCAGTTCATCGAGGAGGACGACGTCGTCCGAGCCCTCGAGTTCGTCACCAAGGACCAGGTCCCCGGGGTGTTCAACGTGGCCGGGGCGGGCAAGCTCCCCTGGAGCGAGGTGGCGTCCATCTCCGGCGCCTTCCTGCTGCCCCTCTCCCCGGTCCGGCCCCGGACCTTCGTGGCGCCGCTCTGTCGCCTCGGCCTGGTGCAGTTCCCCCCGGAGATGGAGGGGCTGACCCGGTTCGGACGGGGCATCGACACCACCCGGCTGGTCGAGGCCGGCTTCGACTACCGGTACACCAGCGCCGGGACGGTCGACAGCTTCGCCCGGGCCAACAACCTGCGCCGTGCCACCGGGTCGGGCCCGGATGTCTACCGCTACGAGCAGGATGTGGAGCAGTTCTTCCGCCACTCACCGGCGGTGGTACGGGGCATCGACGGCTGAGCCCGCCTCTGGTCAGTCGGGGGTGGGCCCCTGTCCTGTCGCGAGGCTCCCGGCACGAACCACTACCATGCGGGCGGCGATTGCCCCCTGACCTGATCGGACCCGGGCGCGCACCGCGTACTGCAGGCCCGTCCGACTTCTGGAGCCCAATCGACGTGAGCAGCGAGATCGAGTCGCACCAGGCCCTCCACGGGATCGAGGTCGAAGAGTCGTCCGACGCCGAGGCCACCCCCAAGACCCGAGCCGGCTACCGGGAGCGCCACCGTCACGCCGCACGGGCCCGCGGTCGGCTCTGGGCCATGCCGCCGGGCCTGAGCCCGTTCTGGCGGTGGGTGCTGGGAGCGATGATCGCCATCCAGCTGGTCCTGATCGTGTCGATCGGCATCGTGGGTGCGTTCAAGCTGCCCTACTTCTCACCCATCGACGAGAGCGCCCACTACACCTACATCCAGCAGATCGCCGAGCACGGGTCGCTGCCGGAGCTGGGCAGGACCAAGACCAGCCTGCAGTCCATCGCCCTGGCCAAGGGCATCTATCCCCGTCCGGCGGGCCTCAACGACCTCCACGGACTGGGGCAGCTCAGCTACGAGGCCTTCCAGCCGCCGCTGTACTACATCGCTGCCGTACCGGCCTTCCTGAGCACCTCGAACTACCGGGACAAGATCTACGCGGTCCGCCTGTTCGACGTGGTCCTTCTGGTGGCGTCGGTGGTGCTGATCGGCCGACTGGCCCGGGTGGTGCTCGGCGACCGGTGGCTGCTCGGATGGTCGATGGTCCTGGCCTTCGTCGCCCTTCCCAACATGGTGGTCCGGTTCATCTTCATCTCCGATCTGGCGCTGGCCGTGCCCCTGGCCGTCCTCTTCGCCACCGAGCTGTGGATCGCCTGGGAACGGCACTCGGCCCGACGATTGGTGGGGGCAGGACTGGTACTGGGGCTGTGCGTCCTCTCCGAGCTCGAACTGACCCTGTTGATCCCGATCTTCGCCCTGGTGCTGGTGGCCGAGGGTTGGCGGCGTCGGAGCACCCGCACCTGGCTCCCCCTTCTGGTGGCGGTGGCCGTGCCGGTGGCGGTGATGGCGCCCTGGTTTGCCTACAACGAGGTGACCTACCACATGCTCACCGCCGGGCCCATCGCCATCGCCGAGCAGACCGCCATCATCAACCCGCACCACATCCACCACACCATCGGAGAGCTCCCCAACCAGACGGTCACCACCTTGGTCGATCCGTTGGTCCTCCCCTCCGAGTGGGCCCGCGCCCTGGCCCACCAACCGTTCCTGATGGAGTTGGACCGGCTGCTGGCCGTGCTGATCGTCCCCGCCGGGCTGGTGCTGATCGCCGGACTGGGGAGGCGACTGTGGTCGGTGCGGACGGCCATCCTCGGCCTCCCCTTCGTGCTCAACATCATCGAGCTCTGGTACATCCGCTACGGCGAGCAGTGGGCCATCGACGTCCGCTACACCTTCACCACGGTGCCGATCCTTCTGGTGCTGGTGGCGGTAGCCACCGACGTCCTGCGACCGCGCTTCCTGCCCGTGTTGGTCACCGCAGGGGCTACCGCGTCGACCGTGGCCATCTGGGGCTTCCTCATCTTCAGCTACACGGGGCCGTACGCCCTGCGCGGGGGCTGAGGCCGAGGGTGAGGCTGGTGGGGTGAGGGTCCACCGGGACGAGTGCCCGGCCGGAGCTAGGACCGCCGCAACCAGGCCGCCCGCATCTCGGGACCCCGGACCGCCCACTCCTCGGAGGTCATGGCGTAACGGACATGGTCCTCCCACTCGCCGTTGATCTCGAGGAAGCCCAGTGCCACCCCTTCGTTGCGCAGGCCGAGCTTCTCCACCACACGACGACTGGCCGTGTTGCGGGGGATGATCGCCACCTCGATCCGGTGCAGGCGAAGCGTCTCGAACGCGAACTGCAGGACCACCACCACCGCCTCGGGGATGAAGCCGGCGCCGGCCAGCTCCTCGTCGATCCAGTAGCCGATGGACCCGTTCTGGAACGGACCCCGCTGGATGGACGACAAGGTGATCTCACCGCCGAACCGGCCTTCGACGAAGATGCCGAACCCGAAGCCGCTCCCCAACTGGCGCTCCCGTTCGCGCATCCCGCAGCGGGCGGCGAAGCTGGCCTGATCCTCCGGTGCCAGGGGCGCACCCTTCGACCGGGGCTCCCAGGGGACCAGCCACGACCGGCAGCGGGTACGCACGGCGAGCCAGGCCTCGTAGTCGCTCTCGACCAGGGTGGCCAGGCGGATCCGCCACCCGGTGAGTTCGAGGGATCGCACGATCGGTGCGCGCAGGCTGGGACTCATCAGCGTCCGACATCCACCATGTCTGGATCAATCACCCGTCTGCTCCCCAGGGTCCGGTCTGCCCGATTCGTCCAACCGGGCTGGGGCCCCATCTTCTCGCATCCCGCAACGGTGCACCACTTCGGGGCAACGCTCGGCGGCGGCTCCTGTACCACCGAGGGTTCCGACCTGTCCCCGATCGGCTCGCTCCACATGGGAAACTCGGCACCGTGCCGCTCGAGACCACGATGGGTGATCCGCCGGCAGCGACCCCGCGCCTCGGGCCGGGCCCACCTGGGGATGTCCCCTTCCTCGACGGGCTGCGTGCCCGGATGGCCACCCACTCGACCGACCTGGTCCCCGTGGCCTGCATCGCTGTCGCCGTGCTGGTGGCCAACGGCCCGGCGCTGCTCCATCTGGTCACCGCCAACCCGCTGTACATCAACGCCTACCTGACCGTCCCGCCGGCGGGATGGCTCCCCGGCCTCCCCTACATCGACCCCAACGCCGGCTACACCACCCAGGCGCTCGGCCACCTGGCCGCTCTCGACTGGCTGCACGGCCACGTCCCCTGGTGGAACCCCTTCGAGGGGATCGGCGCCCCGCTGGCCGGCGAGATGCAGAGCGGGGCGTTCTTCCCGCCCACCGTCGTGCTCGCCCTCCATCAGGGCATGCTGGTGCTCCAGCTCCTGCTCGAGCTGGTAACCGGGTGGTCGACGTACGCGTTGGCCCGGCGGCTCGGGGTCGGCCGCACCCTGGCCACCGCGGCCGGTGTGGCCTTCGGCCTGTGCGGGACCTACGCGTGGCTGGCCCATGCACCGATCCGACCGGTCGCCCTGCTGCCCCTGTGCCTGCTCGGCGTGGAGCACGCCCTCGACGCCGCCCGCCACCGGCGCTCGGGCGGTTGGCACCTGTTGGCGATGGCCCTCGCCCTGTCCATCCTGGCCGGCTTCCCCGAGACGACCCTGATCGACGGCGTCTTCGTGGCCTGGTGGTCGATCTTCCGGGTGGCCGGACCCGAGTGGAGGTGCTGGCCGCGGATGGCCCTCAAGTTGGGCGGTGGGTTGTTGACCGGCCTGGCCCTGTCCGCCCCCCTGCTGATCGCCTTCGCCGACTACCTGCCCCACGCCGAGACCGGGGCGCTCAACGGGGTCTTCGCCGACGTGTCGCTCCCCACCGCCGGCCTCACCCAACTGGTGCTCCCGTATTCGCTGGGCCCGATCTTCGGGTTCCATGCACCGGCGGGCACCGACACCATCTCGCTGATCTGGGGAAGCGTGGGTGGGTTCCTCTCGGTGACGATCATCGCCGCCGGGCTGGTCGGGCTGCTCGGCACCCGCCTGCGCCTGCTGCGGATCGGGCTGGGCGCCTGGGTGCTCGTCTGCCTGCTGCGGTCGTTCGGCTTCCCCCCGGTGGTCCACCTCATCGCCGTCGTGCCCGGCCTGCGGGTCACCGCCTTCTACCGGTACGCGCCTCCCACCTGGGAGCTGGCCGTGGTGCTGCTGGCCGCACTGGGCCTGGACGACATCGCCCGGGCCGCCACCAGGCGACGGATGCTCGCCTTCGGCGCCCTGGTCACCGCGGCCCTGGCCGGATGGGCCGCGGTGACCGCATGGCCACTGCTCACCCGTGCCATCGGGCCCACGCCGGCGCAGACCGCCCACCGCCACATCTACGCCGCAGTCAGCCTGGCCGGGGCGGTGGGCCTGCTGGCGCTGTTGACCCTCGGCGGTACGTGGGCCGGGCGGCGACCCGGTTCCCCGGAGAACGGGCGGGGACCCCACATCGAGCGGAGCGACCGGAGCCGGCGGCGCGGGCGGGTGCTGATGGCCGTGGCCATCAGCGTCGAGTCGGTCGCCCTGTTGGGCTTCACCTACCTGTCCGCCCCCAAGCCCACCGTGCTGCAGACCGGCTCGGTGAGCTGGCTCCAGGCCCACCTCGGCGCCTACCGGTTCGCCACCCTCGGCCCCATCCAGCCCGACTACGGGTCGTACTACCAGATCGCCCAGGCCAACGTCATCGACCTCCCGCTGCCCAAGGCATGGACCCGCTACATCGCCACGTCGCTGGATCCCAACGCGCCCGACCGCAACTTCAGCGGCGGCAACGCCGTCGACCCGCACGGGCTGACCCCGGCCCAAGCGCTGACCAAGTACCTGCCCAACTACGAGTCGGTGGGCGTCCGCTACGTGGTGGAGCCGGCCGACGGCCTCGACCTGAAGGGCCAGCCGTTCCCGGCGGTTGGCACGCCACCGTGGCCGGCCGGTCCCCGCGAGGTCTACCGGGACGGGTTCGCCGAGATCTGGCAGCTGCCCGCTCCCGCTCCGGTCTTCTCGCTGAAGCCGACGGGAGGGTCTAGAGGGTGCACGGTGTCCGGGACCGGGTTCGACGAGGCCACCGTGCACTGCGCGCACCCGTCGGTACTGGTCCGGCGGGTCCAGTACTTCCCGGGATGGAAGGCGACCGGCAACGGGGTCACCACCAAGGTCGCCCAGGACCGCGGCGCGCCGAACGGACTGTTCCAACAGGTCTCCGTCCCGGCCGGCCGCACCACCTTGCACTTCGCCTACCTTCCACCGCACGAGGAGCTGGCCGGGGCCCTGTTCGTGGTGGGGCTGGCCGCCTTGGTGGTCCCGCCGGTGATCAGGCGATGGCGACGCCGCCGTTCGCCCCATCCCTGAGCCGGATCGCGACCATGGCCGGCTGATCGTCCCAGGCACCAGGTACGATTGCCGACCATGGGACGTGCCGACCGGCGGTCAGCCGCGTTGCGGAATGGCTGTCGATCGCCGTGGTCGTGACCGACCTCGCCGTACCGCAACACGAGGGTCCGGCGAGCCACGTCGGGTACCTGATGGTGGGGACGGACGGGACCACCTTCGGGTTCGGGAAGGTGACCGTCGACGCCAGTGTCCGCCACGGGCTGGCCGGCCGGAGCGTCGTCGGGGTGGCCATCGCTCCCACCGGCCTCGGTCACTGGGTGGCCACCGCCGACGGGTCGGTGCTGGCGGTGGGCGACGCCCCGGTCCACGGCGACGCGGCCCACCTCGACCTGGCCGCACCCATGGCCGGCATCACGGCGCGGACCGACGGAACCGGATACTGGTTGGTCTCGTCCGACGGCGGCATCTTCACCTTCGGCAACGCCGGGTTCCACGGCTCGCTGGGCGGGGCACCCCTGCGCTCGCCGGTGGTCGACATGGCCGTGCTCCCGGACGCCAGCGGGTACTGGCTGGCGTCGGCCGGCGGGGAGGTCGTCGCCCTCGGCAACGCGCCGGAGTGCGGATCGGCCTCGGGGATCGGGCTCGGCCCCACCATTGTCGCCATGGCCGCCTCGCCCACCGGCAACGGCTACTGGTTGGCCACCGGCGACGGGCAGGTCCTGTGCTTCGGGGACGCCCCGTTCTTCGGCTCCCCCGCCGACCTGGGGCACGGACCGGACGACCCGATCATCGGCCTCAGCGCCTCTCGACACGCCTTCGGCTACCAGACGGCCAGCGCCAAGGGGTCGGTCCGGGCCTTCGGTGACGCCTACTTCCTCGGCCACGCCCCTCCGGGCTCGATGCCGTCGCCGGTGGCCGCCTTCGCCGCTCTGCCGGCGACCTAGGGGTCGCGTCGATGCCGTCGCCCGCCTACCGGGTCTTCGTGAGTGCGGTCGGCAACGTCTACATGGCGGAGATCGCCGCCGCCCTGGCCGAGTCCGTGGGCGCCACCGGTCGTGAGGTCGAGCTCTGCCCATCGGGGCTCCCCCGAGCCGAGGCCGGCGTGGTCAACCTGGTGGTCGCGCCCCACGAGTTCTTCACCCGGTACGAGGGTGCCTCCGAGGCCGACATCGTGCGCGCCGCGTCGCACAGCATCTGCGTGGGGGTCGAGCAGCCGGGCACCCAGTGGTTCGAGGACGGCGCCCGGTACACCTCGTATGGACCGATGGCCGCTGACATCAACGATCGAGGGGTCCGCGAACTGCAGCGCCGGGGCGTGGACGCCCACCGCCTCCGGCTCGGCTACCACCCGGGTTGGGACGCCTGGGGCGGTGACGACCGCGCTCCACGGGGGTGCGACCTGCTCTTCCTCGGTGCCCTGACCCCCCGGCGGGACGAGTTCCTGGCGCGTTCCGCACCGGTGCTGGCCGGATGGGAGTGCGACCTGCGGCTCTTCGAGATCGATCGGCCGATCACCGCAGGCTCGGACCACTTCGTCTCGGGTCGGCGCAAGTACGAGGTCCTGGCCGCCAGCCGCGTGCTGCTCAACGTCCACCAGGGTGAGCGCGACTACTTCGAATGGGTCCGGGTGCTGGAAGCGATCAGCAACGGGTGCCTGGTGGTGACCGAGACGTCGGGCGGGTTCGCCCCCCTGGTGCCGGCGGTCCACTTCCTCCAGGACGGGTTGGACGCACTGGCCCTCCGGGCGGATGCCGTCCTCCACGATGAGGCCCTCCGGGCCGAGCTGGCCCGGCGGGCCTACGACTTCGTGCGCAAGGACCTGGCCCTGGTCGACATCGTCGACCGGTTCCTCGACACCGTGGAGCACACCCTGCAGGCCCGAGGCCCGGTGGCGGCCCCCCGGCCGGCCGACCGGGCCATCCCCGAGGCCCTGCAGCGGCCCGCCACGCGCCGACCCCTGGTGGCGGCGGACACCGGCTCCGGTGCGCCGTCCGCGGGTGCCGTGAGCGGGCCGACCGGGCGCGTGGCCGTCACGGGGCCGCCACCACCCGTCCGAGATGGCGGGCGGTCGCCCATGCCGGGGCTCGACGCGCCGACCGCCGAGACACCGGAGTGGCCGGGTGCCGATCCCGAGGTGACCGTGGTCATCCCCCTCACCGGGGATGCGCCGTCCGTCCGCCGAGCCGTCGCTTCGGTGAAGGCCGGCCACGGGGTACGGGCCGATGTGGTGGTGGTCGACGACCACGCCAGCGAACGCGCCCTCGGCGAAGTCCGCACCCTGATGGAGGATGCTCCCGGGTTCCCCGTCCGGCTGGTCGCTCTGTCGACCGCAGCCGGTCGGGCCGCCGCCCTCGACCTCGGCATCGAGGCGGCCCGCGCCCCGGTCGTCCTCCTGCTCGACCCGGACAGCACCCTCTTCCCCCGTGGGCTGTTGCGGCTCCTCCTCGCCCTGGAGGGCACCGACGCCGCCTTCGCCTATGGCGTGACCGCCACCCTCGGCGATCACCCCGGCCTGCACGGGTTCCTTCCCTGGGACGTGTCCCGGCTGGTCGTGGACGACTGTGTCGGCGCCATGGCACTGGTCCGCAAGGACGCCTGGCGCCGAGCCGGTGGATTCGACCCCGGTGCGGACCAGCCGGGCAGCTCGGTCGAGTACGACCTCTGGCTCCACCTTGCCGCGTTGGGGCTCCGGGGCCAGCTCTCCTCCACCCTGGTGGGGCAGACCCGGGCGGTGGACCCGTGCGTCACCGAACTCCCTGGTCCCGACCTCGCTGCGCGCCGGGAGTACTTCCGCTCCAAGTACCCCGGGCTCCCCTGGGCGTCGCTTCGGTGACGCTACGATGCGTCCCTTGACCACCTCCGACGAGCATGTCGAGCGCCCGCGGCTTCCGGACCG
The DNA here is from genome assembly GCA_017883065.1 of Acidimicrobiales bacterium. Classification (GTDB taxonomy): domain Bacteria; phylum Actinomycetota; class Acidimicrobiia; order Acidimicrobiales; family RAAP-2; genus Bog-756. Next base: position 25,230 of record JADGOG010000013.1, on the reverse strand, counting down.
ACGCTTCGAGCCCATCGACGAGGCGGTGCGGTCCGCCCGCACCCGGGTCCTCTCGGTCGACGTGTTCGACACCCTCTTGTGGCGGCGGGTGCCCAAGCCCACCGACGTCCACCTGCTGGTCGGGCGCCGGCTGGCCGACCAGGGTGCCCTGGTCGGCCACATCGATGCGTACGGGTACTCGCGGCTGCGGATCCTGGCCGAGGCCGAGGCACGGCGGAAGAAGCAGGACGAGCACGGCTCGACCGAGGTCACCCTGGCCGAGATCCACGCCGTCCTGGCCCCGGGCATCCTCTCCCCCCTCGGAAGCGAAGGGACGGCCGCCCTGGAGATGGCGGTCGAACGGGAGGTCACCTTCGCCGACGGGCGGCTGACCGCCTACCTCGACCAGGTCGTGGGGGCCTCGCCGTCACTGCGTCTCATCGCGGTGTCCGACACCTACTTCAGCGCCGGCGAGCTGCGTGGGCTGTTCGCCGCCCATCCGCTCGGGACGCTCGCCTTCTCCGACGTCTACACCTCGAGCGACCACGGCACCGGCAAGGGTGCCGGCCTCTGGAAGGCGGTCGTCGACGATCTGGGGATCGAGCCCGACCAACTGGTCCACGTCGGGGACAACGCCGAGGCCGACGTGGCCTGCGCCGAGCGGGTCGGCGTGCGGGCGGTGCACTACCCCTTGAACACCGACCGGTACGACCCCATCGCCTCCCGAGAGCGGATCCTCGGGTACCCGGGTGACCCGAGCCCGTGGGTCGACGAGTTGGACGGTGACGGCGGGCTCACCGCGCTGCGGCGGCGGGCCACCTTCCTGCCGCCGCCTCGATCCCTGGCCGGACAGGACCAGGTGGCCTGGGAGACCGGCACCGCGGTCCTCGGCCCGGTGTTCACCGGCTATGCCCACTGGGTCCGCCAGAAGGCGGTCGAGCTGGGCAGCGAGCGGATCGTCTGCCTGATGCGCGAAGGCCGCTTCCTCAAGACCCTCATCGACCAGGCTGCGGCGGCGGACAGCCACCACCTGAACACGGCGACGGCCTGGGTCTCCCGCGAGGCATGCGCCCGGGCCGACATCTACGAGGGATCCGAGGCCGAGCTCCGTTCGTTCCTCGACCGGCTGCGGGCACCGTCGCCCGCCAGGATCCTGGAGTCGTGGGGCCTGGAGGCCGCCGACGTCCCCGAGCTCGACCAATTGATGGAACGGTTCGAGGCCAGCGGCCGGGGGCGTCAGGCGGGCGAGGCCCTGGTCGACCTGGTGCTCGGCCGACCGGCCCTGGTGGACAAGGTGGTGGACAGGTCGGCCCGGGCCCGTCGCCGGCTCGTCGACCACTTCGTCGACGCGGCCGGCCCGGGGAGCGGTCCGGTGGTGGTGGTCGACGTGGGATGGTCCGGATCCATCCAAGAGTCCCTCCTCGCCATGCTCCGTGCCGACGGGTCCGAGCTCTCCCTGCGCGGCCTCTACCTGCTGGCCCACATCGGTGCGTCGGACCGGGCCCTGCGCGGCGTGGTCATCGAAGGCTTCCTCGGCACCGTGGGCACCGCCCCCTTCGACGTGTCGTCGATCACCGGCGGACCCGAGATCGTCGAACTGGTCTCGACCTGTGGCCAGGGCTCCCTGCTCGAGATGGCCGAGGACGGGACGCCGGTGCTGGCCCCGTCGTCCGCCGGGCCCGAGGAGACGGCCATGCGCGACCTGGTCCAGGCCGGCGTCGGCGCCTACCACGCCGAGTGGCTCGAGTACCGCAGCCGCGACCGGAGCCACCCGACGATCTTCGAGACCTCACCGTCGGGACGGGCCATGCTGCGGCGGATCCTCGGGCGCTTCGTCTCCCAGCCCAACCTCGACGAGGCCGAGGCCTTCAGCTGGTGGGAGCACGAGGAGAACTTCGGCAGCGAGGATTCCGACCGGCTGGTGCCGACCCGCTACCTGCCCACCCTGCGCCACCGCACGGCCGAGAACCTGCACTGGTCACCGATGAGTGAGCTGTACTGGGTCGGGGGGGCCGCCGCCCTCATCGACAACGAGACGGCGGACTCGGTCCTGTTGATGCGCGAGGCCAGGGCCGAGCCCGGCCGCTTCAGCACCACCTCGGAAGCGGGGCAGCTCCGACTCTCCCTCCGGGGTCCCGGCGGAGGGGACGAGCTGAGCACCACCCTGCTCCCGATCGCCATCAATCTCCATGGGCTCAGCCTCATCGAGTGGAGCGGCTCGGCAGCCGGGGTGGGTCAGGTGGTGGTGTCGCCTGCCCAGCTCCCCGCCCTGGTCCGGCTGGATCACTTCGAGGTGGTGGCCACCGACGTGGACGGCGGGGTGACCGCCGAGTACCGCTGGCAGCAGGGGGACGACCCCGACGACCTCACCGCGACCGGTGCCCGATGGTCGGCCACCGGGGTGCTGGCCACCGACGGAGCCAGCGCTCTGGTCGTCGACCTCCCGACCGTGGGCACCGAGGGCTCGCTCCGCATGGCGCTGGCCGGCGCCTTCCTGCCGGTGCCGGGGGGATCCGCCTCGACCGGGATCAGCGCCGAAGCCGAGCTGGCCGTCGTCCGCAACGAGCTCGATGCCGTCTACCGCACCCGTCTCTTCAGGGCGAGCGCCCTGCCCCGTCGTGCCTATGGGTCACTCCGGCGGCGGCTCGGCCACCGGGGGGACTAGCGAGGCGCTCCGGGCTGGGAGGCGGGAGCGGGCGGGGCGGGCGCACGTCGCACCCGGTCCACCAGCGTCTCGGTCCGGGGTGTGGGTGAGCCGAGGGCGGCCACCATCGGGTCACAGGCGGTATGCGGATCGACGATCGACACGGTGCTTGGCATCCTCTCGGTCAACCGGCGGAACCTGGCCAGGTACTCGAGCGCCCCTTGCTGGAGGACGCCCACCAGGTCGACGTCACCACCTTCGGACGGGGCCCCGGTGGTGGACGCGGACGGGGCTGCCACCAGGCACCGCTCGAGGAAGCCCCGCGACCGTTCGAGCAGGTCGGAGACGAGCGGGCGCTCGTCCTCGATCCGGGCGTCGATGAACCCTCGGGTGACCACGTCGCAGTCGGGCGCGCCGCCATCCTCTCCCACCGCGAAGCACAGCCGGGTGGTCGGCTGCAGGGCCGTCGCACCTCGGGAACCGGCGCCGTCACCCCACCATCGGGCGGCCGGTTCCCACCCGGTGGCGACCACCGCGGACCCGCCCCCGGCAGCCGGCTCGGTGCCGGTCGGGCCGGTGGCCAGCGCCTGGTCGCCCCACCAGGTGCGGTAGGCCGAGGCCAGAAAGGCGCCGTCCGCCTCGGCGAAGTGCAGGCGGTCGCACCCGGACCGGATGGCGGCCCGGTGCACCCACTGGACGAAGGCGGTCATCAGGGGGCCCAGGGCGCCGAACCCGACCTGGGACGCGGTGACGGCGAGGTCACCGTCACCGCCGTCCCCGGGGACACCGTCGACCTCCCGATGCGCCACCAGACCGTTGAGCAGGCTCCGGTGCACGTTCTTCAACATGGTCCCGTCGGTCCCGAGATGCCGGAACACGATGTCGCCGTTGAGCGCGGCCCCTCGCCCGCGCTGATGCCGGAACTCCTCCAGCGCGTCGGGCACCAGGCAGGTCCGGATCCCGTGCTGCCCGGCCGCCGCCTGAGCGCGGCGAGCGGTCCCCACGTGGACGACGCTCCGTCCGTCGAACCGGCCGGCCAGGTCCTCCCACAGGGGCCCCTCGGTGATCGAGGTACCCGTCTCGCAGGAGACCAACAGGTCGGAGGGGACGGTGGCCCCGGCGTCGGACAGCACCTCGCCCAGAAAGGCGGCCGGCAGATGGGTGTCGCCCACTGCCACCACCGCCGCCCCCCGTCCGACGGCGCCCATGCACAGCTCGAGCATCACCGGGTCCACCCGGAGCAGGCGCCGCTCGGTCTCGAGCTCGGAGGCGACCAACGAAGCGGTGGTGGTCGGATCGAGCAGGAGGAGGTCGGACACCCGGGCGTAGATGGCCTCGAGGCCGACCGACGACGGGGAGCGCCCGGCCCGTTCGGCTTCGTGGCGCAGGGCGGCCTCCGCCGACATCCGGATCGGCGCCAGCTCAGTGGCGAGGTAGCGACCCGAATCGGCGTTGAAGCACTCCTGGCTCAGCCGGAACGCGTCGGTCGGTCGACACAGGTCACGGACCACCAAGGTGCCCACCAACTCGATGGCGAGGACGTCGGCGTCGGCCGTCAGGTCGTGCAGACGGCTCATGCCGGGGGATCCGCCGGGGGCGGTCCACCCCTCGACGGGTCCGACGCCTTCAGGGAGGAGCCGAGCAGCTTGCGCCACCCCCGGTCCGCGAGCGGCCGCACCGAGGTGTCGGCCGGGCCGGCGGCACCGGGGTCCGAGACCCCGCCCGACCTGCCGTCCCGCTGGACCAGCTGCTCGGCGTAGCCGGACAGGGCCCCGACCGACCGGTCGATCGAGTCCATCGTCGTCGCCACCGCCCGCTGTGCGGCCAGGTCGTCGGCCCGCTGGCGCCGGAGGTCGTGGAGGAGGTTGGCGAGCACGCCGATGCCCACCACCCCTCGCTGGAGGTCCTGGCGCAGGTAGCGGTTGAGCAACTCCTCCCGCACCCGGTCGTGGACGTTGCCGTCGCTGCTCACCGAGTTCGCGAACTCGCCCGAGTGGCCCTTGCGGTGGTGGTAGTAGGCCAGCGGCTCATCGAGGAAGTGGATGTCGTGGGACAACAGGAAGCGGATGTTGAAGTCCCAGTCGCCCAGCACGGGGAGCCGCTCGTCGTAGTAGCCCACCTCGTCGAGCACCTCCCGCCGGTAGACGAACGAGCAGGGGGGGAACTGGTTGCCCGAGAGCAGTCGGAACAGGCTGGTGGGCGGGAGGAGCGGTCGGGTCGCGTCTCCGGCGTCGGGCGGGGCCACATCGGCCATCGGGTCGAAGCGGAACCAGTCGAAGAGCCGGATGTCCCCGTAGTCGGTGTTCTCGTAGACGGCCTCGGTGGCGGTGACCACGCCCATGGCGCCGGTGCGCTCCGAGGCGTCCACCGCCAACTCGAGGAACCGCGGATGCCAGGTGTCGTCGTCGTCGTGAACGGCGACATAGCGCGAGTCGGTGGCCCGCAGGCCGGCGTTGGTGGCCGCCTCCATGCCCCGGGCCGTCTCGTGGTGGACCAGGGTGACCCGCCCCCGTACCTCGTGCCTGCGGGCCTCGACCACCGCCTCGATCGGGCCGGGGTCACCCCCGTCGTTGACGATGACCATCTCCAGATCGCCCATCGACTGCTGCATGACGCTCCGGATGGCCCGGTCCAGCAACAAGGTGCGGTCCTGTGTCCTGGTGACAACGGTCACTGTCGCTGGATCAGGCAAGGCACTCCGTCCTCTCCTCGCGGGCACTGTCGGTCACCGGGGAGCGTCCCAGACTCTAGCCAACCCGGTTCGGACCGACGGGTGGCGGACCGGCGCTGACCAGGAGGAATCGCCACGTGGCCAGGCGGAGCCGCGAGGGGTGACTGGGAGCGCCCCCGGCTGGGCGCTAATCTCTGGCGGTCGGGTACACCGTCTGGGTGTGCCTGCCCCACCGTCAGATCTGCCTCCGCCCCCCAGCGATCACCAGGGCCGGAGACGAGAGGAGACCCCCGTTCCACGCCGAATCCGTCTTGCCGTCGCCGCCGCCCTCGGTGTGCTTGCCGTGCTCGTCCCCACCGCCGCCGGGGCCGCCGCCCACCCCGCCCATGCCACCCTGCTGGCGTACACGCCGACCCACACCTCGTACACCGGGATCGACCCGGGCAAGGGGCTCTTCTACACCTACGCCCCGAGCACGGTGCAGACAGACGCCACCACTCGTTACGTCTTCTACTGCGGGAACCAGGAGACCAACTACGTGAAGGACCACATCTTCCTCTCGGTGGGCCATCAGTCCAACGGCCAGTGGCACTACACCAAGCCCACCATCGTCTTCGGACCCGAGAACGGTCCGTCCAACGCCTTCTTCTCCGTCCACACCTGCGAGCCCGAGGTCATCGGCGGTCAGTTCCACTTCGGTGGGAAGCCCTACAAGTGGGCGATGTTCTTCACCGCCGAGGCCGTGGCCAGCAACTCGACCAACGTGATCGGTCTGGCCTTCGCCAACTCCCCCGCCGGCCCGTGGAAGGCCGACCTCACCCCGTTCATCGAGACCTCCGCCGACTTCGGCCAGAACTCGTATCCCAACAACTGCCCGGTCGACAAGGCCTCCGGCCAGACCTTCTACTGCCTCGGCGAACCCGCAGCCACCTCGATCGGCGGCGGCCACGTCCTCCTCACCTACATGGGGAACTCGGGGAGCCCGGGCACCGACGCCAACCCGGCCGAGGGCCTGGTGCTGCGTGAGATCAACCTCTCGAACGTCCCGAGTGCCGGCCCGTGCACCACGTGCTTCCTCACCCTGCCTTCCGGCGGGAAGGTCGAGGCGGTGACCCTGAACGGGCTGGGCGTGTGGCCCCACGACGCCTCGATCGCCTACGACCCGGCCGCTCGTCGGGTAGCCATGTCCTTCGACGATGGCCCCTACGACACCACCACCAACGGGCCGCCGGTCACCCCGGTGGTCACCGAGGCCACCATCGGGCTGGGTGGCCTGCTCCAGGGGAGCGGGACGTGGAAGCCGCAAGGCACCTATGGCCAGTGCCTGTCGGGCTACACGTACAACCACAACTCCGGCATCGTCCGGACCGCAAACGGTGATCTCCCCTCCTCCAACCGACTCGAGGTCCTCAACGCGGTGGCCGACAACAACATCGGCAACAAGTGGGGCGTGTGGGACTACCGCCTGTGGGACACCAGCGCACCCATCTCCGGTGGGCCGTCGACCACCTCGGTGGCCTCGGCCTCGGCCACCTGCCAGGGTCTGACCGTGGTCGACGCCAAGGGTCACGTCACCACCGGGGGCGCCGCCCACAACGCCGGTTCGTTGCCCAGCTCGGGGTCCGGCGGGTCGATCACCGGCATGGCGCTGACCCCGGACCGACACGGCTACTACCTGGTGGCGGCCAACGGCCGGGTGACCACCTACGGCGACGCCGTCAACCGCGGCTCGGCATCGACCTCGGGCGTGGTCGGGATCGCGGTGGATGCCACCAGCGGCGGCTACTGGGTCGCCCGCTCCAACGGCTCGGTCAAGGGATTCGGCACCGGCTCACTGGGCTCGACCACGACCACCACGACCAGCGGTCCGGTGGTGAGCATCGTCGCCATCCCCAACGGACGGGGGTACTACCTGGTCACGGCGGGCGGCACGGTCAGCGCCTTCGGCAACGCCCAGGACTACGGCAGCGCCACGGTGCCCTCGGGCCAGACGGTGGCGGCCATGGCCACCACGCCGAACGGGCTCGGGTACTACCTGGTCACCAAGGAGGGGACGTTGGCCGCCTACGGCGACGCCAAGATGTTCAGCGCCCCGTCGGTGGCCAACGATGCCCCGGTGGCGGACATGGCCGTGGCCCTCGACGGTTTCGGCTACTGGGTGATGAGCTCCACCGGCGTAGTGACCGGGTACGGCACGGCCAGCTCGACCTTGCTGGCGGGTCGGGTGGCCACGGCGCCGGCTGTCGCCCTGGCCACGTCCTAGACGCCGACCCCGTCGGCCGGCGCGGTCACCGGGACCAGGCGGCCGATCTCCTCCAGCCACTGCTCGTCCTCCCCCGGGTTGCGCAACGGGCACCAGGTGGCGAACCGGCCGAGGTTCCGGTTGTAGGCGGGGTCGTCCTGTTGGAGGAGGCTCCACCAGCGGGAGAGGAACTCCTGGAAGTCGGCCGAGTACCCGGACAGGCCACGGCTCACCGACTCGTAGTGGGTCAGCTCGGCGTGGGGGGTGTACAAGAGCCGATACCCGGCCCGGGTCAACCGGATGCAGAAGTCGAGGTCGTTGAAGGCCACCGGATAGGCCTCGTCGAACCCGCCCATCTCCTCGAACACGGGGCGCCGGACCAGCATGCAGGCTGCGGTGAGCGCACTGTAGGAGCGGACCACGCGGTCCCAGCCCATGTACCCGCCCAGGTCGCCGCTCATCCCGCTGAACAGGTGGGTGGCGATCCCCTGCATCCCGAGGACCACCCCGGCGTGTTGGATCTTGCCGTCCGGGTAGACCAGGCGGGCGCCGACCGCCCCCACCTCGGGCCGCTGGACCAGCTCCACCATGGCCTTCAGCCAACCCTCCGAGGTCGCCTCGATGTCGTTGTTGAGGAAGAGCAGCATGTCCGTGGTGCAGCTCGCGGCAGCCAGGTTGTTGATGGCGGACCAGTTGAACGGGCCCGGATACTCGAGCACCCGCGTCCTCGGCCTCGCCTCCAGCCGACGCCTCAACTCGCGGGTCTCGGGCTCCACGCTCCCGTTGTCGATCAGCACCACCTCGCTGATCGGATGGCCGGGCGAGCGATCGAGTGACTCGAGGCAGGTGACGGTCAGTGCCGCCTGGTCGCGGAAGGGGATGATCACACTCACGCTGGGGGAGCCCTGGACCTCCCGACGCACGTGGTAGGCCCCGGTGAACGGACCTGACTCCACCGCACCGTCGATCCCCCTCCGACGGACCGCGTCCTGGAGGGCCCTCCGGCTGGCGGCGTGGGCCCACGGCTTGGCATCGGGGTCACCGGCGGCCGAGCCGGCCACCGTGCGCCAGTGGTAGAGGACCTTGGGGATGTGCACCACCCGACGCGCCTGCTCGGTGGCCCGGAGCATCAGGTCGTAGTCCTGGCTGCCGTCGAACTCCGGTCGGAGCCCCCCGACCCTGGTGACCAGCTCACGCCGGATGGCGGTCAGGTGCCCGAGGTAGGGATAGGCCAACAGGAGGTCGGGATCCCAGTCCGGCTTGAAATGGGGATGGTACGGCCGGTCGACCCCGTCGAGCTTGTCCTCGTCCGTGTAGATGACGTCGGCGTCGTCGGCCGACAGGACCACCTTGGCGATCTCGCCGAGAGCCGAGGCCTCCACCAGGTCGTCGTGGTCGACGAAGACCACGAACTCGCCACCGGCCTCGTCGAGCGCCCGGTTGGTGGCCCGGGAGATGCCCCCGTTCTCCTCGAGGGCCAGCACCTTGATCCGGCCGTCACGGGCGGCGAACGCCTGCATCGCCCGGGTCAGCTCGGGGTCCCCCGATCCGTCGTCGCACAGGCAGAGCTCCCAGTTCCGGTAGGTCTGGGCGATCACCGAGAGCACGCACTCCTCGAAGAACCACGGGGACGGCCGGTAGACCGGCACGACGATGCTGAGCAGCGGGCCGTCGGTGGGCAGGTCGTCGGCGAACTTCTCGGGGTGCTCGATCCGCTCGACGTGCCAGAGGTGCTTCCACTCCCAGTAGCGGGTGGGCGTGGCCCACGGATCCGGGCCCCACTCGGACTCCCGCCGGCGACGGTCCAGCTCCGCCTCGAGCTGTTCGTCGGTCGGAGGTGCTCCGGGAAGGGCGGCTTCGGCCAGACGTTGCGCCATCCAGCCGAGCACCGATGTGGTCGGGTCCTCAGGAGTGGTCATCGCCGTCCCGCCGGGGAGTGCCGCCGGGGAGTGCCAGCGGGGAGCATGGGGTCCCGGTTCCGGTGGCTGGTGGGGGAGGTCCGCACAATCGGGCGAAACCTACCATGGGACCGACGTCGGCCTTCGGCATCCGCGAGTCCCCGGAGGGCTTCCGAAGCACAGGTAGCATCGGTCGCGGAAGCAGAGGACGCCCAACGGGGCGCCCTCTGGACGCTCACCGCACTGCCTCTGCAGGCCGATGCACGGGGCATGGTCGAGATGAGGAGAGCCACGACGTGGAGCAGTCGGAATTCGATCCGGAGGTGGTGCTGGCCCGGCTGAAGGCCGAGCACCGGATCCTCACCTGGGAGCCCCTGCCCCCGGTCAAGATGCGCCAGTACGCCGACGGCAGCCAGGTCCGCAGTCGAGCGGCACTCGAGTACCTCCACCACCACTGGGCGCTCCCCGACTCCTTCGACCAGGCAACGGCCGGCGGTGGCGGCCCGAAGGCGAAGGTAGTCGGCCTGTTCGGTCGCCTGACCTACCGCGTCCTCGGTCCCTACCTGCGCGAGGAGCGGGAGCTCCTCTCCCATCTGGTCCGGGTCAACGAGGCCCTCGAGAAGCGGTGCGACGAGCTCGTCCTCCGGTGCGAGCAGCTCAACCAGGACATGGTCGACCGGCAGGCTGCGGAGGCGGAGAACCAGGCCAAGCTGGCCCTGTGGCTCAACCTCGACCCCCCCTCGACGGCGGCGGCGTCTCGACCCTCCACTGCGTCGGCGGGCGACGGGGACAACGCGTCGACCCGATGACACCACCCCCGACTCCCACCCGGGATCGCCGGAAGCACCAGGGATGACCTCCCGGTCGTCGATGGCGGCACCACCCGACCGACCGGTGGCCGTGGTCTTGGCCACCCACTGGGAATCGAGGTCCGAGGGGGGGTGGATGGCGCGCCAGGTGGCCGGGGCGTTGGCCAACCGGGCCGACGTGCACGTGGTCACGCCCGACGGTTCCGTGCCCGGCTCGGGGAGCGACGGCGTCTTCACGCTCCACCGACTGGCCAGCCCGGTCACGCCTTCGGCCGAACTGCGCCGCGACCTGCTGGTGGAGGGCATCGCGGCCACCAGCGCAACACCCGTTCCGATGCTGACTCCAGAGCTGAGCACGCTGCTCGACGAGGGCATGATCGCACCGTGGGCGGGGGCCGTCGACCTGCTGGCCTCACTCGCGCCCGACCTGGCGGTGATCGTCGGCGCCGGCAACGTGGGCGCCCTGGCCGCCGTCGACCGGTTCGACCCCGACCTGGCGGTGGCCCTGCTCCCCCTCGGGTCCGATGAGGCGACCCTCACCTTCCCCCACTTCGATCCCCTCTTCCGGCGGGCCGCCTCGGTCCTGACCGTCACCGAGGCGGAGCGGAGCGCCGTCGTCGGCCACCACGGTGGCGGTGAGCGCGTCCACCGGATCGGTGCCCCGCTCTCCGCCAATCCCAGCGCGCGTACCGAGCCGAACACCTGGATCGGTGACGCCGAGAACATCCTCGTGCTCACCGGCGTGGATCAGGGCGCCGACGACGAAGAAAGTGAACTGGCCCGGCTCCTCCGGGTGCGGTTCCCCGACATCACGGTGGGCGTCGCCCATCGGGACGCATTCTGCGCCTGGCGCCACGGCCAGGTCACCTCGGGCTGGCCCATCGAACGCTCGAGCGACCTCGACCGGCTGCTGGCCTTCGCCCGGGTCACCGTCGATCTCGACCCCGGACCGCTGTTCGCCCGGCGCTGCGTCACCTCGCTCCTGTTCGGCACACCGATCGTGGTCCCCGCCCACAGCCGGGCCCGTGAGCACGCCGAGCGGGGCAGGGGCGGCCTGTGGTTCACCAACCCCAGCGAGTTGGTCTGGACGGTCGAAGCGCTCCTCGATCCCTCCACCCACGACAGTTGCAGCGCCCTGGGTCTCGCCTACGCCCAGTCGGAGTACGGGTCCACCGACGACTTCATCGAGCGGGTGGCCACCGCCTGCGGGCCGGTCACGGCACCGAGCAGGTCCGCGGTCACTCCCTGACCAGTAGCCCCGCCACCATCCCGTCCAGGATGTCGGATTCGGACACCAGGCACTCCTCGAAGCCGAACCGCCGCATCACCGTCGACAGGATCAGCGCACCGCCGACGATCACGTCCTCCCGGCCGAGGACCATGCCGGCCCGGTCGAGGCGGGCCTCGCGTACCTCGCCGGACAGGGTCCGGTACCAGGCGTCGGCCTCCGCGGCGGTGAGCACGGCGTGGTGGATCTTGGCGCGGTCGTACTCGTCCAGCCCCTGGTTGAGCGAGACCAAGGTGGTCACCGTTCCGGCCAGGCCCACCAACCGTCTGGCGTCCAAGAAGTGCGGTTGGTCGGCGATGACCTGGTCGAGCAGCTCATTGACCATCGTCTCGCCTTCGGCCAGTTGGGCTGCCGTCGGAGGGTCCGACCGCAGGAAGCGCTCGGTGATCCTCACGCAGCCCACTTGTAGGGAGACCTCGGCCAACTCCCAGTCCGTCGGGCCGGAACCGACCACCAGCTCGGTGGACCCGCCCCCGATGTCGAGCACCAGAAACGGCCCATCGGCTTCATCGAGCTCCGCCACCGCGCCGGCCATCGACAGGCGGCCCTCGTCGGCGCCGGACAGCAGCTCGGGCTCGAACTGGGTGGCGGCGCCCGCCGCGGCCAGGAACTCGTCACCATTGGAGGCGTCGCGCACGGCCGAGGTCGCCACCAGCCGACCGCGCACCACGCCGTACCGGTCCATGTCCGACCGGTAGTCGCGCAGGACGGCCAGGCACCGTTCGATGGCATCCGGTGACAACGTGCCGGTGGCATCCACGCCCTCACCCAGCCGGGTGATCCGCATCAGGCGCTCGAGGGGACGACCCATCCAGTCGGCGATGATCAGCCGGGTCGAGTTCGTTCCACAATCGATGGCCGCCACCGGACCGATAGGAAGCATTCATCCTTCGTACCACGGCGAACGTGCCCACCACCACCGTGTTCCTCTTGCGGGGGTGTCGATCCGTCCGGCTCAGGTGGGGTGGAGGCCGATCTGTCGGGCGGTCCACTCGCCGATCGGGTCGTCGGCACCGGTCAACCACCACGCCAGGTGGGCGTGGAGGCACTTGACCCCTTGACGCGTCCCACCGACCCCTCCCGACGGCCTCGGTCCCCGGTGGTCGGCGTCGATGAGTGCGTCCCGCTCCGCGGCATAGCGGGCATGGGCCGCACTGATCGCTTCCATGGGCACCGCGGCCTCGGCCCGCCGCACGCCACCGTTCGACTCGAGGGTGCTGACCACCTCACGCAGGTGGGGGTCGACCAACCAGTAGCGGGTCGGCATGGGCGTGCCGTCGAAGAGGAAGGGTTGGTTGGCGATCACCGCCGGCCGGCCGTCGTCGGCTCGCACCACCACTTCGAACTCCCCCGCCGGGCGGCGCCCGAGGAGTTCCTCGACGGCCGCTCGGTCGGCGTCCTCCGATGTCGGGTCCGGACCGTCCGCTGCTCCGGGAGCGGCCGGCGGCCGTCGGGTCACTTCCAGAACTGGAGGGTGTTACTCACCCGTCCCCAGAAGGTGGACGGGTGGGTCGGGGTGGACCCGGCCGAGCCGGACTTGGCCACCGTCGACGGGTCGACTGTGCTCGGCGCCTGGGGCAGGCCCGGGTCGGGCGACATGTCCGGCGCGTGGGACGGAGACACCAGCGGTTGGATGCCGGGATCTCCCGACGGAGCGCCGCCCGGCAACGCGGTGGAACCGGTCCCCGACGGCGGCAGGACTTCGTAGAGGGTCTGGCCGGGGGACACCAGTTGGTAGTCCTGACGGGCCAACCGGTTGATCTCCGCTTTCGAATTCAGCTGCTGTTGCTGCTCGGCCAGGAGCTTGTTGGAGTGCTGGAGCTGGCTCAGTTCAGCGCCGGCGGCTGACAGCTGGTGGCGCTGGGTGAACAGGTTGGAGAGCGGGAAGCCGGCGGCCAGCACGACCACGGCGAACACCGCGGCCACCGCCACCGGAATCCGGTTTCGACGGGTCAGTGCCGACGTGGGGTGCTTTCTGGCCGGAGTGGTGGACTTGGTCGACCTGCGCTTGCCGGCCGGCGAGCGCTGTGCGCCGGACGGCTTCTTGTCGGCCGCGGTCCGTTTGGGACCGCGCAGCGCCTTCGGTCGCCCCAAGGTGGTGAGCCTGCTGCTGGGCCGGGGTCCGTTGGCGGTCTTGGGGCCCTTGCCCGACGTCACTGCCTTCGCCTTGGTGGCCTTCGCCGCCTTGGACACCTTGGCCGTGGTCGTCTTCGGTCTGGTTGCCGGCGCTTTGACCCTGGCCGGCCTGGCGTTGTCGGTGGCCTTGGCCGGCTTGGTCGCCTTGGCCGGCCCGGTCGCCTTGGCCGGCCTGGTCGCCTTGGTCGCCTTGGCTACCTTGGCTACCTTGGTCGCCTTGGCCCGTGCCGGTCTGGCCACCGATGGCGACTCCTTGGCCGGACGGAACGGCTTGGGAGCGGCCTTCGCCGACTTGGAGTGCGCGTAGACGCGACGACTCACCGGGACGCGCCCCACGCAGCCAGTGCTTCGCCACCTCGGAATGCCGCCGTCTCGCCGAGCATCTCCTCAATCCTCAACAGCTGGTTGTACTTGGCCACCCGGTCCGAGCGAGCCGGTGCCCCCGTCTTGATCTGGCCGCAGTTGGTGGCCACCGCCAGGTCGGCGATGGTGGTGTCCTCAGTCTCGCCCGACCGGTGCGACATCACACACGCGTAGGCCGACCGGGTGGCGAGCGACATGGTCCCCAGCGTCTCGGTGAGGGTGCCGATCTGGTTCACCTTGATCAGCACGGCGTTGGCGGTCTTGGCGTCGATGCCTCGGCGCACCCGCTCCTCGTTGGTCACGAACAGGTCGTCACCCACCAGCTGGATCTTGCTCCCGAGCGCCTCGGTCAGTGCCGCCCACCCGTCCCAGTCCTCCTCGGCCATGCCGTCCTCGACGGAGACCACCGGGTACCTGGCGACCAGGTCGACCCAGTAGTCGACCATCTCGGCCGAGGTCAGGCTGCGTCCCTCGCCGGTCAGCACGTAGCGGCCGTCCTTGAACAGCTCGCTACTGGCCGGGTCCATGGCGATGGCGATCTCCTCCCCCGGAACCCGACCAGCGGCCTCGATGGCCTCCACCAGGATCGTTACCGCCTCCTCGTTGGAGGCCAGATCGGGGGCGAACCCTCCCTCGTCTCCCACCGCAGTGGACAGGCCCCGCGCCTTGAGCACCCGGGCGAGCGAGTGGTACGTCTCGACTCCCCACCGCAGGGCCTCGGAGAACGACGCCGCCCCCACCGGCATGATCATGAACTCCTGGAGATCGATCGAGTTGTCGGCGTGGACGCCGCCGTTGACCACGTTCATCATGGGAACGGGCAGCACGTGGGCGTCGGACCCGCCCACGTAGCGGAAGAGCGGCAGCGCCAGTTCGTCGGCCGCCGCCCTGGCCGTGGCCAGCGATGCCCCGAGGATGGCGTTGGCCCCGAGCCGCGCCTTGTTCGGCGTGCCGTCCGTGTCGATCAGCGCCAGGTCCACCCCACGCTGGTCAAGGGCGTCGACTCCGTCGAGGATGTCGGCGATCTCCCCGTTGACGTTGGCCACCGCGTCGAGCACACCCTTGCCCAGATAGCGGTCACCCCCGTCGCGCAGCTCCACCGCTTCGAACGATCCGGTCGATGCTCCGGAGGGGACGATGGCACGGCCCACCGACCCGGAATCGAGGATGACCTCGACCTCGACGGTGGGGTTGCCGCGGGAGTCGAGGACCTCTCGGCCGATGACCTGCTCGATGGTGCTCACGGTACGTAGTCGCTCCTGTTGCCGGTGGGGGAAAAGTTAGCACCCAGAACCGTCTGGACCTGGGCATTCGCCAATGGATTGGTGGTCATCCCCACTCCTCGACCGTGCGGCGGAACGCAGTCGACCGGGCACGGAGGGCCGTCTCCGGATCCACCCCGAGGGACCGGGCCACGCTGACCAGCGAGAAGAGCAGGTCCCCCACCTCGGCGGCGTCGTCCCTGGCTCCCCCCTCACCGTCGGCCGCGGCCCGTGTGTCGGCCGCCCCGAGGAGGGCAACGCCGTCGGCCACCCGCACCGCCTCGTCGGCCACCGTGGGGAGAACCATGCCCACGGCCAGCGCCTTGCGCTGCAACTTGGCCGCCACGGCCAGCGCCGGCAGTGCCACCGGGATCCCCTCGGTCACGCTGGAACGGCCCTTCTCGACCTTCTTGATCGCCTCCCAATTGGTGGCCACGTCTTCGGCGGTCTCCGCACTGACGTCACCGAACACGTGGGGGTGGCGCGACACCAGCTTGTCGTGGATCCCCCGGGCCACATCGGCCAAGGTGAAGCGGCCGGCCTCTGCCGCCAGCGTGGCGTGGAAGTACACCTGGAAGAGCAGATCCCCGAGTTCCTCCTCGAGATGGGCCACCGCCTGCTCCTCGCCCACTCCCCCGTCGTCGGCTCTGCTGTAGGCGCCGTCGATGGCGGCCCTGTCGTCGGCGCCGTCGATGGCGGTGACCGCATCGATGGCCTCGAGCACCTCGTAGGACTCCTCGAGGAGATGCCGGGAGAGCGACCCGTGGGTCTGACGCCGGTCCCAGGGGCACCGTTGACGCAAGGTGCGGACCAGCTCGTCCAGCTGCATCAGCTCGGCCGCCACCGGGGCGGCCAGCTGCGGGATCCACAACGACGTGAGATGGTCCGGGTCGAAGGATCGGTCGAGGTCGTCCCACGACACCTCCCACACCGCCTCGTCCTCCAAGCCGAGGTGGTGGAGGACGGTCACCGGCCGGTCGGGGGCAGTCTCCACCGACAGCTTGATGTTCGACAGCACCGCCCTGCTCCAGCACTGAGCCACCAGCAACGGCCCCCGCTCGCCGGCCGCGTCGATGGCGAACGATTCACCGTCCACCAGCCGCACTCCCACCGTGGCCGGGTCCACTCCCAGACGGGCGAAGGCCAGGTCGAGGAAGGAGACCGACGGGTGGATCCGGACTTCGACCTGTCCGCCCACCACGGCAGGGTGCTCACGCAGCAGGGTCACCGTCCGCTCGGCCACGTTGGGCGAGCCGGGCACGGCGTAGACCACCGCGGCCGGCGGTGGGCCGAGGGCGGCGGCCACCAGATCTTCGACGACGGTCCGGTAGACCTGGTCGAAGCTCTCGCCTTGCTCATAGTGGTGGTCGAATGAGCCGGCCTCGGGGAAGGCGGAGGCCGAGGGGTGCCGTCGGGTGCGCAGCCAGACGGCGTCGGCCGTCTCCATCAGGGCCATGGTGTCGGCGGTGATCAGGCCGGCTCCGGCGGGCCCCAGTCCCACCACGTCGACGCGAGCGTGGCCCCGGTGCTCGACCGTCATGCTGCGTGCTCCCCGAAGGGGATCAGCCGCCGGTGGACGAGGCGGACCCGGTAGACAGCACCGACGAGCCAGAGGAGGTGCTGGTGCCTCCCACTGAGGCAAGCAGGAACTGTGTCGGCGGGGCCACGGGCGGCACCACGGTCAAGCGGTTCCAGGTCCCGTACTGAGGGTTGACCGACACCTCGGAGTGCCGGGCGAAGACCACGATCTCCTTGCTGACCCGGCTCACATTGGCGGTGCCCTGGACGAGCTCGCGCCTCACCAGCGAGGCTGCCGACGACAGCGGCACGACCTGCTGGCTGGTCACCTCGGTGATCAGCCACTGGCCGGCCGAGTTCTGGATGGGGGCGATGGGCTCACCGACGGTGACGGCCTGGACCTGGAGGTTCTGCTCCAGCTGCGACAGGGTGATGGTGCAGCCGAGCGACCCGCCGTTGGCTGCCGACTTGGCGTCGAGCGAGTTGGCCTTGGCCACGTCGGCAAAGGCGGCGCCGTTGTTCAGCTGGGTGAAGAGCTGGTTGGCGTGCACCTGGGTGTCGGTGGCGATGGCGCTCACGCAGACCTGGGTGAAGAACCCGATGTTGGCGTTGTAGAACTTGGACACTGCCTGGTCGGACAGGTCCGCCCCCCGGGCCAGCAGCTTCTCGTCCACCGCCTGGTTGCGGACCTGGGCGTCGCGCACCTCGGCGGGCAGCGCGCCCAGGAGTTGCTTTCCGGTGATGACGGACCCGTCGGACAGCTGGCAGTCCGAGACCGCCCCTTGCGACGTGGCACTCGATACCTGCTGGCTGATCTCACCGTTGAGCGTGGACGCGAAGTCCGACGTTGCCGTGGTCAGGTCCGACGCCGAAACGGTGATCCCCTTGGACGCCGCATACTGCTCGGCCAACAGATTGCCGACCTCGTTGTTGAGCACGGCGTTGGCGAACTTCATGGTGTAGGTGCCCGGCCCCCCGGTTCCCGCGCCGGAGACGACGGCGAGGTTGGCGTTCTGCAGCTGGAGCAGGCACCCGCCGGCCACGGTCGTGTCGAGGGTCTTGAGCTGGGTGTTGAGCGTGCTGGTGGAGATCGAGTCCCCGTTGGCCGAGGCGGCGGTGGGGGTCACGTCACAGGCCGAGGCCAGGGCACCCGAGGCGATCACGACGAGGGCAACGACGGCCCCGGAGAGTTGGCGCTTCACGGCGGCGATGCTACTGGCTGGTGGAAGGACCGACGTTTGCATCCGGCAAGGCGAAGCACGGTGCCCCCTACCGAATCCACCTTGAGGGCAACCCTCCGAGACTCTCATTGGTGCCGCTCCGACTCCGGCGAAGTGAGCGCGGGTATGGCCCGACTTCCGGCGTGGGCGTCACGTGCTGGAATGGGTCCCACCATTGATCCTCACGAGGGAGTCGCCCAACGAGGCGCCCCTGACCTGCCAGGACGGCAACCTCTCCGGCACTCCCGGGGACACTCGACGTGGACGATGATCGAGTCAGTCAGTGAGGACGAAGGAGCCGACGGACACCGAGGGGCAGGGAGTGCCAGATGCTTCGAGCTGCCCTCTTCCACACAGGTGGCTGCGGCCCGGCGAAGAACGGTTGATTCGACTCATGTTCGGACAATGACCCCTCTGACTGTCGCCGGTAGGCACGCCATTTGGCCGTTCCATCGATGTGTTGCCACCTGTCGTCCCGTTCGACGTAAGAGTCCAGGAACGCTCCCACGGCAGGAAGCTGCACGTCATCAAAGACGACGATCCCACCCTTGCGAAGCAGTCCCGCCCCGTAGAACCAATCGATGATCGGTAGTGGGAACGCATGCGCCCCGTCGATGAAGACGAGGTCCAGCTGCTCCGCTCCCAGCATCTCGGGCAGTGCTACCTCGGATGGTCTCAGGTCGAAGGTCAGAGCCGACGTGTCGATCCCGTGCTCGGAGCAGTAGTCCAGGATGACTTCTGACTCGTGAGGGAACGGCACGACGGCAACATGCGTGCAGCCCCAAGCCGTCAAGAGCACCGTCGAGATGCCAGCCCCAGTCTCCAAGGTGCGGTAGCCGGGACGCACCTCTCTTGCCATGAACTCGTAACAGCGCCGGTCCGTACTCCAAACCTTCCGGTTGGGCGCATCGGGATGGACTGCGGGCGGAGCGGCAAGCAACTGTTCGACGATCTCCAGGCGGTGCCCCACGCCTTCAGCAGCATCCATGCCGAGCAACCTACTGGTCAGCGCCGTTCCTTGGGAGACGCGTCGATCTGGCGATGGGTATCCCAGATCACCTGGTCAGGTGGGTCAGGTGGGTCAGGAAGCTCGCTCCGGTACAAGGCGGCGTCCAAAGGGGCCAGAGTGCGGGTGGGAGGCCATGGCCACTACCCGCTGCCCCTCCCCTTGCCTATCCCCTGTCCACCGGCACCAGCTCGGCCAGCAGCTCCACCAACCCCGGTGCGTACTCCGAACCGCGGGTCGGAGCCGCCATCGGCATCAGGAGCCGGTGCTGGTCGGGCTGGTAGGTGGCCCCCGGCGCCAACCGTCGCAGCCGGACCTCCGCCGACGCCGGCAGGGTGATCGGCGAGAGCTTGACCGAGGCCCGCTCGTTCGGGCCTCTTCCCATGCCCTTTCGGGGCACGGTCACCGCCAGGTCGGTGATCCCGAGGCGCAGGCACTCCACCCGGAGCCGGGCCACGTCGATCAGGGCGCCGGCCGGCGCCGGCAACGGCCCGAACCGGTCCTCCCACTCCGACCGCACATCGTCGATCTCCTCGGCGGTTCGCACCCCGGTGAGTCGCCGGTAGGCCTCGAGCCGGACGTCCTCGGCGGCCACGTAGGTGGCGGGCAGGTGGGCGGCATCGGGCAGGTCGAGCTTGAGGTCGATGGGTTGGGGCCGGGACTCGCCCTTCAACTCGGAGACCGCCTCGGACACCATCTGGACGTAGAGGTCGTATCCGATGGCGGCGATATGGCCGGACTGGTCCCGGCCCAGCAGGTTGCCCGCCCCTCGGATCTGCAGGTCCCGTAAGGCGATCTTGAACCCGGAGCCGAGCTCGGTGTGATCGCCGATGGTCCGCAGGCGCTCATAGGCCTGCTCCGACAGGACCCGGTCCACCGGATGGAACAGGTAGGCATAGGCCCGTTGCCCGGCCCGCCCCACCCGCCCCCGCAGCTGGTGAAGCTGGCCCAGTCCGAGGAGGTCGGCCCGGTCCACCACCAAGGTGTTGACCGAGGGCATGTCGATTCCCGACTCGATAATGGTGGTGCACACCAGCACGTCGTAGTGCCCCTCCCAGAAGTCGAGCACGACCTTCTCCAGCGAGCCCTCGTCCATCTGGCCGTGGGCCACCGCTACCCGTGCCTCAGGGGCCATCCTGGTGACCCGCTCGGCCACCGCCTCGATGTCCTGCACACGGTTGTGGACGTAGAAGACCTGGCCCTCACGGAGCAACTCCCGGCGGATGGCCTCGGAGGCGGCCGCCTCCTCGAACTCGCCCACGTGGGTGAGGATCGGGCGCCGGGCGGCGGGTGGGGTGTTGACCATGGACAGGTCGCGGATGCCGGTGAGGGCCATCTCCAGGGTGCGGGGGATGGGGCTGGCGGTCAGGGTGAGGACGTCCACCCCGTCGGTCATCGCCTTGATGGACTCCTTGTGCGAGACCCCGAACCGCTGCTCCTCGTCCACCACAAGCAGGCCCAGCTTCTTGAAGGTGACGTCCTCCGCCAACAAGCGGTGGGTCCCCACGACCACGTCCACCGATCCGTCGGCCAGCCCGTTCAGTACCGCCCTGGCCTGCGCGTTGGTCAGGAACCGGCTGAGCAGCTCGACCTTCACCGGGAAGGGTGCGTACCGCTCGGCGAAGGTCTGGGCGTGCTGGCTGGCCAACAAGGTGGTGGGCACCAGCACCGCGGCCTGGTACCCGTCCTGCACCGCCTTGAACGCCGCCCGGATGGCCACCTCGGTCTTGCCAAAGCCGACATCGCCGCACACCAACCGGTCCATGGGCTGGGTCCGCTCCATATCCGCCTTGACCTCGTCGATGGCCCGCACCTGGTCGGTGGTCTCGATGAAGGGGAACGACGACTCGAGCTCCCCTTGCCACGGGGTGTCGGGGCCGAAGGCGTGGCCGGTCACCTCGAGCCGGCGCCGGTAGAGGGCCACCAGCTCCTCGGCGATCTCGTGCACGGCGGCCCGGGCCTTGGACCGTGCCCGTTGCCACTCCGAACCTCCCAGCCGGCTGACCGAGGGCGAGTCGCCCCCCGCGTAGGGGGTGAGCAGCTCGATCTGGTCGGTGGGCAGGTAGAGCTTGTCGCCGCCCCGGTACTCGAGGAGCAGATAGTCGCGGGTGGCACCGGCCATGGTCCGGGTGACCATGCCGCCGTACGTGGCGACGCCGTGCTGGCGATGGACCACGTAGCTCCCGGGGGCCAGGTCGTCGAAGAAGCCGTCGACCGGGCGGGCCCGGGTGCGGGCCTGTCGGTGGGGCCGGCGCCGACCGGTGACGTCGGATTCGGTGAGCACGGCCACCTTGGCCTTGGGCAGCACGAAGCCCCGGTCGACCGTGGCCACCACAACGCGGGCACCCGGTGTGGTCAGGTCGAGATCGCTCCCTGCCGCCGGGGTGGTCGCCACGGCGACGGTCAGGCCTTCCTCGGCCAGGATCCCCACCAGCCGCTCGGCCCCTCCGGCCGTCGACGAACACAACACCACCGAGTACCCGTCATGGACCAGGACGGAAACCTGACTTGCCAACTTCGTCCCGTCCCCGAGGATCGGCTCCCAACCCCGGCTCTCCACCAGCGGGATGTCCGGTCCCTCCGCCGTCGGCACCAACGTGACCACCCCGGCCGACGTATCGGTCAACAGCCGGTCGAAGGGCACGTGCAGGCGGGGCGCTCCGTCGCCGGCCTCCAGTCCCCATGTCGACGCCAGGGCGTCAGCCAGGGCCGACTCCTCGTCGAGCAGCTCGCCGGCCCGGTCCCGCACCCGACGGGGCTCGACCAGCACGATGAGGGCCTCGTCGCCGAGCAGATCGGTCACCAGCTCCTCGGCGTCGACCAACCAGGGCAGCCACGACTCCATGCCGTCGAACAGTTCCCCGTCGGCCAACCGGTCCCACTGGTGGCGCCCCCAAGGGGCCGCGCCCACCAGGTCGGTGGCCCGCTTGGCCATGTCGTCGTCGACCACCAGCTCGCGGCAGCCGAACAGCTCGACCCGGTCGAGATCGTCGATCGACCGCTGGTCGGCCACATCGAACCGGGTGAGCCGGTCCACCTCGTCGCCCCACAGGTCGATCCGGACCGGCTCGTCGGATGTCGAGGGGAACACGTCGATGATCCCGCCCCTCACGGCCAGCTCGCCGCGGTGCTCGACGATCGACTCGCGTCGGTAGCCCATGGCCACGAGTCGGGCGGTCAGCTCGCCGGTGTCCAGCCGATCTCCCTTGGTCACCTCGATGGGACGCGCCGCGGTGCGCCACGGGCCCAGCCGCTGGAGCACCGCCTTGATCGGTGCCACCACGATGGCCGGAGGCTGCTCACTGTCCAGCTGCCAGAGCAGCCGGAGTCGATGGCCCATGGTGGACACGTCGGGGCTCACCCGCTCGAAGGGCAGGGTCTCCCAGGCCGGGAACACCTCGACTCCGGGGAGCGCACCGGCGCCCACCGGGGAACCGCCGGTGAATGCCTCGAGGTCGTGGGCCAGCTGGTCGGCAGCCGCGCCGGTCGGGGTGATCACCAGCACCGGCCGTCTGGTGCCGAGCCGGACCAGTCCGGCCAGGACGATGGCCTGTGCCGGCGTGGCCACCGCCAGGGTGGCGTTGGACGCGCCGACGACCCGCGTCATGGCGGGCTCGTTGCGCAGCAGGGGGGGAAGCGAGCGGAGGCTCACCCGCTCAGGGTACCGGTGTGGGCACCAGGGCCCGGGCGGGTGTGCTGTCCGAACGGTCCACGCGTTGCCGCCACACCTCGCTCCACCGTGTGGGCATCCGTCGTCCGCGTTCTTCCGGGCCAGTGATAATTCTCAGCGCATCCTTTTGGTATGCATCTGCCTACCTACTTTGAAGTACTAATGGTATGTAGGCGAAGAAAAGCAGGAGCGGATACTGCCCGACCACGACCACGACCCCGACCCCGACCACGGCGAGACCGCCCGGACCGCAACGGCACATCGGCTCATTGGATCCCACGTTGCACCAAGGTGCCGGGGGCGTTGATCGCCCAGCGGCACGAGTCCAGGGAGCATCAGCGGTGCTTGGGCTCCCACCGGAATCGCCGGGAGGCGAAGACCAGGGCACCCACCGCCCAGGCCAGCATGACCAGCAGGTCGCCCGGGCGGAGCCCCGAGCCGGGCCCACTCTCGAACGCGCTGACCAGGGAGGTGATCATGTGGCGGATGGGGAACACGTCAGCGATCTGGGCCAGCACCGAGCCACTGCTGATCGGGTAGAAGACCCCGGAGACGAACACGATCGGGAAGTAGAGCCCGTTGATCACCGCCGGAGCGGCATCGGCGTTGGGGATGATCACCGTGACCGCCACACCGATGGCGCCGAAGGTCACGATGCCCACCACCAGGGTGACCAAGGTGGCGCCCACGTGGTACGGGAAGTGCAGGTGGTAGAAGGCCATGCCGATCCCCACCACCACCACGGCCAGGATGGCCACGTTGATCAGCACGCTGCCGATGATCCCCCCGATGTACGAACCCACTGAGATGGGTGTTCCCCGCATCCGCTTGAGCACCCCGGTCTCCCGGCGGTTGCAGATGGCCATGGCCAGGTTGGTGTAGCAGGCGGCGATCAGCCCGAAGGTGAGCATGGCCACCACGGTGTACTGGTCGTAGCGGAGCGAGGTGCCCGGGACCCGGGCGCTTCCGGCCGAGGTACCCACCACGATCAGGAAGACGATGGGGAACAAGAAGGTGAAGATGGCGGCCATCGGGTTCCGCCAGTAGGCCTTCTGCTCGTAGCGGACCTGCTCCTTGGCCACCATCAGGTCGTTCACGGGAGGTCCTCTCCGGTCAGGGCCAGGTAGATGTCCTCGAGGCTCGGCCGGGAGACGGCCAGTCCACCCAGCACCTCGCCGCGCTCGAGGGCCCAGGCGGTCAGCGTGTGCAGGACCGAGGTGGGCTCGGCGATATGGAACTCGACGAACTCACCACGCGCCGTGGGGACCACGCCGCCGGGGAGCGGCAGATCGGCGAGCGAGGTCCCGGAGGGGAGTATGAACCGGACAGTGGTCTCGCCGTGGTCTCGGCCACCCAGCGTGTCGGGCGGTCCCGACGCCACCACCTGGCCTGCGGCGATCACGGTGACCGTGTCGGCCAACGCCTGGGCCTCGTCCATGTAGTGGGTGGTGAGCACCACGGTTCGGCCCTCGGCGCACAGCCCCCGCACCACGTCCCAGGCCTCGCGGCGGGCCGAGGGGTCGAACCCGGTGGTGGGCTCATCGAGGAAGATCAACTCGGGGTCCCCGACGAGGGCCAGGCCCAGGTCCAGTCGGCGCTGCTGGCCTCCGGACAGGGTCTTGACCCGGGCCTTGGCCTTGGGGGCCAGCCCCACCAGCTCGATGACCTCACCCACCGAGCGGGGAGCGGGGTAGAGGCCGGCCCGCTGGGTGACCGCTTCGGCGACGGTCAGGTAGGGGTCGACGGCACACTCTTGGAGGACGATGCCCATCTTGGCCCGCAGGTCCCGGTCGCGGCGCTCGGGATCGGCACCGAGGACGGAGACGGTCCCGCCGTCCCGCTTGCGGTACCCCTCGAGGATCTCGACCGCAGTGGTCTTGCCGGCACCGTTGGGACCGAGCAGGGCCAGCACCTCGCCCCGCCGCACCTCGAGGTCGATGCCTCGCAACGCCTCGAAGCTCCCGTAAGTCTTGGTGAGCCCCCGAACCGAGATGGCGATCTCGGTATCGACTGCTGTTTCGGAGGTGCCCACGGAGGGCGACTGTACCGGGCCCGGCCGCACCGGCCGGAAGGCGCGGCCGCACCGGCCGGATGACCCGTCCGTCGGGGCCTCCGCGCCCGATCAGCCGACGGCGTTGACCCGGTTCATAGCCATCTCGAGGCCGTCGGCGATGATCGCCTCCACTGCGTCGGCAGCCGCGTCGATGGCGTCCACCAGCACGGCTCGCTCGGCGGCACCCGGCTTCTTCAGGACGTAGTCGGCGCCGGGCTGACGACCGGGAGGCTTGCCGATCCCCACCCGGACCCGCAGATACTCGTTGGTGTGCAGGTGGGCGTCGATCGACTTGAGACCGTTGTTCCCGGCCGTACCGCCACCGACTTTGATCTTGACCCGGCCCGAGGGCAGGTCCAGCTCGTCGTGGATGACGATCAGGCGCGCGCCCTCCCCCGCCCGGCGGACCAGGGAGGCCACCGCCTGGCCCGATTCGTTCATGAAGGTCTGGGGCACCGCCACCAGCACCCG
>JADGOG010000085.1 GCA_017883065.1 Acidimicrobiales bacterium | reverse complement strand
GGCGTGTGACCCGAGTCCAACGGGAAGTTGCGGTCGCGGTGGTGACCGGTGATCCAGTCGGCCGTCGAGACCACGTTGATCCCCGCCTCCAGGACGGTCTGGAACAGCTCCATGTCGGGCCAGACGCCGTTGAAGTTCACACAGTCAGGCTCCGCCGCCACGATGTCCTCGACGCGGCCGGTGGCCAGCACTCCGAGCGGACCGATGCCGACGATCTCCCCGGCATCGCGTCCGACCTTGTCCTCCGTGTAGCAGTGGAGTCCCACGAGCTCGAGATCGGGGTGGTCGTGGATCCTGTGCACCATCTCGCTTCCCACGTTGCCGGTGGCAACCTGGAAGACGCGTCGCCGTGGTGACCTGGACATCAGAGGTGGCCCCTCCGCCGGTCGGGAGCGTTCACAGCAGGTCCGTGATGGTCTGGAGGCCGGACTCGTAGAGCACGCCGGGGAGCATGCCCCCGTCGATCTCGATGGTCGTCCCGTTGATGTAGTCCGCCTGCCCCGAACAGAGGAATACGCACGTCCGGCCGACCTCGTTCGGATCTCCGGCCCGCCCGAGCGGCACGCTCTGGAAGTAGTCGGATCCGTCGGGGTCATCGGGCGGCAGGACGAATGACCGGAAGTTGTCGGTCATGGTGGGACCGAGAGCGAGGCAGTTCACCCGGGCCTTCGGCCCCCACTCCTCGGCGAGGGAGCGGGTCATGTGGTTGAGGCCGGCTTTGGCAGCACCGTAGGAGACCAAGGTCGGCGCCCCGGCGGGGTGGCCGGCCCCGCTCGAGATGTTGATGATCGACCCGGTGCCCTCCTGCGTCTTCATCTGGCGGAAGACCCGGATGGCGAACCACAGGGGGCTGATCAGGTTCATCTGGATGGCGAAGGAGTGGAAGAGCACGGTGCGTTCGTAGTCGTCCCCACCCCGGGGCGCCCCCTGGATCTTCTGGACCAGTTCGGGGATGTCCTCGACGTGGGGTGCGGGCACGGTCCCCCCGGCGTTGTTCACGAGGATGTCGATCCGCCCGTAGGCGTCGACGACCTTTCCCACGAACTCGTCGATGGCCCGATGGTCACCCTGGTCGCACACCCACTGTGCTGATCGTTGCCCGCCCCCGGGCACGTCGTCCGCACCGGGGATCCCGGGAAGGGGACCACGGGAGCAGCCCACGACGGTGGCGCCGGCCAGGAGCAGTTGGTGGGCGATCCCCACCCCCACGCCCCGGCTGGTTCCGGTCACCACGGCCACCTTGCCGTCGAGCTCTCCCACTGGCGCACCTCCTGGTGGACGGGCGGACGTGGAAAACATAAATCGTTCTATGATTCCGCGCAAGCGAGCGGCACGTGGCTGCTCCACGTCAGGGGGACCGATGGCTCTGCGGGTGATCCAATTCTCGACCGGAAACGTCGGGCGCCACTCCCTGCGCCAGCTCATCGAACGGCCGGACTTCGATCTCGTCGGGGTGCACGCCTCCGGCCCCGACAAGGTCGGGCGGGACGCGGCGGACCTGTGCGGGCTCGACGTCCCCACCGGCGTGCTGGCCACCGACGATCTCGGGGCGCTGGTCGCCCTCCGGGCCGACTGCGTCGTCTACATGAGCCAGGCCGAGACCCGGCCCCATGACGCGCTCCACGAGCTGACCGCGTTCCTGGCTGCCGGCACCAACGTGGTGGCGACCTCCCTGGTCTGGCTCATCTATCCGCCCCACGCTGACGCCTGGCTCACCGGACCCCTGGCGGAGGCGTGTCGGGTCGGCGGCACGACCATGTACGTGAACGGGGTCGATCCCGGGTTCTCGGGCGACCTGCTGCCGTTGGCCGCCCTCAGTCTCTGTGGCCGGGCCGACACCGTCCGGGTGCAGGAGATCTGCGACTACGGCTCGTACGACGACGCCGAGTTCACCGGGGCCAGTTTCGGCTTCGGGACCACGCCGGACATCGTGCCGATGCTCTTCCTGCCTGGCGTGCTGGCCTCCATCTGGGGAGGGCCGGTGCGTCTCCTGGCCGACGAACTAGGAGTCGAGCTCGACCAGGTGCGAGAGCGATACGAGACCTGGACTGCCACCGAGCCCATCGAGTGCACGATGATGCGAGTCGAGACGGGACAGGTGGCTGCCGTCCGGTTCGCCGTCGAGGGGATCGTCAACGGCCGGCCGGCGATCGTGATGGAGCACGTCAACCGGCTGACACCCGCCGCAGCTCCCGACTGGCCGGTAGCACCGGAGGGAAGGCCCGGGGTCCACCGGGTGATCGTCACCGGTGACCCCGGGGTCGAGATCAACACCCACCTCGGCCTCGACGGTGTCGACCACAACGTCGCCGGCGTGGTGGCGACCGCAGCCAAGGCGGTCAACGCCATCTCGGCGGTCTGCGCCGCGTCCCCCGGCCTGGTGTCGCTCCGGGACCTCCCGGTCTCCCAGGTCGGGCACCTCATGCGATGACGTCGTCGGAGGGAGGTTCGGTCCAGCCCCGGGTGCGACCGACGCGGAAGGGCAATCGGGCACAGGTCCGGGGGGACCGGACGCGCGCCACCATCATCGACGAGACGATCCGGTGTGTCATCGAGGAGGGATTCGCCGCGGCGAGTGCCAAGCACATCGCCGAACGCGCCGGGGTGACCTGGGGGGTCATCCAGTACCACTTCGGCGATCGGAACGGGCTTCTCTCCGCCGTCGTCGCCCACGGGTACGAGGAGTTCCGAGACACCATCGAGTCGGCCACCGTTCCCGACGGCCCGCCCGACCAGAGGGTGGCGGCGGTGGTCACCGCCGCCTGGGCGGCGTTCTCGAGCCCCGAGTCACGTGCCAGTCTCGAGATTCTGATCGCCGCACGGGCCGGACGCGACCGGAGCGAGACGACCGAGCTGGAGGCGATGGCCCGGGACATGCGGAGGCTCGGCGGGGTGCTCGTGGGCGACGCTCCCGACGGACGGACCGCCGACCTGGTCATCGGGGAGGTGCTGTGGGCAACCCTGCGGGGACTCGTCTTGGCCCAGATGCTCTCGCATGGGGAAGTGGACTCGTCCAGGGAGCGAGCGGTACTCGTCGACCTGATCACCAGCTTCATCGATGGCGGGCCGCCTCCCGGGTAGCCGGTCGACGTCGACGTCATGCACGCACCCCATTGCGCTCTCCGAGCGGGTCAGCGAGCTGGGCCGCACCGATTAGGAAGGACGTCCGCACCCTGAATGTCCCCGTGGTCCACCTCGCGGATCGGAGCCCACCGACCTCAGGATCTCAGGTCGGTCCGCCTCGGGCCCACTCCGCTCCGGCGACACGGAGAAGGGCGAACGCTCCCTCCGACGCCGAGATTACGACGCCCCTTCCAGACTCCGCCCAGTCGGAAGGGTACGTCGTATCCTGTGCAGCCCAGACGTCCGGGCATGCCCGGATCAGTTCCCGCACTTACAAGTACCAGGCCACCCAGTGATCATGTGCCAGGCAGTTCCAGTCCTGATCCAATATGCTTCCAATCTGTGGGCGCACCGCCCGCGTCCGAGCGTGGGGAGCTGAGGTTGGAGTTTCGGATACTCGGACCCCTCGAAGTGACGCTACCGGCTGGACCGGTCGAGGTCAGCGGCAAGAAGCGCCGGGCTCTCCTCATGCGCCTGTTGTTGGCGGCCAATCAGCCGGTGCCCGATGATCGGCTCGCCTTCGACCTCTGGGTGGGCACTCCTCCGGCAGGTGCTCCTTCGACGTTGGCCAGCCACGTCTCCCTCCTCCGCAAGGCGCTCGGGTCGGAACGAATCCGACACCACGGCGGTGGGTACTCCCTGGTCGTGCACCCTCACGAACTGGACTCGGCCGAGTTCGAGAGTGATGTCGTCGCTGGACGCGAGGCGCTCCGCCAGGGCAGGCCACTGGTCGCCGCGGACAGATTCGAGCGCGGCCTCCAGCGCTGGCAGGGCTCCGCACTGGCCGAAGTCGACGGACTCATGTGGGCCCAGGGTGCGATCGCCCGCCTCGAGGAGCTCCGACTCGGAGCCGTCGAATCACTGCTCGATGTGCGACTCTCGCTGGGACAACACCGGGAGATCGTGGCCGCGGCCGAGGCTTCCGTCCGGGAGCATCCCCTCCGTGAGCGAGGGTGGGCGATTCTCATGACCGCCCTGTATCGATCCGGTCGTCAGGCGGAAGCCCTCCGCTCCTATCAACGCCTGCGCACGCACCTGGCAGAGCAGCTTGGCGTCGAACCTTCGCGGGAGCTCGCCGATCTCGAGGAGTCGATGATCCTTCAGAGCCCCGACCTCCGATGGCCATCTGCACCTCTGTTGACATCGACCGAGGAGCGCTCGGCGAGCCCCCGCATCCACGTGTGCACCGTGCTGGTGGCGAGGACCCGCAGCCATCGTGCCGGACCGGTGCCATCGGAGCCGGATGGGTGCGGCCCGCGCCTCGCCGACATCGTGGCCCTCCACGATGGCCGTTCGATTCGGGTGGACTCTGACGATCTGGTGGCGCTGTTCGACAGCCCGACGGACGCCCTGACTGCAAGCGCGGCACTGCAGATCGACTGCACGACGTTCCACGACCACCACGGGCTACGGATTGCCCTCGCCATCGGCGAGGTGACGTCGGTGGACGGCAACTACGTCGGTGAGCCCATCGACGAAGCGCTCGATCTCGCAGGGCGAGCCCGCTCCGGACACATCCTTGTCGCCGGCGCGGTGCGGATGACGTCGAGTCGCAACGGCCCGTTCACCTTCACCCAACTCGGTACCGGTGGGCTCGGCCGGGACCCAGGGGCCGAATCGCTGGTGTCGCTCGAATGGACGGCTCCGGCGCCGGTCGACGGGCAGATCCCGCTGGTGGGCGCACTCCACCAGACCGGCACCGCCTTCGTCGGTCGCGCCGACCAGCGCCGGGAGCTGGAGGGACTGGTCTCCCTCGCCGCAGGGGGTGACCGTCAGATCGCCCTGGTGAGCGGTGAGCCGGGCATCGGCAAGACATCGCTGGTGGCGGAGGTTGCCCGGCACGTCCACGCCGCCGGTGGGACCGTCCTGTACGGACGGTGCCTTGAGGTTGCCGGCGTTCCCTATCATCCGTTCAACGAGGCCCTCGGCCACTACATCGATCACGCCAGCCTCGATGCACTCAGCACTCATGTCGCTCGCTTCGGTGGCGATCTGACCCGGCTGCTGCCAGGCCTGTCCCAACGGCTGCCGGACGCTCCCGCTCCGACGGTCTCCGATGGGGACACGGAACGCTACCTGGCCTACCGGTCCGCCATCGGCCTACTTGTCGCAGCCTCACTCGAACATACGGTGCTGCTCGTGCTCGAGGACCTCCACTGGGCGGACTCCGAGACCATGGTGCTCCTCCGGCATCTGGCGAGCAGCCTGGACCGCTCGGCGCTGATGATCCTCGGCACCTTCAGGTCGACTGAGGTGACGCCCGACCACCCGCTGTCACCGGTGCTGGCCGCACTCTGGCGCGAGTCGGGCGTGAGCCGGATCCACCTGGACGGTCTCTCTGCGACCGAGGTGCAGGATCTCTGTCGATCCATGACTGGGCGTGCCCTCGATGAGGACAGTATCGGATCGCTGGCGACGGAGCTCCAGCGTGAGACGGCCGGAAACCCCTTCTTCGTCGGCGAGTTGCTCCGCCATCTGGCGGAGTCGGAAGGGACCGGGCAAGGGGGCAGGGCCGGATGGTCGTCGAGAGCGCTACCGGCGCGCGCGGATCTGCCGGACAGCCTGCAAGAGGTCATCACTCATCGCATTCACCATCTGGGAGCCAAGGCGGAACGCGTGTTGACCTTGGCGGCGGTGATTGGCCAGACCTTCGACGTGACCACG
Organism: Acidimicrobiales bacterium; assembly: GCA_017883065.1. GTDB lineage: Bacteria > Actinomycetota > Acidimicrobiia > Acidimicrobiales > RAAP-2 > Bog-756. The sequence continues at coordinate 7,211 of JADGOG010000085.1, read as the reverse complement.
TTGGCAGACGTGACAGACGTGGATCCAGACGTTCTGCTCGACCTTCTCGAACGGGCACAGCTGGCTGCCCTCTTGGATGACGAGAACAGCGACGGAGCGTTCACCTTCACCCATGCCCTCATCCGACGGGCACTGTACGGAGGGCTGCAGCCGGTTCGCAGGAGGCAGCTGCACGCCAGAGTGGCGGCAGTTCTGGAGAAAGGACCGGCGCCGCCGTCCCTTCTCGCCTACCACTATCTGGCAGCCGATCTGCAGGAACTGGGGCTCATCAACGCCGAGCGAGCTGCCTCCCTGGCCTTCACTGCGATGGCGCCCACCGAAGCCGCTCGCTGGTATGCGGAAGCTCGTGCCCTGCTCGAGCGGCTGCATCCCGAAGATCGCGTCCGGCTGTGTGATCTCGTCACCCAGGAAGGCGTCTCGTTGCGCCTGGCCGGCGATCCCACCTACCGTGAAGTCCTCCTCGATGCTGTGGCCATCGCCGGACAGGCAGGTGACGGGCGGAGGCTCGCTGTGGCCGCACTGGCCAATACTCGCGGGTTCTACAGTGCCGCCGGCCAACGTGACCAGGATCGTCTCGACTCCTTGCGTCTCGCCCTCGAACTGCTCGGAGACGACGATCCCGCGCTTCGAGCTCGCCTTCTCGCCACACTGTGCAGCGAGTCCGTCTTCGGTGCTTCTCTGGATGACCGGAGATCGTTGGCAGACCAGGCCAAGGGGGAGGCTCGGGCACTTGGTGATCCCCGCACCATCCTTGAGGTCAACAACCTGGTCATCGAGACCCTTCGCTACCCCACCGAACTCCCGGAGCGTCTCGACGACACCGCGACCGCCCTCCGTCTGGCCGACCAGCTGGGCGATCCAGCCGCCCTCTTCTGGGCGATCGGTCACCGCATGCGTACGTTGGTGGAAGCAGGCCACGTCGAAGAGGCCGCCGCGCACTTCACCCGGATGGCGGAGGTGTCCGACCAACTGGGTCAACCCATCATGCAGTGGATGACCTTGTTCACCCGTGCCCAATGGTCGTTCCTTCGAGGCGACACGGCGACCGGTGAGACACAGGCCGATGAGGCCCTCCGACTGGGATCCGAGATCGGCCAACCCGATGCCTTCAACTACTACGCCACACAGGTCTCGCACGCGAGGTGGCAACAGGGCCGCCTGGTGGAGATCCTCGACCTGATCGAGCAGGGAACCGAGGACAATCCCGGGATCCCCGCCTACCGTGGTGCCCTGGCCCGGGCCTACTGCCAGGCAGGTCGGGCCGGGGACGCCACCGCACTGCTCGAGCAGGCCTCGGCGGGCAGATTCTCCGATCTGCCGGAGGACCTGCTGTGGACCTACGGCATGGTGACGTTCGCCGAGGCGGCCATCCAGCTCGAGCACGTCGGGTCCGGTGCCATCCTGTACGAGTCGCTGGTGCCATTCGGCCACCAGATCAGTTACCTGGGCACCACCTGTGAAGGACCGATCGCCCACTACCTCGGCGGATTGGCCATCGTCCTCGAAGAGTACGAGGCAGCCGAGCGCCATCTGCAGGCTGCCACTGCGTTCGCCAGCCGAGCCCAGTCCCCCTTCTTCGCCTGCCGAGCTTCCATCGAATCCGGGCAGCTCGCGGCGCGGACCGGCGACATGGCCACCGCTCGGAATCTGCTCGGGGCCGGCCGCACCACCGCCGAACGGGGTGGGTTCTCCGCCGAGGCCCGGCGCGCCGACGACCTGTTGGCCGCACTGGCCTGACCGGCTCCGGGCAGGGTCGCTTGGGCGTGGCTTCGCCCGCACGGCACGACCGACATGGTGCGTCTGATGGCTGCGACCACACGCCGCGATCCGTCTCAGGCGTTGACCCAGCGGAGGTGCTCGAGGATCGTGGGAAATGTGTCCCGCACCGAGTTCGCCCCGTTGAACACGTCTTGGTGGCCGTAGTCGTCGATCACGTTCCGGCGGTAGTCCTCAGGCCCGAACTCGTTCACCAACAGGTCGAAGGTTCGCTCGGTGGACTCCGGCAGCCAGACCAGATTCCGTGCTCCGGACAAGAAGCCGATCGGGCGACGAAGGCGGTCCAGGTGGGGCAGGTACTCGTCCTGACCTCCCACCATCCGGACCTCCTCGGCTCGAGCCATGAGCGACAAGTGGTTCATCATCGTCATGTTGGTGGGGCCGAAGAGCTCGTGCAGGGCGGCGTGGGTGGCCGGATCGAGGTTCGGGTGGTGGACGGCGTTGCCGTAGATGAATGCCACCCGCCGGCACACCGCCTGGTCGCACTCTTCGTCTCGAGGGATCGGATAGAGGCGCAGCTCGCGGTCGAACATCTGCTCGAGGAACGACTCGTTGGCGAACGAGCTGGTGGTGAGCATGCGCACGCCCATGGCGTGCAGGATCTCTCCCAGGTGCAGTCCGACCTTCAGCCGGGTCAAGGTCGGGGCAACCGGATGGACGCCGACTGCGGAACACAGCATCGAACTCGGATCGACCGTGGCGGAGAGCGTCGACATCAGCCAGGTGAGCGATCCCACGCAGTGGGCCACCACGTGGAGGTCCGATCGACCGGTCTCCGTCGCCACCAGAGCGGCGGCAGCCGGGTGATCGAATGTGGCCACCTGGTCGCCGTCGAACTGGTGGCGAGCGGTGGGCAGCAGCGTCGAGGAGCGCCACTCCTGAAGCCACACGTCGTAGCCGTGGGCCACCAGGTACTCGACCAGTGTCACCTCCACGGTGTCGAGGGACCAGGTGAGAGGATTGCCCATCCCGTGGCTCAGCAGGACCGGTGCAGAGCGGCCACCTCGGTAACGGACGAGGCGAAGGGTCACCCCGTCCGCCGTGCGGTACTCGTAGCGGTGGGGAGGGGGTACGTCGAGTGCTCGGTGGCGACGGGGTGCCGCGTTCGGATTGAAGGTGGTGGCCCGGTGCACAACGGTCCCGTAGTCATCGGCGAGGACGCCGGCGAAGGCGCCGGCGAAGCCGCCTTCGATCTCGAGGCGCTCCAAGCTCCCTACCGGGCCCGTCACCTGGATGGTCCTGAGCTGACGGGAGAAATCGGCCGGCGAGATGTGCAGAACGCCACGCCCGAGAAGAGGTCCCTCCGGACCGTCACGCCGGAGGGTGGTGTAGAGGGTGGAAGCGGCCCCCCACGCCTCTCCCAGGTCACCCGGAGAGAGAACCTTGACGCCGTCCAGGTGGAAGCGGTCGCCCGCTACGGCGGCCAGAGGCAGCCGGTAGCGCATGTGGAGTACCGAAGGATCCGGGTCGTCAGCCACCGACAGCTGGAACCGCCCGCCCTCCACGGTCATGGGATCCGGGGAGAGCAACGGAGCCGACACCGTTCCCACCACGTCCATCGGGGTGTCGAGGTGGTCGATCACCCTCCCGATGTCGGTGCTGGACAGTGTCAACACGAACGAGAGTCGTCGGTCGTCATCGTCGTGGCCCTGCGCTTCGGCAGCCAGGAACGGGGCGAGCGCACCGTTGTCAGGCGTGTCGTCCAGCGCCCACCACCCTGCCATCCGTTCGGTGAAGCGCAATCCCGGGTTCGACATTCCCGGGGGAGGGAGCGGGGGGAACGGGGGGAGCGGGGGCTCGACGGCGGGGAGCGGGGGCTCGACGGCCCAATTCCGCTCGGCAGAGAGGATGGCCATGCTCCGCTCGGCCAGGGCGGAGATGGTGAGGAGCGGATTGACGCCCAGGGGTACCGGTACGATCGAACCGTCAGCCACGATCAGGTTCTCGAACACCGCGTCGCCATGCGCGGAGGAGAACACCCGACCCCGGTGGTCGACAACGCCCTCCTCGGCAGAGTCCGCCATCACGCAACCACCGAGCGGATGGACGCTGATCAATCTGTCGTGGAAGAGACCGGAGGTCAACGGATTGGCGATGTTCGTCCCGCCGCCGTGCTGTGCCGCGGTCACGAGCGATCGTTCCGCACGTCGGTAGAACTCGCTGGCAGTCACACCCGGCCATTCGATGGAGACGTGGTCGTCTCGGAGCACGAGGGTTCCCTCGTCGTCGTCATGGCCCATCAGGAGAAAGGTCTGCAGATGCTGGGTGGCTCCGGCGAGTCCGCCGCACAGGAGTCCGGCGATGGCCGAGAGGCGGTCCATCCATCGGCGCACGACCGGTTGCCTTCCGGCTCCGAACTGGGTGACCAGCTCAGCTGCGACCACTTCGGAGAGGAGTCCGGGGATCACCGCGTCCTCGATGATCATCCGACCCTCGACCGACCCGGCCGGCTGATCGATGAGGGCGGTGATGCACGGACCGGCCGGAGATGTCGGGACGGGGGCTCGATGGCCCGCTCCCACTCCCCGTACGACCGTGTGGGGGCGTTCCGCAAACCCGAGCACGTCTCCGTTGCCGGTGAACCGATGACCCAGGCGGCCAGACATGGGCAGTCCGGCTGCCTGGGAGCGCAGGAGGATCTCGGAGGACCCGAGCGTTCCCGCGGCCAGGACGACCGTCTCGGAGGTGACGGCGAGAGGCGGCGCATGGAACTCCGAGTAACGGCCGAGCCCCAGGGGCTGGGCACGGACGATCCACCGGTCGTCACGTTCGAGCCGCTCGACCGTTCGCACTTCGAGCTCGGTGAAGATCTGGGCACCATGAGCATGGGCGTCGGGCAGGTAGTTCATCAGGACCGTGTTCTTCGCGGCGAAGTTGCACCCCGTCACGCAGTCGCCGCAGCCGACACAGGCCTGCTGGTACACGCCGGATCGATTGTTGCCGGTGCGAAAGGTGACGTTGACCGGGGTGAGCTTGACCGGTTTGCCCCCCGCAGCCACTCGCAAGGCGTCGATCTTGGGCAGGCGAGGGAAGTTCTCCGGGTAGGTGGTCGGCTCCAGCATGGATATCGCTGCCGCATAGCCGTCGGCCAGCGCTCCGTCGACGTCATCTCGGAGCGGTGCCGGCCAGCGAACGTCGGCGAAGACCTGGACGTCGGGACGCAGCGACACGTTGGCATTGACCAGCGACGTTCCCCCGAGTCCACAGCCCGAGAAGACGTTCATCGCCCCGCCGGTGTGGAACCAGTAGAGATTTCGTTTGTCACCCATCTGCTGGACTGGGCCGAGTCCCGGTCCCGACGTCTGCAGGTGGCAGAGGGCTTCGGCCATTGTGCTCGGGTACTCCCCCGGGAGCATCTCCCGACCTCGTTCGAAGAGGGCCACCGATCTGCCGGCGCGGCTGAGCCGGCAGGCGGCGATCGAACCGCCGTAACCCGAACCCACCACGATGACGTCGTAGTGCTCGGCGAGCTCGTTCAGCGGACGGGCGAGTCGATCCATGGCACCTTGCCTCTCCTCGGAACGAACTCGCAGCACGGGCGGATCATCGTTCGGGCCGCCAGTTGAACGACACCAGGGGGGCCAGGGGCGCGCTCACGTCAGCGCCAGCCCCTCCTCGATGATCCGCGGCAGGAGGCGGTGACGCTGCGCCACCGCTTGGGCGATGGCCGCCGACAGCTCGGTCCATGGTGCCGCGGTGAGGTCCAGCCGCGACTCCAGTTGATCGTGGAGTTGGTTCGTCACCTCGCCGACCGGGTCCGCCAGGCGCACCTGGTACCGGCCCTCCCGATCGGCCTGGTTGTACAGGCGGAGCGAGACCGCGTTGCATGCAGCGTCCACCAGGACCACGGCGGCACCCTGCAGGACAGCCGTCCGCTCCGTGTCGACCACCCACCCACCGGTGTTCATGACGGTGACCGGCGACGCGAAGCCCGGAACGTCCTGGACGGACTCGAACGGCTTGTGGGTGTGGCCGAAGACCAACTGGCAGGACCCCTGGGATGCGCCCGGCCGCTCTCGCTCCAGTTGGCGCCGCAGGGGACCGGACACGAAGTCGACGAGACCCGACTGTCCTCCTGTGCTCAAGAGCACCTCCGGCCTCGAGCGCTCCCTGTCCTTGGCCAGTCGAGCCAGCCTTCGAAGCACGGCGCGGGCCACGGGGCGCGCTGCCGGTGCCAACCAACGAGGGGTCAAGCCGCCGACGAACGTGCCGAGATTCCCGGCCAGGCGAGCGAGGGCGGCGGGGCTCTGGAGCATGTCGTAGATGAGACCGACGTCCTCGCCGGCATCGCCCGAACGCCCGAGCGTCGACCAGAAGAAGTCGATCCAGGCGAAGTTGTCGGACTCCCAGTCCCAGATCTCCGCTCCGGGTGGCTGGCCGGGAAACGATGCCCCTTTGAGCAGGGAGAGCAACCGGTAGAGGGGTTCGATGAAGTGGCCGTGGTGAAAGAGCACCGTTCGGTCCCCGTCAGGGCTCGAGACAGCCAGATTGGGATAGACGACGTCAACGGTCACCGTCGAACCGGTACGGCGTTGGACGATCGAGGTCAGCAGTTCGGCCTCGAGTGACCGCGAGCCTGGATCCTTGAAGAGCCGGGTGACATGCCAAGGTGGCTCGAGAGCCCGGTCACGACCGACAGACGCCACGTAGTGCGCGTACTGCCGTTCTCGTGCCGTCTCCCAGATGTGATGGTCGTGGTTTCCGGGAATGTAGATGATCGAGCTGTCGAAGACGGGGTCGCCCGAGACGAAGGCCAAGTCGACGAATCGGTCGAACACCATGGCGGCCACGTTGTCCTGGGCCAGGGCAAGTTCGAGGATGTCCCCGTTCAGCACCAGAGTGGGGAGACGGGTGCCGGTATTGGTCGCCACAAGCGTTCGCAAGCTCGCCACCAGCGATTCGAGCACGGGTCCTGCGCTTCCCGGGGCCACGGTACGTGAGCCCTCCGGTACGAAGCTCAGCAGGCTGTTCTCCGCTCCGAAGTGGGTGTCCGACAGGCAGATCCACCGAATGTCAGACATTGCTCACGAATGCACCTTCGGCGCACGCGCCTTGATCCCCACCGTTTGTCCGCCCCGCTCCGCTCGCCTGATCGCCGACTCCGTCGAACACCGAACGGTGCACTCCGGAGGATGGCACTCACCAAATCGCCTGTCCCGGGAAATGTCAAGGTGCCTCTCCGACCGGGCTCCGGGTCCTGTCCGCGGACGGGTAGGCCCTCGGGTCACCGACCTCGGTGAGCGCAGTGCTCGGATTCATCGTGCTGGCCGTGCGTCGCTGCCGGCTCACGAGAACCTGTGGCGACGGCCCGGCGGCAGCCGCCAGAATTCTGGCGCAGACGCGATGAAGGCACCCCGAAGGGTGCCTTCACGCGGCGGCCCAGGTGGCGGAACCCGAGCAACGCCATGCGAAGTCAATTGGCGGGAACTGACTTC
>JADGOG010000084.1 GCA_017883065.1 Acidimicrobiales bacterium | reverse complement strand
CCTTGTCGGGCGTGGCCGTCACCGAAGCTGAACAGCGCCCCCTCGACGTTGACCCCGAGGTAGCAGGTCACCCCTGCCCGCATCTCCGGCGTGTCCATGTTGCCGCCCCAGTCGCCCGGCGCCAATGACGATCGCACCTCGCCCAGTGCCGGCGCCACCCCGACCGTCCCGTGCATCGGATCGAGGGGGAGCGTGTACACCGCATCGCTGTCGCGGGCTTCGTAGCGGACCGTCCGGGCGTCGCGGTCGAGCTGGTAGATCCAGGTCATCTCGGGGAGCGGCTCGTGGAGCAGCGCGGTGAACCCGTTGGCGGTGAGGGCGCCGAAGAGGGGGACGGTGGTGCTGGCCCCGAAGGTGGTCCTCGGTTCGATGCTGACGAAGTGCACGGCCAGGGTGTCGCCCGGCTCGGCCCCTTCGACGAAGAAGGGACCCGTCTGCGGATTGAGGAAGCGCGGATCGCAGACCGAGCTCACGTGATCATGGATCGATCGGACCCTGCCCCCGAAGCAGTCCAGGGTGCTGGTGCTCAACACGGTCCCCGGCCGCACGGTCGCCCGGGCCTCGGCTCCCCCGAAGGTGTAGACCAGCGCAGCCGGATCGCCGTCGTGGTCCACGTCGTGGTGGATGACCGGTTTCGACGGATCGGCGGCACTCATGGCGGTCCTCGTTTCCTCGACGGATGCTCCGCAACCGGGTTGGTCCAGTGTCGCGCGCGGCGAGCGCACCGGGTCCGTCGCTCAGCCGGTCGAGGCGCCCGGGGAGGTGCGCCGAGGCCGTCCCCGGGCGCCGACGGGCTCAGGAGTCGTCGGAGGTGCCGCCATCCTGACCCCCCGGCTCTCCCGCGGCGACCGCCACGGCCCCCGCCGGAGCCACCCCGGACGTCCCTTCCTTGGGGGAGCGGATGCGGCTGCGGAAGACCCAGAAGTTCCACGCCTGGTAGAGCAGCACCACCGGGAAGAAGACGATGGCCACCACGGTCATCACCTTCAGTGTGTAGGAGGGACTGGCCGTGTTGGCCACCGTCAGGTTGTAGGCGGCGTTGGTGGTCGACACCATGACGTGGGGAAAGAGATCGAAGAAGATCGACCCCACCGTCGACGCGATGGCCAGACAGGCGGTGGTGAACGCCCATCCCTCCTGCTTGACCACGGCCAGCCAGGCTGCGGCGAAGACCGCCATCACGGCGACCACGTCGAGGGGGTTGGGGACGAAGCCCCGGCCCAGACCGAGGTGGCTCCAGGTCACGAAGATCCAGACCAGCAGGGCCGCAACCCAGCCGAGCCTTCCCGACAGCTGACTGACCCGGTCGTGGAGCTCACCGACCGTCTTCAGGCTCAGGTAGGTGGCCCCGAGGAACAGGCAGACGACGGTGAGGGTGATCCCGGTGAACAGCCCGAACGGCACGAGGAGCCCGAAGAACGAGCCGGTGTAGTTGTGGGCGCCGTTGATGGGGAGACCGTGGAGGAGGTCGCCCAGTGCGGTGCCGAGCAACAGCGGGATGAGTGCGCTGCCGATGGTCAGCGACCACCTCCAGGCCTCCCTCCATCTGGGGTCGTCGAGCTTCCGCTGGAACTCGAACGACACCCCGCGGACGATGAGGGCCAGCAGCACCACCACCAGGGCCAGGTAGAAGGTGGAGAACATGGTTGCGTACCACCCGGGGAACGCGGCGAAGATGGCCGCCCCGCCGACGATGAGCCAGACCTCGTTGCCGTCCCAGAAGGGTCCTATCGAATTGATGGCGATGCGACGCTCGGTGTCGGTCCTGCCGACGAACGAGTGGAGCATCCCCACCCCGAAGTCGAAGCCCTCGAGGACGAAGAACCCGATCCAGAAGAGAGCGACGATCACGTACCAGAGATTGCTGAGATGCATGACTACCTCCTAGTAGACGAGCGACGGGATGCGGTCGCTCTCCGTGTCGTCGAGCGGCCGGTCGCCGCCGCCGTCACCGGGTGGCGTGGCAGCGTCGTCCTCCTCGGGTTGGAGGTGCTTTCGGCCGTAGTGGATCATGAGGTAACCGTCGGCCACCCCCAGTGCGATGTAGAGGAGCACGAAGACGGTGAGACTGATCCAGATGTCGGTCGAGGTCACCGACGGCGATGCGGCGTCGGCCGTCTTCATGAGGCCCTGCACGATCCACGGTTGGCGACCGCTCTCGGTCAACATCCATCCTGCGGTGTTCATGAGGAACGGCGCCACCACCACCCAGGGGGCGATACGGAGGAACCACGTGGCGTGGTCGAGCTTCTGGCGGCGGAGCAGCCAGACGCCCCAGAGGGCGAACAGCATCACCAGGCCGGCCAGGTAGGCCATCACCCGCATGGACCAGTACTGGATGAAGACATTGGGGATGTAGTTCCCGGGGCCGTACTTCTTCACGTCCTGCGCCTGCAGCTGGTTGAGGCCCTTGACCTCGCCGTTGAGATGATTGGTGGCCAGGATCGAGAGCAGGCCCGGGATGTTGATGATCTGGGAGGGGGCCTGGTCGTTGGACCCGCCCCCGTACTGGAAGGCGGAGAACGGGCAGTGGGTGGTGCACGTGTTCCACTGCGCTTCGGCAGCGGCGATCTTCATCGGCTGATAGGTCCCCTCGATGACCCCGAGCTCGCTGCCCACGAAGAGGGTCAACACGATGGTCGGGAGCAGGACGATCATCGAGATGACCGCGGTCCGACGGAAGGCCGCCACTTCCCGCTTCCGTCTGAGCTGCCAGGCCGACACGGCCAACATCACCAGGGACCCGGTGACCAGCGATGCCAGCACGACGTGCAGGTAGCTCCACAGGAACACCGGATTGGTGAACAGCGCGGCGATGTCGTTGAGCACCGGTTGGTGGGCCGAGTTCATCACGTAGCCCACCGGGTGCTGCATCCACGAGTTCGCCGCCATGATGAACGCCGCCGACAGCATGGTGGCCCCGGCCACCAGCCAGATGCAGGCCAGGTGGACCCGCTTGGAGAGCCGGTCCCATCCGAAGATCCACAGACCGAGGAAGGTGGACTCGAGGAAGAAGGCCAACAGGCCCTCCATGGCCAGCGGGCCTCCGAAGATGTTGCCGACCTCCCTCGAGTAGACCGACCAGTTCATGCCGAACTCGAACTCCTGCACCAGGCCGGTCACCACGCCCACGGCGACGTTGATCAAGAGCAGCGTCCCGAAGAACCGGGTGAGCCGCCGGTAGGTGGGATTGTCGCTGCGGTACCAGGTGGTCTGGAGCAGGGCGACCAGGAACGCCAGTCCGATGGTCACCGGGATGAACAAGAAGTGGTAGATGCTGGTGGTGGCGAACTGCCATCGAGCGAGGTCGGTGGTCATGAGGTGATGCTCCTGTCGTCGTGCCCCTTGCCGGGAGCGGGGGCTCTGCGTGCCACGGGTGTGAACGGCGGTGCTGCGTCGACCGTGCCGGGATGCCGCTCGGTGCTCATCTCTTCCCACCAGAGACTCGAGTACCGCCCGCCCAGTTCCAACAGCTGGTCGTGACTGCCCCGCTCGACCACCCGGCCATGGTCCATCACGAGGATCTCGTCGACGGACTCCAGCCCGGCCAGGCGGTGGGTGATCAGGATCACCGAGCGTCCCTCCGTCACCCGGAGCAGGTCGGCGGTCAGTGCGTCGGCGGCCAGTGGATCGAGGTGCTCGCCAGGCTCGTCGAGGACCAGGATGGGAAAGTCGGCCAGGAGGGCCCGGGCCAGGCCGACCCGTTGGCGCTGTCCACCCGACAGCCGGGCCCCGTGGTGACCGACCGCGGTGGCAAGGCCCCGTGGGAGATCGGCGAGCCATCCCGACAGGCCGACCCGGTCGAGAACGGTCTGCAGCTCGGCGTCGCTCGACGGGCGGCGCCCGATGCGCAGGTTGTCGGCGATGTCCGTGTCGAAGAGGTAGGCCTCCTGGTCGACCAGCCCGATGACGGAGCGGACGTCGTCGCCGGCGAGGCGGTCGAGTCTCGTGCCGTTCAATCTGGCTGAACCTGCCCGGCAGGGGAGGAAGGTGAGCAAGGTGGCCGCCAGCGTCGACTTCCCGGCACCGCTCGGCCCCACGATGGCCAGGCGGTGCCCTGAGCGGAGCGAGAGGTCCACGCCCTGGAGCGCGGAGGCCGGCGCGCCCGGGTAGCCGGCCCAAAGCGAACGGACCTCCAAGTCGTACGGGGCGCCGGGCAGCGGAGCGGGAACGTCGGGCTCCTCGACCGGCGGTGGAGTGTCCAGCACGGCGAAGACCCGCGCCGCGGCCTGCCTGACCCGTTGCAGGACCTGAGCGGCGACCGGCAACCCGACCACCAGCTCGAAGGCGGCCAGGGGGATCAGCGTGATCACCGCCAGGTCGGTCCCGTCCAGGGTGCCCGAGGCCACCGCGGGGATGCCGACGACCAGGCAGCCCCAACTGGCCAGGCCGGCCAGCAACGTGGTGAGGGCCAGGCCGACGCCCTCGGTGCCGGCCGAGGATGCGGCGATGGAGGTCAGTTCGGCGTCGTGACGGTGGACGTCGGCGAGCTGGGCACCGGTCGCCCCGAACGCCACCAATTCGGGAGCGCCTTCGATCAGGTCCAGGACGGAGGCTGCGAGATCGCCGCGGGCGGCGGCAAAGCGCTGCTCCCGCCGCTTGGCCAGCGCCCCGGTGAGCCAGGGCACCACGGTGGCGGCCAGGAGCAGCGCCACGGCCAGGATCAGTCCGGCGGCGGGGAGCATCCACCACAGGAGCCCCACCGTGCCGAGGCCCACGATCACGGCGATGGCGAAGGGCGGGAGCACGCGGATGATCAGCTCCTGGAGCGAGTCCACGTCCTGGACGATCCTGGCCAACAGATCGCCGCTCCGGAAGGCCGGCAGCCCGGCCGGTGCCAGCTGCTCGAGGTGCTGGTAGACCCGCACCCGGAACTCGGCCAGCAGCCGGAACGCGGCGTCATGGCCGACCAGACGTTCGCCGTAGCGGAAGAAGCCCCTCGACAGCCCGAAGAACTGGACGCCGACGATCGCCACACCGAGAGCGGACTCACTCGGATGCTGGGCGGCGCGAGAGATCAGCCATGCCGCCGTTGCGATCAGGCCGATGCTGGCGCCGATGGCCCCGGCACCCAACAGGGACGCCAGGAGGATCCGACCGGTTGCGGGCCGGGCGATGGCCAGGGTCCGCCGGAGCGGAGCCAGTGCCGGAGCCGACGCCGTCACGTCGCCACCAGTGCCGGCGCCAGGGAGACGACCCGATCGGCCAGGGCCAGCAGGGACGGTCGGTGGGCCGCCATGATCACGGTCCGACCCACCACGAGGCGCCGGATGGCGGTGAGCACGACCGCCTCGGTCTCGCCGTCCAGGTTGGCGGTGGGCTCGTCGAGGAGGAGCAGCGGTGCATCGCGCACGAAGGCCCGGGCGAGCGCCACTCGCTGGCGCTCGCCGGTGGAGAGGCCGACCCCGCCTTCACCGAGGACGGTCCGGAGCCCGTCGGGGAGGCGCGCCACGACGCCGTCGAGTCCGGCGGCGAGCACGGCGGCATCGACATCGGCGTCGGTGGCGCCGGGTCGGCCCAACCGGATGTTCTCGGCGATGGATCGGGCGAAGAGGTGCGGCCGTTGCGGTACCCAGGCCACCTGGGCCCGCCAGGCATCGGGATCGAGGTCGGCCAGGTCGAAGCCGCCGACGCTGATCCGTCCCTGGTGGACGGGGACGAAGCCGAGGAGCGCCCCCAGCAGCGTCGACTTGCCGCACCCGCTGGGTCCGGCAACGGCGATCACCTCGCCCGGTTCGACGTGAGCGGTCAGCTGGCGGAGAGCGGGCAGGTGTCGACCGGGATAGGTGACCTCGAGCCCGTCGATGTGGACACCGACCGCTGACGGGTCGGGCACGTCGGCCAGCGCACCCCGGGGGGCAGTCGGCTGTTCGAGTACCGCGAACACGTCCTCGGCCGCCTTCATGCCCTCGGCACTGGCGTGGTAGCTGGCGCCGAGGAGCCGGAGGGGAAGGTAGGCCTCGGGAGCGAGGATGAGGACGAACAGGGCGGTGGTCAGGGACACATGGCCCCCGAGCAGTCGGAGGCCCACCGCCACGGCGACCAGGGCCACCGAGATGGTGGCCAGGAGCTCGAGGATGAGGGAGGACAGGAACGCCACCCGCAACGTGGCCATGGTGGCCTCCCGGTACCGGTGGGTGATCTCCCGGATGGTGGCGGCCTGCGCCTTGGCCCTTCCGAAGATCTTGAGCGTGGGCAGACCGGCAACCACGTCGAGGAAGTGGCCGGCCAGGCGCCGGAGCATGGTCGCCTGGCGGTCCATCCGGTCTCTGGCCGAGGCGCCCACGAGGGCCATGAACAGGGGGATCAAGGGCACGGTCACAACGATGATCAGGGCCGAGATCCAGTCGATGCCGACCACCACGAGCAGGACGGTGACCGGCACGATCACCGCCAGGAACAGTTGTGGGAGGTAGCGGGCGAAGTAGCCGTCGAGCGCGTCGATGCCGCTCGTGGCCAGAACGATCAGAGTGCCTGGATCCTCCCGGTCGAGACCGGCCGGACCCAGATCGGCGACCCGCTCCACCAGTGCCGTGCGAAGGTCGGACTTGGCCGAGGAGGATGCCCTGTCGGCGGTGCGCTCGGTGACCCAGCCCAGGCCCGCCCTGGCCAGGATCACCCCGAGGAGGACGGCCACGGGCACCCGAAGGTGGGTCAGGGACTGGTGCCGGATGAAGCAGCCGGAGATGACGGTGGCCAACAACCATGCCTGGGCCACGACCAGGAGTGCCGTCAGCGTGCCGAACGCAATCGACGCCACCAGGAACCGTCGGGTGCCCCGGGCGTAGCGGAGCAGTCTCGGGTCGATCGGCCCGGACCGGCGTGCCGGCCTGCCACGGGCGCCGTCAGGACCTCCACCGGGAGGCTGGCCGGAGAGATCGGTCAAGGTGTGCGACGGCACTCTGTGAGGGGGGTTCCGTCCAAGCTCACGCCGGGTGTCGGAACGGGGGCCGATGACCGTCGGCCCGTCGATGTTCGATCATGGGCCCCGTGTCTGCGCATGACCACGAAGCCACCGCGATTCGCCAGCACACTGCTCTCTTCTCGTCGGGAGTCCTCGTTTCATGATCCCCATTCGCCCAGTGCGGCAGTAGGGCCGAAGGTCCCGGTCCGGCCGTGGTCTACGGCGCGTCGGCCTTGCGGGGGCCGTCAGCACCGGGATCGGCCAGCCGGGCAAGGGCGATGGCGTGGAGCTCCTCGATGCCCGATGCGGTCGCTGCCGCGAGCACCCCGACGTCCGGCATCGTCCGATAGTCCCCGGTGATGCCGAAGAAGATGTTCCCGTTGTAGGACAAGATGGCCGTCCCGACACGCAGCCCGTGGCTGATCGGGACGAAGGGGAGGTAGTCGAGCATCTGGTGACCGAGGCAGTACAGGGGGAACTGCGGCCCGGGTACGTTCGTGGTCACCGTGTTGAGCGAGCGCTGCCCGAACCGGTGCATGGCCCGGATGGCGAATCGGCTGAACGAGCCGACGACCATGGGCGGGGCGAGGTTGCCGATACTGACCACGGCCTCACCTGCCTCGGAGGTGTGTGAGGACTTCAGCTTGCCCATCTCACGGCGGACCGCCTCGAGCCGCTCGACCGGGTCGGCGACCTGCACCGGAAGGTCGAGGAGCAGGGCGGAGACCCGATTGTCCGGGATCCCATGGCCGTCATCGTGGCGGGTCGACACCGGTACCAGGGAGCGGACCACCGCTTGATCGGGATCGTCGCCGCGCTCGGTGAGCAGCGCGCGGTAGCCACCGGTCACCGCCGCCATCACCACGTCGTTGACCGTGCACCCGAAGGTGGCACCGATTTCCTTGACGTCGGCAAGGCTCGCCGCCGAATTGGCCCAGACCCGGTTGGGGCCGATGTTGCCCTCGATGGACACGGGGTGGGTCGGCGCCAGCTCCCGCAGGAAGCGGAGCGCCCCCTCGACGGTCGAGAACGTCGACCGGACCGAGGTTGCCGGGTGGGCGACGGACCCCGGGACGGTGCCGAGCGCAGCCAGGGCGTTCGAGGCGAGCCCGCGCCAGGCGTCGAGCACCTTCAAGGCGCCGGGTGGCTCCGATCGTGGCTCCCAGGGTTGCGCTTGGGCGGTCGGGGCGTCGGGGCTGAGGTCCAGCATGACCTTGAGCAGGTCGACGCCGGCGATCCCGTCGACCATGCAGTGGTGGATCTTGAACACCAGTGCCCACCGTCCGCCCTCGAGGCCTTCGACCAGCCATATCTCCCACAGCGGGCGTTCACGATCCAGAGGATGGGACATGAGCCGACCCATCAGACGGCAGAACGCCCCATCGTCGCCCGGTGGGGGCAGTGCCGTGTGGCGAAGGTGGTAGGCCAGGTCGAACTGGGGATCATCGACCCAGACCGGCCTCCCCAGCTCGAGGGGCACCGGTCGGACGCGCTGGCGATAGCGCGGGATCAGGTGCAGCTTCGAGGCCACCAGTGCCTCGATCTGCTGCATCGAAGGCGGCGGATCGGCGAACACGCAGGCGCCGGCGATGTGCATGTGGACGATCCCGTCCTCGATATGCAGGAATTCGGCGTCGAGTGCACTCAGCCGCTCCACTTCCCACTCCCTCCGTATCCAGCTACCTCTTCGCAGGATACGGCCGGTGGGGTCGGTGGGAGAAGGGCCATTGGTCGGTAGATTCCGCGATCCTCCGGATCCTCCGGATCCACCGGAGCCGCTCCTCGATGGACACCCTGGTCGGCTGGACCGTCTACCTGGCTGCGGCCACCTGAGCTGGTGGATCGTGGGAACCGGGCGGCGACGGAGGCGGCGGGACGTGATCCACCGCCCTCCGGATCTGACCTTCGACCCTAGATCCGAAGGCGAGTGTGGCGTAGGTTCGAGAGTGGGAAGCGTGGGCCGTAAGGAGTCACCATGAGCGAGCAAGCCGAACTGTTCATGCGGGAGAGCGACGCATTCTCGTGGTACCTCGAACACGACCCGGGCCTCCGTTCGACCATCGTCGCCATCGCCTGGCTGGATGCGCGGCCGGACTTCGACATGCTGGCTGCCCGGTTGGAGCGGGTCACACGGATGGTGCCCCGCTTCCGACAGCGACCGCTCGAGCCGCCGGCCCGGATCGCCTCGCCCCGTTGGGTCGACACGGACTTCGACCTGTCACTGCACCTACGGCGCATGGATGCTCCTCGACCCCACACTCCGGACACGGTGATCGAGTTCGCCCGGGTCGAGGCGATGAGCAGCTTCGATGTCTCGCGCCCCCTGTGGCAGTTCACGTTGGTCGAGAACCTGGTCGGCGACCGATCGGCCTTGGTGATGAAGGTCCACCACTCGCTGACCGATGGCATCGGCGGCGCCAAACTGGCCCTCCTGCTGTTCGAGACCACGAGCCAGTCCGATCCGGGGAGCCATGTCCCGGCACCAGCCAAGCATGCGCACCCGCCCGGCACCGTCGAGCTCGTCCGGGATGCACTCGCCTACGACACCCACCGCGTCTTCGAGACGATTCGCCACGGACTCACCGGCGCAGTGCCCACAGCGCTGCACTTCCTCCGCGATCCGCTGGGCACGACGTCCGATGTGGTGGAGACGGCGCGCTCGGTGGGCCGGTTCGTCCAGCCGGTCTCCGACACACTCTCCCAGGTGATGACCGCACGGAGCCTCGACCGCCGCCTGAACATGCTCGACGTGAACTTCCATGATCTGAAGGAAGCAGCGGAGTCGGCCGGAGGTTCCTTCAACGATGCCTTCGTGGCCTCGCTCACCGGCGGGCTGCGTCGCTACCACGAGCGTCACCATGCCGAGGTCGACGAGCTGCGGATCACCATGCCCATCTCCATCCGCAACGAAGGCGACCCGGCAGCCAGCAACCGGATCACCCTTGCCCGGTTCAGCGTGCCCGTCGGTACGGCAGACCCTGCCGAGCGGGTGCGCCTCACCGGCCACCGATGCCGGGCCGCCCGCCACGAACGGGCGCTTCCGCTGTCCAACTCGATCGCCGGGACGTTGAACCTGCTCCCCTCGGCTGTGGTCGGGGGCATGCTCAAGCACATCGACCTGCTGGCCAGCAACGTCCCCGGCATGACCATCCAGCTCTACCTCGGTGGAGCTCCGGTGTCGGGCTACTACGCGTTCGGGCCGACGACCGGCTCGGCGGTGAACGTCACACTGTTCACCTACTGCGGAACGTGCTGCGTGGGCATCACCGTCGACGCCGCGGCGGTGCCTGACTACGACGTGCTCATGGAGTGCTTCCGTGAGGGATTCGAAGAGGTGCTCGAGCTGGTGGCGGACAGCCATCCCGTCGGGGGCCTCCTCGACCTCCATCCGAGGGAGAGTGGCGGGGACTCCACCCCCTAGGGACTTCTGGCCCTTCCGCGACCCCCGACGCCGGCGGATACTGGTTGGTGGGGAGGTACCGGTCGTCCAGTACTCGGCCGCTTCACGCACCTGGTGCGTGGCAACGACGTTCCGCTTGCATCCGAGACGTCCCAGGCGAAGGCGTGGGACGTGATCGTGGCAGGGGGTGTCGCCGCCGCCGGCCCAGGTCGGCGGGGGAGCGGAGACGGGGATTCACGGCTGGCGCTGAAGACGAGGGCGATCGTCGAAGGAGGAGGAGCGTCATGAAGGAACTCGTGTATCCGAGGGTACTGCTGTCCCGTGCCGAACAGTTGGCTGACAAGGTGATCTTCGTCGATGTGGCCGGCGACGGCTCGCGCTACGAGGGTACGTTCGCCAGCCATATCGACCGCCTCCTGCGATTGGCCGACGCCATGCGCACAGAGATCGGCATCGCGCCGGGTGACCGGTTCGCGGTGCTCGCCACCAATCGGCACGAGTACTTCGAGCTCTACCACGCGGCGATGTTCGGGGCGGGCATCATCAACCCGCTCAACATCCGCTTGAGCCCTGCCGAGCTGGCCTACGTCCTCGGAGACTCCGGCTCGAAGGTGGTCTTCACCGATGCGCTGTTCGCGCCGCTCCTCGATCGGGCCTGCGAGGAGGCCGGCGCCACCATCGACAAGTTGGTGATCCTCGGTGGAACACCCGGGGACGGGATCACCGGGCGGGACGCACGTACCCTGAGCTACGAGGACCTCCTGACGGCCGGAGAGCCGCTCATGCCGCCAGAGCCCGATGAGGATGATGCCGCCGTCCTGATGTACACCGGAGGAACGACCGGCCTCCCCAAGGGAGCACTGCTCCAGCAGCGTGCCGAGATCCTGAACATCTACCACGTGCTGTTCGAGCTCGGGGTTCGCGAGGAACGGCGCTTCTTGTTCCAGGCGCCCATGTTCCACGCCGCGGTCGTGGCGGGCATCCTGGGCATCCCGGCCACCGGTGCCACCTCGGTCACCATCCCCCTGTTCGACCCCGGGTTGGTGCTCCGGGTGATCGAGGAGGAGGCGATCGACACCACCATGATGGTGCCGATCATGATGTCGATGCTCGAGCGGGCAGACGGGTTCTCGGCGGAGCGCCTCCAGTCGCTGCGACAGCTTGTCTACGGGGCGTCCCCGATCTCGACCGACCTGATCACCCGATGGCTGGAGATGCTCCCCGACACCGACTTCTTCCAGGGATACGGGATGACCGAGGCGTCATCCGTGCTCACCATTCTCAGCCCCGAGGATCATCGCCAGGACGGGAGCCGGCTCGAGGCCGCCGGCCGCCCGGTGTGGGGCGTCGACCTGCGCATCACCGATGCACTGGGCAACCCGGTTCCCCAGGGGGAGGCGGGGGAGGTGTGCGCCCGCGGCGGGAACCTGATGAGCGAGTACTGGAACAAGCCCGACGAGACCGAGGCGGTCATGCGGGACGGCTGGTATCGCACCGGGGACATGGGCTTCTTCGACTCCGAGAACCTCCTGCACCTGACCGACAGGATCAAGGACATGATCGTGACGGGCGGGGAGAATGTCTACTCCACGGAGGTCGAGAACGCCATCGCCACCCACCCCGCTGTGGCGGAGGTCGCGGTGATCGGGATCCCCAGCGAAACGTGGGGAGAGGCGGTTCTCGCCATCGTCGTCCCGAAGGACGGGATGAAGGTGACGGCCGAGGAGCTGATCGAGTACGCACGCTCGTTCCTGGCGGGGTTCAAAGTGCCCAAGCTGGTGGAGTTCCGGGACGGTCCCCTGCCGCTCTCCGGTGCGTTCAAGCCGTTGAAGCGCGAACTCCGGCGGCGTTACTGGGAGAAGCGCGAACGCCAGGTGGGATGAGTCCGCAGTCGGCACCGTCGAGTCCCCGGTGTGACGGGGGAGGGGCGGACGACGCCCATGGCACCGGGCCTGCTCCGCCCACACGGGCAATTGCCGTTCGAGGGAAGCGGGCCGCTCGAGTCGGCCCTCAGCGTTGACCGGTCGACGTTCCGCCCGTGGGCCCCCAGGACCCCAAGAGGTCGATGGCGCCCGCACACAGGCGCTCGACGACGTCGGAGGCGGGAAGGATCTCCGTGAGCAGTCCGACACCCTGGCCGGCGTCCACTTGGGCAATGGTGAAGTCTCCATCGGCCCTTGCCTCCACCAGCTCGTCACGCGCCTCCGGAGTGGTGGCCGCCGACTCCTCCCGGGTGGACCAGCGCCTCCAGAAGTCATTCCGGAGCACGCGCTCGGGGTAACGAGACGGCCAGGGATAGCCGAGGGCCCTATCGAAGACGCTGGTGATCACCGTGTCCGTGTCGCTGGAGCGGAGCAGCGAGCGGCGTGCGGCATCGGGAGCCAATGACTCCGGACAGGCGGCGAACGCCGTGCCCAACCATGCTCCGGAAGCACCGGCAGCCAAGACGGCGGCAACCCCCCGGTACGAGGAGATCCCGCCTGCTGCGAGCACCGGCAGAGAGACCGCGTCGAGGACCCCTTCGAGGAGGGGGAGCGTCCCGACGATCGGCTCGCCGTGCCCACCGCCCTCGGCCCCCCGGGCCACCAGCAGGTCGACGCCGGCATCGGCAGCCCGTCGCGCCGATTCCACGCTGGATACCTGAGCGGCCGCCACGATTCCGGCGTCCCGGACGTCGGTCGCCCATGGCCAATCGTCGCCGAAACTCACCGAGATGAGC